>DATFEQ010000018.1:0-25468 GCA_035250905.1 Steroidobacteraceae bacterium
CCGGCGATCGAGAGCGCGGGGCTCAAGCCGGCGCAGACGGACCTCGATCGCATCCGGGCCATGAAGTCCAAGACGGACGTCGCGCGTCTCTTCGGCACCGAGGGGATCGTCTCGGCCTTCTCGGTGGCGTTCTACCCGGACTTCAAGGATCCGAACATCTACAACGTGTTCGTCTTCCAGGCGGGGCTCGGGCTTCCGGATCGCGACTACTACCTGAAGGATGACGAGCAGCTCAAGGAAATCCGCGCCAAGTACGTCGCGTTCATCGAGCAGATGCTCACGCTCGGTGGCGGCAAGACTGCTGCCGCCGATGCACAGGCGATCATGGCCTTCGAGACCGAGATCGCACGCCGTCAATGGCCGATCGAGAAGCAGCGCGACCTGCAGGCGATCTACAACCCGCGCACGCGCGCCGAAGTGCTCGCACAGGCGCCCGGCTTCGACTGGCCGGCGTTCTTCGAAGTGGGCGGCCTCGGCAAGCGCGACAAGTTCGTGCTGGGTGAGCTGAGCGCGATCCAGGACATCGCCAAGCTGATCGAGGCAACGTCGCTCGAGACGCTCAAAGCGTACATGACGTTTCACTACCTGAGCGATCACGCGCCTTACCTGCCCGAGCGCATCGACGATGCCAACTTCGCGTTCTACGGCCAGACGCTGCGCGGACAGCCGAAGAAGCGCGAGCGCTGGAAGCGCGGCGTCGACCTGGTGAACGGCGCGATGGGCGAGCAGGTCGGGCAGGTGTACGTGCAGAAGCACTTCCCGCCCGAGTCCAAGGCGAAGATGGAGGCGCTCGTCGCCAACCTGCGGGCCGCACTCGCGGTGCGCATCGACAAGCTTGCATGGATGACGCCAGAGACCAAGAAGCGCGCCCACGACAAGCTCGCGACCTTCGTCACCAAGATCGGCTATCCGGACAAGTGGAAGGACTACTCCACCCTCGTCGTCCAGCGTGGTGACCTCATCGGCAACGTGCACCGCGCGCAGCGCTGGCAGTGGGACTTCGAAGTCGCGCGGCTCGACGGGCCGGTGGACAAGAGCGAGTGGAGCATGGCTCCGCAGGAAGTGAACGCCTACTACAACCCGCTCAACAACGAGATCGTGTTCCCGGCGGCGATCCTGCAGCCGCCGTTCTTCGATCCGAATGCGGACGCGGCGGTGAACTACGGCGCGATCGGCGCCGTCATCGGTCACGAGATCGGTCACGGGTTCGACGACCAGGGCCGCAAGTTCGCGCCGGACGGCTCGATGACCGATTGGTGGACGGAGAAGGACGCGGCCGCGTTCACCACGCGCGCCGACATGCTCATCAAGCAGTACTCGTCGTTCGAGGCGCTGCCCGGTCTCAACGTCAAGGGCGAAAGCACCATCGGCGAGAACATCGGCGATCTCGGCGGCCTCAGCATGGCTCACGAGGCCTATCGGATGTCGCTCAAGGGCCAGCAGGCCCCGCTCATCCAGGGCCTGACGGGCGATCAGCGCTTCTTCCTGTCGTTCGCGCAGATCTGGCGGGCCAAGTATCGCGACGGCGCGCTGCGCGAGCTGGTGATGTCAGATCCGCACAGCCCGCCGTATTTCCGACTGAACGGCACGGTGCGCAACATGGACGCCTGGTATGCGGCGTTCGACGTCAAGCCCGGGAACAAGCTCTACCTGAAACCCGAAGAGCGCGTGTCAATCTGGTAGCGGGCCGAGCGTGACTGTCGGCGGCAGCGCCGCGTCCTCCGGCACGAAGAGATCGAGTGTCAGCGGCACGGTCGGATCCACGCGATACCGATCGAAGTCGCGCACGCCGTTCTCGTAGAGCAGTGTGTCGTCGATGCAGAAATTGCCGCTGAACTGGCGGCTTGGCTGATTGAAGACCACGTAAGCCGCGTCCGCCAGGATCTCGGGCTTGCGCGCGCGCCGCAGCGCTTCCGGGCCGCCGAGCGCGAATTCGATCGCGGCGGTCGCAATGATCGTCCGCGGCCAGAGTGCGTTCACCGCAATGCCGTCTGCGAGCAATTCCGCGGACAAGCCGAGCACGCACAGGCTCATCCCGAACTTCGCAATCGAGTAGGCGAGGTGCGGCGCGAACCAGCGCGGGTACATGTCGAGCGGCGGGGAGAGCATCAGGATATGCGGGTTCGACGAACGCTTGAGATGCGGGATGCAAGCCTTGCTCACGAGGAAAGTGCCGCGCGTATTGATTTGTTGCATGAGATCGTAGCGCTTCATCTCCGTGGCGAGCGTTCCGGTCAGGCTGATCGCGGAAGCGTTGTTGACGCAGATGTCGAGCCCGCCGAAGTGGGCCGCGGTGCGCTGCACCGCGGCGACGACTGCAGCTTCGTCACGCACATCGACCGTGAGCGGCAGGGCCCGCCCGCCGGCCTTCTCGACTTCCTCGGCGGCGGTGAAGATGGTCCCGGGAAGCTTGGGATGCGGGCGGTCCGTCTTGGCCGCGATGGCGACATTCGCGCCGTCGCGCGCGGCCCGCAGTGCGATCGCCAGGCCGATCCCGCGACTGGCGCCGGTGATGAAGAGCGTCTTTCCCTTGAGGCTCATGCGGCCTCCTGCCTGTCGGGTCTCGCCAGGTGGAGGAGGGTACGTTTGCGCTCGGGCCCGCCGCAACGCCTGCGCCTCGTTCCCGGGACCCCACCCCTGGGCCTTGCCTTCCTGTAAGTATTAGTTTACCGTAAGGTATGGCTTACGAAGAGGCACTCACGGCCCTGGCCGATCCCACGCGTCGGAAAGTGTTCGAACACCTGCGCGCCGGTCCGCGCGCGGTGGGGGAGATCGCGTGCGACATGCCCGTCAGCCGGCCAGCCGTCTCGCAGCACCTGAAGGTCCTGAAACTCGCAGGCCTGGTGGCGGATCGCGCCGAGGGAACACGCCGCGTGTATTACATCGATCCCAACGGCCTGGGCGCTCTGAGGAGATGGCTCGATCAGTTCTGGGATCAGGCGCTCGCCGCTTTCCAGGCGGAAGTCGACAAGGCGGGCGAGCCGCCGCCTGCTCCAACGCCAAAAGGCAAAACCCATGAGTCGTACGATCACGGTCGCGCCCGTCCGCAAAAACGTACGCGTCAGCGCCGCACCCGCCCGCGCTTTTGAAGTGTTCACCGCGGGGTTCGCCCGCTGGTGGCCGCCTTCGCACACGATCGGCAAGGTGCCGCAGAAAGAGGTGGTGATCGAGCCCCGTGTCGGCGGGCGCTGGTTCGAGCGCGGCGTAGATGGCTCGGAGTGCGACTGGGGCACGGTGTTGGTGTGGGAGCCGCCGGCCCGCATCGTGCTCGGCTGGCAACTCAACGCCGATTTCAAGTTCGACCCGCGCGTGACGACCGAAGTGGAAGTGCGCTTCACCGCGGAAGGTGAGGGCGCCACGCGTGTCGAGCTGGAGCATCGTCACCTCGAGCGCCTGGGAGAGCAGGGCGAGCTGCTGCGCGAGAAGGTCGGTTCGCCCAACGGCTGGAGCGCACTGCTCGGGCACTTCGCGGCGGCCGCCGGACAGTGAAGCAGACAATCACGCAATTCAGCAACGAGGAACCATCACGTGATCAATCTCTATGTGTTTCCACCGTCGCCGCGCGCCTTCAAGGTTCTCGCAGCGGCCACGCACCTGGGCCTCGAGTACAACCTGCGCTTCGTCGATCTCCCCAAGGGCGAACACAAGACGCCCGAGTTCGCCGCCCTCAATCCGAACCGCCGCATGCCGGTGCTCGAGGAGGACGGCTTCGTGCTGTGGGAATCGAATGCGATTCTCCAGTATCTCGCCGCCAAGAAGCCCGAGAGCGGGATGTTGCCGACCGACGCGCGCGGACGCGCCGATGTCGCGCGCTGGCTGTGCTGGGATCTCGCGCACTGGGACCCGGCCTGTGCGCTCCCGATCTTCGAGAACCTGGTGAAGAAGCTGCTCAACCTCGGCGATCCGGACCCCAAGGAAATCGCCCGGGGTCACGAGCGCTTCCACGCGGTCGCCCAGGTGCTCGACGGGCAGCTGAAGGATCGCCAGTACATCACCGGCGATAAGCCTACAGTGGCGGACTTCTCGATCGGAGCGCCGCTCAATCTCGCGCGACCCGCGGCGATTCCGCTCGATCCCTATGCGCACATCAAGCGCTGGCACGCGACGCTGTCGGAGCTTCCGGCGTGGCGCAAGGTGCTCGAGACTTCGCTCCCGCCGCGGCCGAACTAGGCCAGCCTGCAAGGGCGGTCGCCCGTCACAGCGCTATCGATTGCCGGACGAGCTGTCCCAGGTCTGCCCGCAATCTCGCCGCGAGCGCCCGGTGTCGAGGATCGTTGAGGAGGTTGTGGTCCTCGCGCGGGTCGGCGCCGAGATCGTAGAGCTCATCGAGCTCCGGGTGCTGGATCCAATGGATCAGCTTGTGACGATCGGTCCGGATCGCCTTGTAGTCGGCGTCCAGCACCCACGGAAAGGGTCGATCGTCGCTGAAGTTCTCGATCAGTGCCGAGCTGCGGTGGGCTGATCGCCCCTCGCCACTCGTGAGCAGCGGCAGGAAGGAGATGCCCTGCACCTGCGCACCGATCCTGGCCGCGCCGAGCTGCAGGATCGTGGGTGCAACGTCGATCGACGACACCAGCGCGCCTATGCGGCTTCCTGCTTTCACCAGGGGTGGATAACGCACGAGTAGCGGGGCACGCACCGCCTCCTCGTACGGCAGGCGTCGTTCGATGCTCAAACCGTGCTCGCCGAAGAAGAAGCCGTTGTCGCTGCCGAAAATGATCGCCGTCTGATCGAGGGTGCCCGACTCTTCGAGCTCCGCGAGGATGCCTCCCAGCCCCTCGTCGACCGACAGCATCATCTCGGCGCGATCGCGGATGCTTTGCTCGCTCGTCCCGGGATCCAGCATCCCGCCGAATTCGCGCAGGTTCGCCTCCGACTGCTTGCGCACCAGAAAGCGCTCGACCATCGCGCTGCCCGTGACACCCTGTGCGGCAGACTTGGCCACCTTGGCGCGCGGAAAGATCTCATCCTGGTACCGCCCGCGATGCCGATCCGCGGCGATATACCGGGAGCCGAACTGCGTATCGAGCGAGCCGTCGTTGCGCTGTATCGCATCCGGATGGAGCGCCTTGTGCGCGAGACAGAGGAAGTAGGGACGCTGGGTCCCGCGCTGCGAACGGATGAACTCGAGCGCACGGTCGGTCAGCAGGTCCGTCACGTAACCCGAGACCTTCTCGAGGCGTCCCTTTTCGAACAGCTCCGGATCGACGATCTTGCCCTGGCCCGCGAAGCTGACCCAGTAGTCGAATCCCGGGCGCGGCGTCGGATCGTTTCCCATGTGCCACTTGCCCACCAGCGCCGTCGTGTAGCCGGCGCGCTTGAGCTCCTGCGGAAAGGTCGGCAGCAGGTGGCTGAGGAGGCTGCGGTCCGCGTTGTTATAGACGCCGTGCCGGGCCACGTACTGCCCGGTCAGCAGGCACGCACGATTGGGCGAGCACAGCGGCGTCGCGTGAATGACTTGCGAGAACGAGGCGCCCTCCCGGGCGAGGCGATCGATGTGCGGCGTCTCGAGATAGGGATGTCCGCCCGCACCGAACTCATCCCATCGCATGTCGTCGATGATGATGAGGATGATGCTCGGACGAGTGTCAGGGCGCGCCGCCGTGCGAGCGGGACGAACCGGGCCCAAGGCGAGGGCCGCAGCAGCACCGCCGATCAACTTGATGGAGGCTCGGCGATCCATGACAGAACTGGCACGAGCCGGTACTGCTGAGTGAGGGCGGGTCAGGCCTAGCTGCGGAACGACGGATCCAGCCGATCGAGGCGACGCAGCAGCGCGGGCCAGACGAGGCTCCCGCCCTGGCCACGCGTCACTTCGCGTGTCTGGGCCGGGAAGTCGTCGAGGATCGCCTGGTCGATGTGATTCAGCCGCGCGCCGCCCGACTGGGCGCGCACCTGGATCATGCATGCGGTCTCGAGCAGGTACATTGCGAGAAAGGCTTCCGCGGCGCTCCCGCCCACGGTCAGGAGCCCGTGGTTTCGCAGGATGAGGCAGCGGCGGTTGCCGAGATCGCGCACCAGGCGCGGCTTCTCCTCATCGCGCAACGCCACGCCCTCATAGTCGTGATAGCCAAGCGAGGGCAGCACCGTGGCCGCGTGCTGGGAGATCGGCAGCAATCCGTCCTTCTGCGCCGAGACGGCGACGCCGTTGACGGAATGCACGTGCAGCACGCACAGCGCGTCTTCGCGCGCCGCGTGAACGGCGCTGTGGATGACGAATCCTGCCGGGTTGATGGCGTAGTCGGACTCCAGCACCTTGTTGCCGTCGAGGTCGACCTTCACCAGCGAAGAAGCGGTGATCTCGTCGAACAACATGCCGTAGGGGTTGATCAGGAAGTGGTGCTCACGGCCCGGCACGCGCGCCGAGATGTGCGTGAAGATGAGGTCGTCCCAGCCGAAGTGCGCTACCAGCCGATAAGCGGCCGCGAGATTGACGCGCACATCCCATTCGTCCGCGCTGACGCGCGCACGAACGTCGAGTTTCATTTGCGTGGCCATCAGCCCTTCGCCTTCTTCAGATCCTCGTCGCGCAGCCCGAACAAGCGCTTCTTGTCTCCATCCGACATCGGCTGCGAGCTGGCGACCCAGTCCTGTCCGACCGCGGCGCCTTTCGTCACTGCCGGCCGCGCACCGACTGCCTCGAACCAGCGCTTGACGCCCGGGAAATCGTTCAGGTCCTGGCCCTGCCAATCGTAGCGGAACACCCACGGCCAGCAGGCGATGTCGGCGATCGAGTATTCGCCCGCCAGATACTCTGCCTTCGCCAGTTGTGTGTCCATCACCTTGTAGAGGCGCGCGACTTCGCTGCGAAAGCGGTGCATCGCGTACTCGATCTGGTGCGGCGCATAGCGGAGGAAGTGATGGGCCTGCCCGGCCATCGGCCCCAGCCCGCCGATCTGCCAGTACACCCACTGCAGCACGTTGTACTTGCCGCGGGTGTCGCGCGGCAGAAACCGGCCGGTCTTTTCCGCGAGGTACTGCAGGATTGCGCCCGATTCGAACATGGCGAGCGGACCGCCCTCGGCGTCGCGATCGACGATGGCGGGCATCTTGTTGTTGGGGCTGATCGCGGTGAACTCGGGCGTGAACTGGTCGCCCTTGTTGATGTTCACCGGGATCGCGCGATACGGCAGCCCGCACTCCTCGAGCATGATGGTGATCTTCTTGCCGTTGCCGGTGGGCCAGATGTACGCCTCGATCATCTTTGACACTCCTGACCGTGATTCTTGATTGGAGTTAGTGGCTCGCCACCAGGTCGCGTTCCCCGGGATGCTTTTCGAGCCAACGGGCGACGAAGGGACAGGTGGGAATGACCTGCAGACGATTGGCGCGCGCGTAGCCGAGCGCGGCGCGGACCAGCGACTCACCGATGCCGCGCCGTCGCAGTCTCGGGTCGACGCCCGTGTGCAACAGGTCGAGTGCGCCCGTTGCCGTGCGCCGGTAGACCAACTCGCCTTCGCCTTCGGGGAAGCGCGCTACGAATCGATGCCGCTCGACCTCGTGCTCGACCGCGCCGCTCATGAGGCTTCGCTCGCGTCACTCAATCCGTGTCTCCACGATGGTTTGCTGCCGCCGGGGCGATAGCGCATGCTTCGCCGCAATATACCTATTAAGGGGGCACCAGATGCGGCGGTCAATTGGTCTGGCGGTCATCGTGGCGTTGATTGCGGGTTGCAGCACGCTGTCCTGGTTCGGCAGCGACGGCGGTCCACGCAAGGGCAGCTCGAGCAGCCTGGTCGACTATCTCTACCCGCAGGGCGAGGAGCCACCGCCGGTCGATTCAGTGATCCCAACGCTCAACCTGCCGTTGCGCGTCGGGCTCGCCTTCGTGCCCACCAACATGCAGAGCGGCGATCCGCTGTCCGAAGCGCGCAAGGTCGAGCTGCTCGAGCGCACCAAGGCCGCATTCCAGGGCAGAGAGTACCTGCGTGAGATCGTGGCGATCCCGGAAACCTACATGCGCTCGGGCCGTGGCTTCGAGGGGATCGACCAGGTGGCGCGGCTCTACAAGCTGGACGTGATCGCGCTCGTCTCGCACGACCAGGTCGCGACGTCGTCGGACACCAGCTCGTCGTTCCTCTACTGGACGATCGTCGGCGCTTACGTGGTCGAGGGCACGACCAACGAAGTCCAGACGCTCGTCGACACCGCGGTGTTCGACATTCCCACGCGCACGTTGCTGTTCCGTGCGCCCGGTATCGACAAGATCACCAAGGACGCGACCCTCGTGGGCACGCCGCAGCAGGTGCGCAAGACGCAGGACGAGAGTTTCGGTCGCGCGATGGACGAGATGACGGGCAACCTGCAGAAGGAGCTCAATGTGTTTCGCGATCGCATCAAGACCGAGGGCACCGTCAGAGTCGTCCATGCGGGCTCGGCGGGCCCAGGCGGGTCGGGCAGCATCGACGGTCTGATCCTGTGCGCACTCCTGCTGCTGGTCGCCGTCGGCTCGCGGCGGTCGGCGAGGTCGAAAGCCTGACGAGTTTTCGCGACGATGTTGCACAAGCTGTTCGCACGACGAAAAGCGAAGGGCGCGTCGAGCCGGAGCGACTACGTGGGCCCGGAGCTGAACGCGTTCGACCGCGAGACGCTCGCTCTCGTGCGTCCCCACACCATGACCTCGCAGCAACGCGTCCAGGCGCTCATCCTGGCGACGCGCTACGTGGTCCGCCGAAAGATTGCCGGCGCGTTCGTTGAGTGTGGGGTCTGGCGCGGAGGCAGCATGCTGGCCGCCGCGCGCACGCTGCGCGATACGGGCGACACCGGTCGCGACCTTTACCTGTTCGATACGTTTTCCGGGATGCCGACGCCCGGGCCCGAGGACGTGCGCGCCCACGACGGTGCGCCCGCCGCAGCGCTCCTGAAGGAGCCCGGCGAGGACCAGACGCGCGCCGAAGCGAGTCTCGACATCGTGAAGGCGACGATGGCTCTCTCTGGTCACGACCTCGCGCGCATTCATTACGTGGTCGGCAAGGTCGAGCAAACCATCCCGGCCGCGGCGCCGCCGTCGATCGCGTTGCTGCGGCTGGACACCGATTGGTACGAGTCCACGCGCCACGAGCTGGAATACCTGTTTCCGCGGCTCGCGATCGGCGGGGTGCTCATCATCGACGACTATGGCTGGTGGGCGGGTGCACGGCGCGCGGTGGATGAGTATTTTGGCGCGCACTCGGCTCCGATACTCCTCAACATCATCGACGACACCGGCCGCGTCGGTGTGCGCGTGTGACGTCGCGGGGACGTTGACGTGGCGGTCTCTTCCGATGTCCCCGGTGACCGGTGGCGCAGCGGTGCGTTGCCCGAGCGCACCGGCTATGAACCGCAGTGGCCGATCGAACGCTGGATGGTGCCGCTGCTCGGTCATGCGATCGAGGAGCGACTGCGCCAGTACGCAGCGCCGCTCGCACGCGGTGGCCGTTGCCTCGACGTCGGCTGCGGCGGGCAGCCTTTTCGCCCGCATCTCGAGCGCATGGGATTCGCGTACACCGGCTTCGACGTGCATCAGAATCCGCAGGGCACGGTAGAGGTGCTCGGCGCGATCGACGAGCCGCTGCCGCCGGCTCTCCACGGACGCCTGTTCAACTTTATCCTGTGCACCGAGGTGCTCGAGCACGTCGCGCGCTGGCCCGAGGCTTTTCACAATCTCGCGGCGCTGCTGGCTCCTGGCGGTCGCCTGCTCCTCACGACGCCACACCTGTGGTTTCCGCACGAGGAGCCCGCCGATTTCTTCCGGCCGACGCCCTGGGCGTTCGATTTTCACGGGCGTACCGCAGCCCTGACGCCGCTCGAGATTACGCGCCTCGGCGATGGCCGTGACGTGCTCGGCACGGTGCTCAGTTCCGTGCGCATTCGCCCCGAGGGCGGGCGCTGGTTCTATCGCCCCTTCGTCATTCCATTGCGGCTGCTGCGCTCGATCCTGCTAAGGGTGTTGCGTGCGCGAGGCACACGCCGCTACGTCTCCTTCGAGACGAGCCTCTACCTCAGCACCATCGCCGTATTCGAAAAGCGCTGATGAAAATTGCATTCGTCTCCACGCTCGCCGCGACGCCGTGGGGCGGGTGCGAGGAATTGTGGGCGGCGACGGCCGCCAGGGCGCTGGCGGCCGGTCACGAAGTGCTGCTCATGACCTATCAGTGGCCGCAACGTCACCCGCGTATCGAGGCACTGGTCCAGCAGGGCGCACGCGTGCATGAGCGCTCGACCGAACGCGTCGCACGGCGTTCGTGGCTCAAGACCACCTTCTTCAATCCGTTTCGCAGCCTCGCCGCCTTCGCCCCGGACGTCACGCTGATCAACCAGGCAGCCACGTACGACATCTCCTACCGCGGCGAGCTGAATGCGCTGCGAAAGCTCATCGCGCGGCACGCGCTGCCATACGTGCTGCTGTGCCACTGCGAAGAGAACCCGCCGCCCAGTTGGCGGCGCATGCGGCGCGCTACAGCAGCGTTCGCCTCGGCCGCCATCGCGGGCTTTCTCAGCGAGCGCCTGCGCCGCACGACGGAGGCGCATCTCGGCATCGCGCTAGGCCGGGCGCGGATCTTCCAGAACCCACTACGCCTGGGCGATTCCGGACCGCTGCCCTGGCCGGCGGGCGACGGCCTGCGGATGGCCTTCATCGGCCGGCTCGAGCGGATCAAGGGGCTCGATCTGCTCATCGAGATCCTCGCGACCCCCGCCTGGCGCGCGCGCGACTGGCGCCTGACGCTCTGCGGTTCCGGACAGGAAGAGCAGAGCCTGAAGACGCAGGTCCGGGAGGCGGGGCTGGACGATCGCGTGCGGTTCGCGGGGTTCGTCGACAACGTCGCCGACATCTGGCGCGACCATCATGTGCTCGTCATGCCGTCGCGAGCGGAAGGAGTGCCATTGGCGCTGCTCGAGGCGATGCAATGTGCGCGCCCCGCCGTCATGACCGACGTGGGCGGCATCACGGAGTGGCTCACGGCGCAGGAGAGCGGCTTTGTCGCCGATCGTCCGCTGCGGGATGAGTTCGCCGCCGCGCTCGACCAGATGTGGGCTTCGCGCGCGCGGCTGGAAGACATGGGGCGGCGAGCGCATGCTCGATTCACAGCGCGGCATGACCTCGACCCGGCTGGCACGTTGCTCGGCTGGATGGAAGGGACGGCGGGACGCGGCGACGCGCCTGCGACCGCAAGGAATGCAGTCATCATGGAAAGCACGATCACAGCGCCGGGAAACGGCAGCCCAGGCGATGCGATGCCGGCTCCCATTCACATGTTCTGGCACGGTCCCGCGCTCTCGCGACTGGAGCGACTGTGCATCGCGTCCTTCCTGGCGCACGGTCACCCGGTGCGACTGCACGTATACGAGGAGCCGGCAGGCATTCCCGCGGGCGTGCACGTGATCGATGCCAACCGCATCCTGCCGCAGAGATTCCTGTTTCATCATGCCGATTCCGGCTCGGTGGGAACATTTGCCGACTGGTTTCGCTATCAGCTCCTGTACGAACAGGGAGGCATCTGGGCGGACACCGATGTGGTGTGTCTCAAGCCGCTGAACTACGCACAGCGGGTGCTCTTCGCGCGCCAGGACGAGCTGATCATCAACAACGCCGTGCTCGCGCTTCCTGCGGGGCACGAGCTGGCCGCCTGGATGGTCGCGTGCTGCCGCGAGCCGAACCGCATGCTGCCCTACGATTCGCGTCGCACGCGGCGGCGCAAGCTCCAGCGTCGCCTGTTGCAGGGCAACCGTCGCGGCAACGTCGCCTGGGGCGAGTACGGGCCGGTGGGCTTCACGCAGGCGGCGCGCCACCTTGGGTACGAGGATCGGGCATTGCCGTACTGGCATTTCTACCCGGTGCACTATCTCAACTGGCGCACCGTGTTCGACGGGAGCCTGCGCGACAATCCGGGCATCATCGCGGCGAGCACTACGCTGCACCTGTGGAACGAGATGACGCGCCGCGCCCACGACTTCGACGTCAACGCCACCCTTCCGGGCGACTCGTTGTTCGAGCAGTTGTGCGCGCGCTATCTCAAAAGCGATAGCTGAGCGACAGGGTCGCGGCGGAGACGTCGTAGAAGCTGTCGGGACGTGGATCCGTGCCGGGGTCGGTCGGCAGGAGCTTGTCGCGCGCCACCTTGTCCGCGTACTTGAAATCGAGGTTGACGTCCAATCCCTTGAGCAGGTCGCGCCATTGCAGGCCCGCGCCGACGTAGTAGCCGAACGCCGGCGTCGCCAGGTCGTAGCGCGCCGCGCCCGCAAAGGCCGTGACGGCGAGGGGGCTCGAGAATCGGTAGCGATAGTCGACGGCGCGCACGGCGAGCAGGTACTCGTCGTCGACCCGGTCGAGCTCGACGCGCACGCCGAGGTCGCTATGTCGCGAGACCGCGCGGCGCGCGCCGAGACCGATGTGTGGCGCGATCTCGGCGTCGGTGGTTGTCTTGGGGCTGCCATCGCCCAGGCGGATCTGCACCCTGCTGGCGGTCGCGCCCGCGTCCACGAAGAGTTCAGCGCCGAGCGGTCGCTCGATCTCGGCATCGCTCAGTGCGCCGGCGCTGGCTGACCACTCATCGCCAAAGCGCACGAAGCCCGCGAGCCGGCTGTAGCTCTCGCCAAAGACGTCGCGACCGGCGAGCAGGTCTGCGCCGACCGTGAAACCTTTGAACCCGCGTGAATAGGCGAGCCCGACGTCGTAGCCGCGCTCGTAGGCGACCGCCGAATAGTCCTCGTTGTCGATCGTGCGCGCGCGCAATTCCAGCAGGCCGCCGAACGGAGGCTCCCAGCCGAGCCGCAGCAGGTGAGTCTGCGCGCCGACCGCATCGTCCGGCTGACGTTGGTCCGCGCCCCAATGACCGAGCACGCGGTCTTCATTGGTCAGGCCATCGAGATAGATATGGTGCACGTACCAGCCGTTCTGCCATTCAGAGGCTTCGTACGTCAGATCGAACTGGCGCCACAGGCGCGGAAAACTGATGCCGATCGAGAGAGCGGCGTTGCCCAGGCGGAAGTTGCCTTCATAGGAGGTGTCCTCGCCGGCATACTCGAGATACACCGCGAACGGCGTGCGGCCCGGAAAGATGAAGCGGCTGGTCCACGCGGCGACCTGATTGCCGAATTCGTCGTCCTGACTCAGCGTATCGCTGGCGTTGTCGGCTTCGCGCGGGTTGAATAGAGCATCGATGAAGTCGCTGAAGGAATCGCCACCGCGCTCGCCACCGCCGTACTGGATCATCCGATTGGCGCTCAGCGACCACCCCGGCGCCGGCTCGATGCCGAGACGCAGGCCGGCGAGGCGCGGGTTGCCGCTGGTGAAGCCATCCTCGAACCGGATCTGGTCGGAGTCCTCCATCTCGGCGAGAAACACTTCGTATTGCAGGCCGAATTTCGTGATCGGCGCGTAATTCGACAGCGTCACCGAGGGCAGCGTCTGCGCCTCGGTGCTGATGATCATGGCGCTCCCCGTGAACGGCGAGAGCCAACGGTCACGGTAGCCGATGTCGAGCTGCGCGTATTCGAATCCCAGGCTCAACATGGAGCCGCTGGCGACGGCGCCGCCGTCATAGGCCACGCCGCCCAGGCTGAGCAGCACGTAGTCGCTCGGTTGCCAGTGTGCGAGCGCGGACACGCGCCATGGGCTGTCGGTCGACATGCCGTGTGCGTTCGGCTGGGCCACGACCACCTCATCCGTGGCCGCGCCATCGACGCTCGCGTGATCGAGGCCGACTTTCCCCATGTAGCGCTCGAGGTAGTGACGCACGTTGCGGCACAGGGCCGCGTCGATCTTGCAGGCGGCCGGCAACGCGTCGAGCACCCTCGCGGCCGCGATCGGTCGTGTCACGACGGGCTGATCGCCCAGGATCAGCACCCGTTCGATCTGCCGCTCGATCTCGGGATCAAGATTGAGCGGCAGATAGGGGCTCACGCCTCGCGCCGCGAAAGCGGGCGCAGCCGCGACGAGCAGGCAGGCGATCACGATGCGGCGCATAGACCGTGAATTATGCCGATGCACACAGGCGTTGCCCATGGAAAGCGCCCGGGCGCCAGGGTTGTCGCCGCGTGGAGTCAGTGCACTACCAGCGCACGCGAATTCTCTCGAAGCGCGCGCCGCCCGACTGCTCGATCACTTCGTAGCGCAGCGTATTCAGGCCGTCTTCATGTGGACTGCTCAAGCCGCGCAACAGGCGACTGCGTCGGTCGCGGTTGTGCTTGACGTGTGGCGGCGTCTGGGGACTCTTGCGCACCACCTGTTGTTGCTTCGGGTTCGGCAAGTCGTCGTACGTCCCCTGGGTGTCATAGAAACAGAGATAGCCGGCGAGCAGCAGCCGGAAGAAGAAATCGTCGTCCTCCTTGCCCCAGCCCCAGTACTCGTTCGAGTAGCCATTGGCTGCGAACGCCTGTTCCCTGCGAATGGAGACCGCGCCCGAAAAGTAGTAGTCGGTGCGGCGCGTCTCGCCCTCGGGCCCGCGGATCGTATTGACCAGCCGCAGCGGCTGCGAGGGACACTGGTAGTTCGCCACGACGGGCACGGCATCGACGTCGTGCAGGCAGTAATAGTCGCTCGCGCCCGCCGCATGGTGGATGCCGACATTGATGAGCTTGCCGCGGTTGAAGAGGCCACCGGCTTCCTGCTCGACCACCAGCACGCGGTAGTCGATGCCTTGCTCGTCGAGCGTCGCGGACAGCACAGGCATCAGCTGGCGCAGATGCTCTTCACGATCGCGAAACGGGATCACCACGGTCAGGCGCTGGTCCTGCGAGAACGTGAGCGGCTGAGCGACGCGCCGCTCGAGAAGCCAGCGCGACATGCGCGGTGTCAGTTTCCAGTTGGCGATACTGACGGTGGCATAGCGACCCGCAACGCGCAGCTCGCTCAAGGGGTCGCGGCGCAACCGGGCGCTCGGCCACCAGCTGTTGAGCCAGCGACTGAAGCCGGTCAGTGCGACGGGCGCGGTAGTCGAATCAGGCACAGCCGTTTCCATCCCGGTCGACGGGGCACAGTGTATCGGAACACGTGACCGCCTCCCGTGGGACTCGGGAAGCTCGGCGCGGGTATCATGGCGGGCGGGGGACACCGATTCTACCGTGATGCGCGTCAGCCTCATCGTGACCACGTACAACTGGCCGCAAGCGCTCGGCCTGACGCTGGCCAGCGTGGCGCGCCAGTCGTCGCTCCCGCACGAAGTGATCGTGGCCGACGACGGCTCGGGTCCGGAAACCGCCCAATCCGTGCAACGCTGGCGCGCGCAGCTCGCGTGTCCTGTGCGGCATGTCTGGCAGGAGGATGACGGCTTTCGCCTGGCGCGCTCGCGCAATCGTGCGCTCGCAGCGAGCGAGGGCGAGTACATCGTGCTGGTGGACGGCGACATGATCCTGCATCGGCGCTTCATCGAGGATCACGTGGCGTGCGCGCGGCCCGACTGCTTCATCCAGGGCGCGCGGCCGCAACTCTCCGAGCCCGTCACGCAACGCTTGTTGAGCACCGGCGAGCCCGACGTCAATGTCTTCAGCCCCGGCATGGAAC
Organism: Steroidobacteraceae bacterium; assembly: GCA_035250905.1. Classification (GTDB taxonomy): domain Bacteria; phylum Pseudomonadota; class Gammaproteobacteria; order Steroidobacterales; family Steroidobacteraceae; genus DATBVX01. The sequence goes on from DATFEQ010000018.1 coordinate 15,482, forward strand.
GGCGCAGCTACGCGCTACGCAGCCCGCTGCTCAGTCGCTTCGCCTCGAAAGTCAGACCGACGCTCGCCGGCATCCAGGGGTGCAACCAGTCGTACTGGCGCCGGCACGCGCTGCAAGTGAACGGCTACGATGAGCGCTTCACCGGTTGGGGACCCGAGGATCGCGAGTTTGCGGCGCGCTTGCTGCACATTGGCGTGATGCGCAACTACGTGCGCCATCGCGCCATTGCCTATCACCTCTATCACCGCTCGCGCGCGCCGTCGGGTCACAATCCCTTCGACCGATTGCTCGAGGACACCTTGCGCACGCGTGCGACCCGCTGCGTCACGGGCCTCGATGCGCATCTGACCAGGATCGACCCGCTGCAGACCGATGCGGCGGTCGCGATGTGCTGAGCATGTCCACCCCGGGCTCGCTGCCGTTTACGCTGCTCGTCATTACCCGCAACGAGGCCGCGAACATCGCACGCTGCCTCGATAGCGTGCCGCTGGCGGCGGAGAAGCTCGTGGTCGATTCGGGCAGCACCGACGGCACGCCCCAGGTCGCGGCGGCTCACGGAGCGCGCGTCGTACACCAGGAGTGGCTCGGCTTCGGCGCGCAACGCAACTTCGCCACCTCGCAGGCGAGCCACGACTGGATCCTGGCGCTCGACGCGGATGAGGCGCTGTCGTTGCCACTCGTCGAGGAGCTCGCACGCCGCTTGCCGGAAATCCTGCGCTCCGGTGCCGCGGGCGCATTCCTCAAGCGTGAGGCCTGGTACATGGGCGCGCCGATGCGCTGGTACCGCCCGATGGTCGGCGAGCGTCTCGGACGCCTGTATCACCGTGGCCGTGCCCGCTGGACCGATGTGCGCGTGCACGAATCGCTCGTCTTCGACGGCCGCACTGTGGAGTTCGAGCAGCCCTTCATCCATCACCACAACCCGACGCTGGTCCACAAGCAATTCAAGACGCTGCTGTACGCCGAGCTCAAGGCGCGCGACTGGCTCGACCGCAAGCGGCCGCCACGCATGTGGATGGCCCCCTTCGTGTTCCTGGCGGCCTTCCTGCAGGACTACGTGCTGCGACTCGCATTTCTCGATGGGTGGCGCGGCTACGTTGTGGCGCAGGTGGCGGCCTCGTACGCCGTCTACAAGCGGATGCGCTATTACGAGATGACGCGCAATCCGCTCTCGCGCGAACAGGCCGCAGCGCTCCTCGAGCGGCACGGCTTCGATATCTAGGACGTCGCGTGGCGCGGCATTACCTGTTGTACGGCTCGGAGCGCTATGCGCTCGCGATCCTCCGGCCGTTGCAAGCCGCGATCCGCGCGCGCGGCGATGAGGCCGCCTGGTTCTTCGACGGCCCGGGGGGCGAGGAGCTGCGCGGCGATGAGCGCTGGTTGCGCACAACCGGCGAGGTGCGCGCTTTTGCACCGCTCGCGGTGCTCACCTCGAGCAACGCCGTTCCGCATTTTTTCCCGGGCGTGAAGACCGAAGTCTTCCATGGCTTCGACGCCGGCAAGCCGCGTCACATCTATGTGCGTGGCTTCTTCGATCTCTACTGCACCACTGGCCCGGGTGATACCGCGGCGTTCGAAGCGGAGGCGCGCCGGGTCGGGCATTTCGCCGTGCGCGAAACGGGCTGGCCGAAACTCGATCCCTTCATGCGCGCGCATGCGACGGACGAGCCGCCGCCCGTGCGCGAGCAACCCGCGATCCTCTATCACTCGACCTTCTCGCCCTCCTGGAGCGCGGCCAGCATCCTGTATGACACGGTGCGCGAGCTGTCGCGCAGCGGGCGCTGGCGCTGGATCGTGGCGTTGCACCCGAAGAGCGACGCCGAAACGGTGGCACGCTACCGGGCGCTCGCGAACGAGAATCTGCGGTTTTCGGACGAGGACAACATCCTCGATCTCTTCCCGCAGGTGGACCTGATGATCTCGGATACTTCGTCCGCGCTGAACGAGTTCCTGCTGACGTACAAGCCTGTGATCACTTTCAAGAACCGCCGCCCGGGCCCGCAGCTGATCGACATCGACGCGCCGGAAAAGCTCCTGCCCGCCATCGAGCGCGCGCTGGCGCGGCCACCCGAGCTCATGCGCGATATCCGTGCCTACGCCGACAGCATCCATCCGCACCGCGACGGCCGCTCGAGCGAGCGGGTGCTCGCGGCGGTGGATACTTTCATCGCGCAGGGCGCACGCAATCCGAAGCCCAAGCCGGCCAACTGGTGGCGCAAGCTCAAGATCCGCAAGCGTATCGGCTACTGGGGACCTACCCCTTAGGTCAATGTCCGCACGAATCTCCCCGTGCTGAAATCCGCGTCGCGAGATACGTAGATACCCGGATTGTTCGTCGGTGGCCTGCCCCCCAAGAATGCGGCGGCTCGCAGACGCGCCCAATGCGCGCACGGGCCAGGGAGTAACACAATGAAAAGTTCCGTGCGCCTGAAGATTGTCGTCCTGCTCGGGTCGTTCAGCCTGTTCGTGGGTGCCTGCTCCGACTCGCAGAATCGCGGCGCGGATGCTCCGGCGCATGTCGCGGACACCGGTGGCTCTGCGAAAGGCGATTTTGGTCCGCCGCAAGGCGAGCCGGTCAAGGCGGTGCTCACGTCTCCGCCCCAGGTACCGCCTCCGACCGGACGCAACCATCCTGCCAAGGTGATCGTCGAGCTCGAAGTGCGCGAGGTGCAGAAGCCCATCGCGCAGGGCGTGAACTATACCTTCTGGACTTTCGGTGGAACGGTGCCGGGCTCGTTCATCCGCATCCGCCAGGGCGACACGGTGGAATTCCACCTGCGCAATCATCCCGATTCCAAGATGCCGCACAATATCGATCTGCACGGCGTCACCGGCCCAGGCGGGGGCGCCGCGTCCTCGTTCACCGCGCCGGGCCATGCATCGCAATTCACGTTCAAGGCGCTCAATCAGGGCCTCTACGTGTACCACTGCGCGACCGCGCCGGTGGGCATGCACGTGGCGAACGGCATGTACGGGCTGATCCTGGTCGAGCCGCCCGAGGGAATGCCGGCCGTCGATCACGAGTTCTACGTCATGCAGGGCGATTTCTACACCGTGGGCCGATATCGCGAAAAGGGCGACCAGCTGTTCGACATGCAGAAGGCCATCGACGAGAACGCGACCTACGTGTTGTTCAACGGCGCCGAGGGAGCGCTGACCGGCGACCACGCGCTCGCCGCGAAGACCGGCGAGACCGTGCGGCTGTACGTGGGCAACGGGGGCCCCAACCTCGTGTCGAGCTTTCACGTGATCGGCGAGATCTTCGACAAGGTCTGGTTCGAGGGCGGTACGCGCTTCCAGGAGAACGTGCAGACGACGCTCATTCCGGCCGGCGGCGCGGCCATCGCGGACTTCAGGCTCGAGGTGCCCGGCAGCTACATCCTGGTCGATCACTCGATCTTTCGCGCTTTCAACAAGGGCGCGCTCGCGATGCTCAAGGCGGACGGGCCGGAGCGCAAGGACATCTACTCGGGCAAGGAAGTGGACTCGAGCTACCTCGGCGATATGGCGAGCGACCTCACGGCGGTGGGCAAGGCGGCGGAAGCCCGCAGCGCGGGTCAGCTGACGCTGACGGATCAGGTCAAGGCGGGGGAGGCGCTCTACGCGGGTACCTGTTCCGTGTGCCATCAGGCAAATGGCACCGGCCTGCCGGACGTATTTCCGCCGCTCGCGGAATCCGACTATCTGATGGCGGACAAGCGCCGTGCGATCGCCGTCGTGCTGAACGGCCTCACCGGTCCCGTGACGGTCAACGGCAAGCAGTTCAATTCCGTGATGCCACCCATGAGCCAGCTGACCGACGACGAGGTCGCGAACATCCTCACGTACGCGCGCAACACCTGGGGCAACAAGGGACCGGCCGTGACCAAGGATGAAGTGGCGCAGGTGCGGGCGTCGACTCCGCGGCCAGCGGGAGCGGCGCACTGATCATCATGCGCGCCGCAGTGCTGGTTCTCGTTGCCTTGCCGGCGGTGGCGGCGCTGCCGGTGGCGGAACAGGTCACGCTCCCGGCGGCACAATTCTCTTCAACGCTGCCGCAGGGCGAGGACCAGGCGGAGGTCGAGATCAGGAGCTTCCGCCTCGACCGGCACCCGGTCACGAACGGCGAGTTCCTGGAGTTCGTGCGCGCAAACCCGCAGTGGCGCCGCGACCGCATCGCACGATTGTTCGCCGATCCGCAGTACCTGGCCCATTGGCAGGGCTCGGCCGAGCTCGGCTCGGCCGCGCGGCCGGCACAACCGGTGACGCGGGTGAGCTGGTTTGCGGCCAAGGCGTACTGCGAAGCGCGCGGCGAGCGCCTGCCCACCTGGTATGAATGGGAATACGCGGCTGCGGCGAGCGAGACCACGGCGGACGCCCGCAACGATCCCGCCTGGCGCCAGCGAATTCTCGACTGGTACGCGCAGCCCTCCACGGGCGCGCTGCCCGACGTCGAGCGCGGGACGGCGAACTTCTACGGCGCGCAGGACTTGCACGGTCTCGTCTGGGAGTGGGTGCTCGATTACAACGCGCTGCTCGTGAGCAACGACAGTCGTGAGCAGGGCGGCGCCGACCGCCTGCAATTCTGCGGCGAGGGCGCACTGAGCGCTGCCGACCGCGACAACTACGCGGTCCTGATGAGGATCGCCTACCTGAGCGCGCTCGAGGCGCGCTTCACCACGGCCAACCTGGGGTTCCGATGCGCCGGCGACTCGCGGTAACGCTCCTCGCAGGCCTCGCGCTCGGCGGCGTTCGGGCGACTGGCGCGGGCGAGGATCACGCACACGAGGTGATCGCGCCTGCCGAGGCGGTCCCGGGCGAATCCGTCTATCAACTCGCGTTGCCGCTCACCGGTCAGAATGGCAAAGCCGTTGCGTTCGATGCCTATCGCGGGCATCCCGTGCTCGTGACGATGTTTTACACGTCCTGCGACGGCGTGTGCCCGATGCTCGCGTTTGCCATGCGCCGCGTGGTGGCCGCATTGCCGCCGGGACAACGCGGACAAGTGCGGGCCGTGATGGTGAGCTTCGACCCCGAGCGCGATTCCCCGCAGGCCTTGCAGCAGTTCGCGAAATTGCACCAGTTGAGCTCACCGCAATGGCTGCTCGCGCGCGCCGACGAATCCGATGTGCGCGAGCTCGCGGCCGTGCTCGGCATCCGCTATCGGCAGCTGCCGAGCGGCGTCTATAGCCACTCGGCGGTCATCACTTTACTCGACGCCGAAGGTGTCATCCGCGCCCGCACCACCAACCTGCAGGCGCTCGATCCCGACTTCATGCAGGCCGTGGGTCGCACGCTGGAATAGTGGAATGCGCAAACCGGCGACCGCCGCTGCCGTCGCAATCTTGGTATTCCTTCACGGCGTCGCTGCCTCCGCCGACGAAACGGGCGCTCTGCGCCACGCACTCGAGGAGACCAAGCCGATCGTGGACCTGCGGCTTCGTCTCGAAGACGTCGAGCAACAAGGCCTGCCGGAAGAAGCGGACGCGACGACTTTGCGCGGGCGATTGGGGTTCGAGACCGGCAAGGCCTGGGACACCGCGCTGCTCGCGGAAGCCGAGCTGGTGTGGCCGCTCACGACCGACTACAACGACACGCTCAACGGCAAGAGCCAATATCCCGTGGTGGCCGATCCGGAATCCTACGAGGTCAATCGCCTCAGCTTCATCAATACCTCGATCCCCGATACGACCGTCACCCTCGGCCGGCAGCGCATCATTCACGACGAGCACCGTTTCGTCGGCAACGTCGGTTGGCGCCAGAACGAGCAGACATTCGATGCGCTACGTCTGGTCAACCGCTCGATCGCACACGTTACGCTCGACCTCACGTGGCTCAATCAGGTCAACCGCGTGTTCGGCAAGGACTCCGCGGTCGGCCGCTACACGGGCAACAGCTATCTTGCAAACGCGTCCTACCAGTTCGCGCTGGGAAAGCTCACGGCGTTCGGTTACCTGCTCGATTTCGAGGAAGCGCCGAATGATTCTTCCGCGACCGTGGGCGCGCGCTTCGCGGGCGAGCACGCCGTGGGCCGCGTCAAGCTTTCCGGCCTGGCGAGTCTCGCGACGCAGCGCGATCATGCGGACAATCCGCGCGACTACAGCGACGATTACTACCAGCTCGAGCTCGCGGGCACGCTCGGTGAATGGACCGCCGGTGCGGGCGTCGAAGTCCTGCAAGGCGACGGCACCGTCGGCTTCAGTACGCCGATCGCCACGCTGCATCTCTACCAGGGCTGGGCCGACAAGTTCCTGACCACTCCGGCCGACGGCATCCGCGACGTGTACGCCACCGTGAAGTTCGCGACGAAGTCACTGGGCGCGCTGGACTCGCTGGCCGCAATTGCGAGCTATCACGATCTCGGTGCGGAGCACCGCTCGACGGACTACGGGGCCGAGCTCGACCTGCAGCTCCAGGGCAAATGGCATCGCTGGACCGGGGTCCTCAAGTATGCGGACTACAGGGCGGCCGGATTTGCGACCGATACCCGCAAACTCTGGGTCCAGCTCGAAATGAGCTACTGACGCGCTCCCGTTCAGCCGGGACGCCCCCGTCGGGCCTCCGGGACGGCACCTCATGAAAATCATGAGGCGAGTTTCATGATGCTCCTGATTCCGCGGGCGGGCCGCCCATGGAAGATGCGCCTTGGCGGCCCTCAAAGGCCGTCGTCAGCAAGCCGACTGAAGGAGCAACGTCATGAAGTGGGAAACTCCGCAAGCGATTGATTTCCGTTTCGGCATGGAAATCACGATGTACATCGCCAATCGCTGAAGTGACCCTGGGGTAATTGGGGTCAGATTTATTTTCCGGTGACGAGCGGAAAATAAATCTGACCCCGATTACCCCGTTGCCGACTCTTGAAGATCCGAGTGCTGGGATCCGCCGCCGGCGGCGGTTTCCCGCAGTGGAATTGCAACTGCCGGAATTGTGCCGGCATCCGTCGCGGGACTTTGGCGGCTCGCCCGCGCACTCAATCCTCGATCGCCATCTGCGGCAGCTCCGAGAGCTCGTGGGCGCTGGTCAATGCCTCGCCGGATATCTCCGCGCAGCTGCAAGCCCATCCGGTCCTCCAGCCGGCGCGCGCCGCGCGCGATAGCGCGCTCGCGGCGATCGTGCTGGTCGACGGCCAGGTCGACCACACCACGGGCCTCTACATGCTGCGCGAAGCGACGCGACCATGGCCGATCTGGTGCACCGACAGCACCTATGCCGATCTCACGCAGGGCAATCCGATCCTCGGCGTGCTCGCGCATTACTGCGGCGTGGAACGCCACCGCATTGCGCTCGACGGCGAGGGGTTCGCGGTCGCGGGGGTTGACGGTGTCCACTGGCAAGCGCTGCCCGTGGCCAGCAAGCCTGCGCCGTATTCGCCCAATCGTGAATCACCGGTCCCGGGGGACAACGTGGCGCTCGTGTTGACGGACGAAGCCTCGGGCCGGTCGGCGCTCTACGCGCCGGGACTGGGTGCCATGGATGAGCGCGTGTGGTCGAACATGCAACGCTCGGCCTGCGTGCTGGTCGACGGCACCTTCTGGACCGACGACGAAATGATCGCCCAGGGGCTCTCGAAGAAGCGTGCGCGCGAGATCGGGCACCTGCCACAGAGCGGCGCGGGCGGTATGCTCGAATGGCTCGGGCGTCTGCCGTCGGACACGCGCAAGATTCTCATTCACGTGAACAACACCAATCCGATTCTCGACGAGGATTCCGCCGAGCGCGCTGAGCTCCGGCGCCGCGGTGTGGAAGTTGCCTGGGACGGCATGGAGATCGCGCTGTGACCGCCGACGTGACCACGACGCCAGCGTGGAGCAGGCCGGAGTTCGAGGAACGGCTGCGCGAGAAAGGGCGCGCGTATCACATCCATCACCCGTTCAACGTGATGCTGAACACGGGCAAGGCGAATCGGGAGCAGATTCGCGGCTGGGTCGCCAACCGCTTCTATTACCAGATCAGCATCCCGATCAAGGATGCCGCCATCCTCGCCAACTGCCCGGATCGCGCGGTGCGGCGCAACTGGGTGCAGCGCATCCTCGATCACGATGGCCACGGCGACGATCCCGGCGGCATCGAATCATGGTTGCGGCTCGCCGAAGCGGTCGGACTCACGCGTGAGAGCGTCGAAAGCTTGCGCGAGGTCGTGCCAGGGGTGCGCTTTGCCGTCGACGCCTACGTCAACTTCGCGCGTCGTGCGCCCTGGCAGGAAGCGGTCTGCTCCTCGCTCACCGAGCTGTTCGCGCCCGAGATCCACAAGCAGCGGCTCGCCAACTGGCCCGAGCATTATCCGTGGATCGATCGCGCGGGCCTGCAGTACTTCCAGAGCCGCGTCAGCATCGCGCGGCGCGACGTCGAGTTCGGGCTCGCGTTCACGCTCGACTGGTTCAAGACGCGCGCCGCCCAGGAACGCGCGCTCGATATCCTGCAATTCAAGTTGGACGTGCTGTGGCAGATGAACGATGCCATGGCGCAACGTTACGGAGTCTCGACATGAACGAAATCGTGGCCACCGCCAAGCCGCTCATCGGGCACGGCTTCCGCCTGCAATGGGAGCCGGCGCAAAACACGCACGTGCTGCTTTATCCGGAGGGGATGGTGAAGCTCAACGCCAGCGCCGGCGAGATCCTGAGTCGCTGCGACGGCCAGCGCACGCTCGATGAAATCATTGCGGATCTCGAGCGCACCTTCAGCCAGAGCGGCCTGACGCAGGACGTCACCAACTTCGTGTCCTACGCCGTGCAACAGAAGTGGCTGGAGATTCGCGCATGAGCGAAGAACCCCTCACCCCAGCCCTCTCCCCCGAGGGGAGAGGGGACAACTCTTCTCCCTCTCCCGCGTCGCGGGAGAGGGTGGGGGTGAGGGTTGGGCCGCCGTTGTGGCTGCTGCTCGAGCTCACGTACCGCTGTCCCTTGCACTGCCCGTACTGCTCGAACCCGACCGACTTCGCGCGCACGGACGCTGAGCTTTCCACCGAAGACTGGATCCGCGTATTGCGTGAAGCACGCGCGCTCGGCTCGGTCCAGCTCGGGCTTTCCGGCGGCGAACCACTGATGCGCGACGATCTCGAGGCCATCGTGGGCGAGGCGCACTCGCTCGGGTTCTACACCAACCTCATCACTTCGGGCGTCGGGCTCAACGAAGCACGCATCAGCGCCCTCAAGCGCTCGGGCCTGGACCACATCCAGCTGTCGTTCCAGGACAGCACGCGCGAGATGAACGACTTCCTGAGCAGCACCCGTACCTTCGACCTCAAGTCGAAGGTTGCAGCGCTCATCAAGAAGTACGACTACCCCATGGTGCTCAACGTGGTCCTGCACCGGCTCAACATCGACCACGTCGAGCACATCCTGCGCATGGCCGAGCAGATGGAAGCCGAGTACGTGGAGCTCGCCAACACGCAGTACTACGGCTGGGCCTGGAAGAACCGGGACCAGCTGTTGCCCAGCCGGGAACAGGTTGAGCGGGCGGAGGAGGCGACGGCCCGCTTTCGCGAGCGGGTCGGCCAGAAAATGCGCATCTACTTCGTGGTGCCGGACTATTTCGAGCGCCGCCCCAAGCCCTGCATGAACGGGCTGGGCTCGGTGTTCCTCAACATCGCGCCCGACGGCACGGCGCTTCCCTGCCATGCCGCACGCATGCTGCCGGGGCTCGAGTTTCCCAATGTGCGCACCGCGAGCATCCAGTCGATCTGGTACGAGTCGTCCGGCTTCACGCACTTTCGCGGCGATGCGTGGATGAAAGAGCCGTGCCGCAGCTGCCCCGAGAAGACCAAGGACTTCGGCGGCTGTCGCTGCCAGGCCTATCTCTTCACGGGCGATGCGGCCAATGCGGACCCGGTGTGCGACCTTTCCCCGCACCATCACCTGGTGGAGGATGCGGTTGCCCGGGCGTCGCAGCCCCTCGTCACGGAGAAGCCACTGTTCTTCTTCCGCGACCACCGCAACTCGCGCGCGCTGATCTCTCAATGACCGACGTCGCGATACGCGCGCAGCACCTGACCAAGCGCTATGGCGA
>DATFEQ010000019.1:0-10209 GCA_035250905.1 Steroidobacteraceae bacterium
CGGAATGCCGCCCGCCAGCGCCGCCTGGCGCGCGGGCGCCTGCCCCAGGTTCGCCGGCAGCACGCAACCCATGATCACTTCCTGCACGTCCGCGCCCTGCAAGCCGGAGTCTGCGAGGGCTCCGCGAATCGCGGCGGCTCCGAGGTCGACCGCAGTCACCGGCGCAAACACGCCCTGGAACGCACCGATCGGCGTGCGTCGGGCAGAAACGATGACCACTGGGCTCTCGGGCATGGACACTCCTGGAAAGCGGATGCGCCGCGGCTATTCGTTCGGCAGTGTATGGGGACGGCGACCCGGAAATCGATCCTTGAGCGGCGCGACGTACGGCAGCTTGATGCGTCCGATGGTGCGGATGCGCTCTTCGGCCAGGCGTTCCGCGGCCTGCCAGCTCGGAACGCGGTCGCGATCGGCGGCGGCGAAGATACGCCCGATGATGTCGTAGATCGTGCCGACCATGCGACGCGCCCGGTCTTCGTCGTAGCCCTGCAATTCGATCGCGAGGTTCATGAGGCCACCCGCATTGATCGCGTAATCCGGCGCGTACAGGATCCCGCGCTGTTCGAGGAGCGTGCCGCACTCGTTCGATTCGAGCTGGTTGTTGGCACCGCCCGCGACCACCTTGCACTTGAGGCGCGGCACCGTGTCCTCGTTGATGATGCCGCCCATCGCACACGGCGAGAACACCGTCGCGTCGACGTCGTAGATCTGGTGCATCGGCACCGCCTCGGCTCTCAACTCGTCCACCAGGGGCTCGACGCGCTCCTGGTTGATGTCGGTGACGAAGACCTTGGCGCCCTCGGCGCGCAGCAGTTTCACCAGGTGGTAGCCGACGCTGCCCACGCCCTGCACGGCGAAGCTGTAGCGGCCCACCTCGGTGGTGCCGAACTTGCGCTGCAGGCAGGCGCGAATTCCGCAGAGCGTGCCGAGCGCGGTGAAGGGCGAGGGATCGCCGCTGCCGCCGTGCACGCGGTGCACGCCGACGACACGATCGGTCTCCTGGTAGATGAGGTCCATGTCATCCACCGTCGTGCCGACATCTTCTGCCGTGATATAGCGGTTGCTCAGGGAGCCGATGCAGCGGCCGAGCGCGCGAAACAGCGCCTCGCTCTTGTCCTTCTCGGGATTGCCGATGAGCACCGCCTTGCCGCCACCGAGATTGAGGCCCGCGATGGAGGCCTTGTAGGTCATGGCGCGCGACAGGCGCAGGACATCCTTGAGCGCTTCGGCCTCGGTCGCATACGGCCACATGCGCAGGCCGCCGCACGCCGGGCCGAGCACGGTGTTGTGTACGGCGACGATGCAGCGGAGGTTGAGTTCCTTGTTGCTGAAGAACACGACCTGCTCGTGTCCCATCTCGCTCAACGTCTCGAACACGTTCATTCACCCACTCCTCGCCGCGGCCGGGATTATAGGCTGCACCTTCCTTTTTCGGGTGGGCGCGGGAGTGGGTTGCTGGTAGACTCACCACACTCGATGTTGCGCATAAGTCATTCATTCAAATGAGTATTCCAGCGGCGAAGCTGGATCGCGACGCCGCCGGCCTGCGCGCGCCGCTGCGCTTCATCAGCGCGGCGTCGCTGTTCGACGGACACGACGCCGCGATCAACATCATCCGCCGCATCCTGCAGGCCCATGGCGCCGAGGTGATTCATCTCGGCCACAACCGCAGCGTCGCCGACATCGTGCGCGCCGCGCTGCAGGAGGACGCGGACGGCATCGCCGTGAGCTCCTACCAGGGCGGGCACAACGAGTACTTCCGCTACATGGTCGACATGCTGCGCGAGCTCAAGGCCGGGCACATCCGCGTGGTGGTCGGTGGTGGCGGCACGATTGCGCCCCGCGAGATCACTGAGCTCGAGGCCTACGGGATCGAGAAGATCTACACGCCCGAGGATGGCCGACGCCTCGGCCTCAACGGGATGATCGATGACGTGTTCGCGCGCGTGCGCGCGGCGACGCGGCCCGCGTATGAGTTCCGGCCGTTCGGCGCGCGCGATCACCAGCAGCTCGCACGCACGATCTCGGTGCTCGAGGGCTCGGATGACTCCGACCACACGCTCGAGCAGGTGCGGCGCGCAACGGCCAAGACGCAGCATCGACCGCCGGTCATCGGCATCACCGGCACGGGTGGCGCGGGCAAGAGCTCGCTCAACGACGAGCTCCTCAATCGCTTCGTGCGGCATTTCCCAGAGCGCCAGATCGCGGTGGTGGCGATGGATCCCACTCGCCGGCGCAGCGGCGGTGCGTTGCTCGGCGATCGCATCCGCATGAACAGCCTGAGCTGCGACCGCATCTTCATGCGCTCGCTCGCGACCCGGCGCCAGCATCTCGCGACGAGCGCCGTGCTCGAGGACACGCTCACGCTCCTCAAGTTCGCGGGCTTCGATCTCATCATCGTCGAGACGGCGGGTATCGGGCAGAGCGACACGGAGATCGTCGATCTCGCCGATGTCTCGATGTACGTGATGACCAGCGAATACGGCGCGGCGAGCCAGCTCGAGAAGATCGACATGCTCGACTTTGCCGATCTCATCGTCATCAACAAGTTTGAGAAGCGCGGCGCGGAGGATGCGCTGCGCGACGTGCGCAAGCAGTGGCGACGCAACCACCCGCAGGAGAAGGTGGCTGACGAGCAGGTGCCGGTATTTCCCACCATCGCAAGCCAGTTCAATGACGGCGGGGTGAACCGCCTGTTCGTCGAATTGTGCCGGCGGCTGGATGCGGACGATCCGAAGCGCGCCAGGAACTGGCGACTCGAGGGCCACAAGATCGAGGAGCTCCCACGCCGCGACGCCATCATTCCCGGCCAGCGCACCCGCTATCTCGCCGAGATTGCCGCGGACGGTCGAAGAGTCGGCGTCGGCGTCGGCGAGGCAGCAGAGGCGGCCGACCGCGCCCAGGGTCTACACCTGGCATTGAAGACACTGGCTGACCCACAACTGCCCGAAGCCCTGGAGAGCTATTCGCAGTCCGCGCTCGACGACGACGCGGATGCGTCACGGCAGGCCCTGCGCCGCGCCTACAACGCGGCGCTCGCCGAGGTCGGCACTCAAGGCATCGAGCTCCTCAAGCGCTGGCCGGAACGCGCTCGCCACGCGACCGCCGAGCAGTACCGCTACCAGGTGCGCGGGCGCGAGCTCACCGGCGAAAACTACAGCGAGAGCCTGAGCCGCCAGCGGATTCCGAAGATCGCGGTGCCCAGCTTCAAGAGCTCAGGCGACCTGCTGACCTTCCTGATGAAGGAAAACCTGCCGGGCTCCTTCCCGTACACGGGCGGCGTCTACCCGTACCGGCGCGAGGAAGAGGACCCGATGCGCATGTTCGCGGGCGAGGGCATGCCCGAGCGCACCAACCGCCGCTTCCACTATCTCGCTTCGGGCCACGAGGCGACGCGTCTGTCGACCGCCTTCGATTCGACCACGCTCTACGGCGAGGATCCGCACGAGCGGCCCGACATCTACGGCCGCATCGGCAATTCCGGTGTGTCGATCGCGACGCTCGACGACATGAAACGGCTCTATTCGGGCTTCGACTTGTGCGCGCCCAATACTTCGGTGTCGATGACGATCAACGGACCGGCGCCGATGATCCTCGCGATGTTCATGAACACCGCGATCGATCAGCGCGTCGAACGCCATTTGCGTGCCTCGGGCGGCTGGGCGGAGGCGGAGCGCAAGATCAAGGCGTTGCTCAAGGAGCACAAGCATCCGGTCTATCGAGGAGCGCTGCCGGCCGGTCACGACGGCTCGGGGCTGGCCTTGCTCGGTGTCAGTGGTGATCGGCTGCTCGATCGCGAGACCTACCAGAAGATCCGCGCCGAGGCGCTCTCGCAGGTCCGCGGCACCGTGCAGGCGGACATCCTCAAGGAGGACCAGGCGCAGAACACCTGCATCTTCTCCACCGAGTTCGCGCTCCGAATGATGGGCGACGTGCAGGCGTACTTCATCGACAGCGCCGTGCGCAATTTCTATTCCGTGTCGATCTCGGGCTACCACATCGCGGAAGCGGGCGCGAATCCGATCACGCAACTCGCGTTCACGCTCGCCAATGGGTTCACCATCGTCGAGTACTACCTGAGCCGCGGCATGAAGATCGACGACTTCGCGCCGAACCTGTCGTTCTTCTTCTCGAACGGCATGGACCCGGAGTACGCGGTCATCGGGCGTGTCGCGCGGCGCATCTGGGCGCGGGCGATGCGCGATCTGTACTGCGCCGGGCCGCGCAGCCAGATGCTCAAGTACCACATCCAGACCTCGGGCCGCAGCCTGCATGCGCGCGAAATCCAGTTCAACGACATCCGTACGACGCTGCAGGCGCTGTACGCGCTGTTCGACAACTGCAACAGCCTCCACACCAACGCGTACGACGAGGCGCTCACGACACCCACCGAGGAAAGCGTACGCCGCGCTGTCGCGATCCAGCTGATCATCAATCGCGAGCTCGGGCTCAACAAGAATCAGAACCCGTGGCAGGGCTCATTCCTGCTGGACCAGCTCACCGACCTGGTCGAGGAAGCGGTGTACCAGGAATTCGATCGGATCTCGGAGCGCGGCGGCGTGCTCGGCGCCATGGAGACGATGTATCAGCGCTCGCGCATCCAGGAGGAGAGCCTCTACTACGAATCACGCAAGCACGATGGCTCGCTGCCGCTGATAGGCGTGAACACGTTCCTGGCGAAAGAGGACGTGTCCGGGGAGTTGCATGGAGCAGAGCTCATCCGCTCCACCGAGGACGAGAAGCGCGACCAGGTACAGGGCGTCCGTGCATTCCAATCGCAGCACGCGGCGGAGAGCGAAGCGGCGTTACGCCGCCTGCAACAGGTCGCAGCGAGCCGCGGCAACGTGTTCGCGGAGTTGATGGAAAGCGTAAAGGTCTGCTCGCTCGGGCAGATTTCGCATGCGCTCTACGAAGTCGGCGGGCAATATCGCCGCAACATGTAGATCTACTTGCCGTCCACTGAGAACGCCAACACCGCGTTGCCGGGCATGAAGCTGAACGCACCGTAGCCCGAAGTCAGGAACAGCATTCCTCCCGCCACGGTCGGACCCGGGCCATTGATCGCGCCGCCGCGCGCTGGCACGCCGTTCACCGTTTCGATGTCGCCGTGCGTGTCGAAGTCCCAGATCACCTTGCCAGCGCCGGTCTCGTAGCCCCTGATGTGCCCATCGAGGCTCCCCGAAAACACGACGCCGGCAATGGCGCTCACGGCGGCGGGCTGCGCAGTGGTGCAGCCGGGCCGATCGGCGCAGGTGTTTTGAGCGGGCGCCGCGAACCAGCGCGTCCTTCCGTCAGCGACGTTTACAGCCATGAGACCGCCGGCTTCACCCGCCTTCTTCTCCAGCGCGCTCGAGAGTGACACGTACGCTGCGGTGCCGTCGGTCGCGAATCCCCACTCGATGCCGCCGAGGATCCCACCCGGCCCGGTCTTGATCTTCCAGAGCTGTGCGCCCGCCTCGGCGTCGAGGCCGTAGAGCTCCCCCGACTTTTGACCGGCGAGCACCATGCGGCGTCCGTCGGAGAGCGTGATGAGCGCAGGCGAGCTTCCAAAGTCGTGATCGGGTCCCGCGGTGTCGGGACAGTTCGAACGACCCGGACCCTCCTTTTCCACACAGCTGACGTTCCACGTATCGCCGGCGAGCGCCTGATACGTCCAGAGGACGCGCCCGGTGTCCAGGGCGAGCGCCAGGATGGCGTCGCTCGCCGCCGATGGCGGACTCGAATAGTTGTCGCCCGTGGCGATGTACAGGCGATTGCGTGCGGGATCGAGTGTTGGAGCCGACCAGATGGAAGCACCCGAGGGCCCCCACATCTGTATACCCGCATCGCTCCTGGCCGTTCGCCGGGGCTCCTCGGCGATGGGATACGTCCGCCAGACCTCGCGACCTGTTGCGGCATCGATCGCGACCAGGCTGCCGCGGAAGGTGCAGCACTCGTAGCTCGCAATCGCTGCGGTCAATTCCTCGAACGATGAAACGCCCACAAACAGCCGCCCATCGTGCAGGGCTGCGCCGCCCGTGATGATCGCGTCGGGATGACTGTCGAGTCGCACTTTCCACTTCAGCGCGCCGCTCAGGGCGTCGAGTGCATACATCTGTGCGTGCGCGTCACCGAAGAAGACGTTCGCCGCACCATTGGCGCTTCGTTCAACGACCGGCGTCGAGCGGACACCGGCATCGGCTTCGAACGCCCACACCAGGCAACCGGTGCGCGCATCGAGCGCATAGACCATGCCGTTGCGGCTGCCCACGAAGACGCGACTGCCGACGATCGAGACCTGGGAGCCGGACGCCGACACGCCCGGGAGGCCAAACGCCCACTTGAGCCTGAGCCGGGGCACGTCGTCCGCGGACAGGCCGGCGGCGGGCACCGGTTGAAAGCGCGTGTTGTGCAGATCGGCGCTCCAGCCATTCCACGCCGGCCCTGTCAGCGCGTCGCGAGAATTGGCATCGCGGCAGTAGGCACTCTTGCGGATCATCGCAAGCGGAGGCTGGTAAGAACCCGACGGTCGACCGGTGACGTATTCGGCGACCGCGCGGCGCTCGGCCGCGGTCAGGGCCGCGCCCTGACGCCGCATGGTGAACGAGCTCAGCGCCGTTTCGACGTACTCGGGCGTGAGAGATCGCAACGCCTCGCGGCTCGGCATGCGCGGCATCTGCCCGTTGTGACATGACGCGCAATGCCGGTCATAGACTGCCTTGCCTGAGACCGCGCTCTCTTGCGCCGAAGTGAGGGCGGGAACGAGAAGCGCTACAGCCCAGAGAACGGTCGCGCGCATGCGCTCAGGCCGTTTCGCCCAGGAGGGGAGTGCTCGTCGGCTCTGCGAGATCGGGCTCGCCAAGGTGGGCCAGGAGGATCCGGCGTGCCTCATCGCGCAAGTGCGCGGAGGCTTCGGCGTCACCCGCGACCGGTTGCAGCACCGCGAGCATCTGGACCGTGATCGATCCCGGCCGTGGCGCCACGCGATGCGAGGGGAGTACGTGCCGGGTACCGCGGATCACGACCGGAACGACAGCGCAGCCCGCGCGCACGGCGGTGGCAAAGGCTCCCGTGTGGAACCTCAGCAATCCGGGCTGTCTCGAGAAGGTCCCCTCGGGAAAGAAAACCAGCGACTCGCCCTGGTTGGCGCGGCGCAGCACGCGGCGCGCGTCCATGGCGGACTTGTGCCGATCCCGGCGGTCCACGAAGGCGGAGCCGATGCGCCTCAGGAGGTGGCTCGCCAGGGGTATACGGTCCATCTCCTTCTTGATCACGAAGGCGAAGCGCGGTGGCAGCGTCGACATGAGGACCGCGCCATCGAGGTAGCTCGCGTGGTTCGCCACCACGATGCAACGCTCAGCGGGGAGCTGCTCGAGACCCTCGGTCCGCAGGCGGATCCCCATGAACGCAAAGGCAATCCGGCCCGTCCGGCGGGCGATACGGCGGCGCCGCTCCATGCCCGGCACGACCAGCATGAGGGCGAGCGCAAGCACGCCGAAGATCAGGAACGTGGTCCAGCAGTAGGTGCCGTAGACGACGCGGAAGGGCCAGGTCAGGAGGTTTCGCACGAGTGTTACAGGACCATGAATGAGTGCCAGTTGGTGCCTCGCGGAGGCTGGGTGTGAACTGCTTCTCTTTATGTTAACGGAGGCCACATTCTGTGAATGTAATCACGCCTGTGGGGTACCCCCCTTCGCATACTGCCGCGGATTTTGCGTGATGGTGCAGGCGCTTGCACAGGTGCGTGCGGCGTCGGCGTAGCGGTGTAACTGGAGCCCATGAATTCAGCTGTCAAGAATTCCGTGCTCGTGAAGCCCGCGAGCGGATCGAACGGCCGGGCGGCAGATGCGGATCCCGTGGTCAACCGCTTTCTCGATGCCGTGTGGATGGAGCGCGGGCTCTCGCAGAACACGCTCGCCGCTTATCGCGCCGACCTGACGGCGCTCGCCCGCTGGCTCGAGCAGAAGGACGTGCCGATCATCAAGACGGCGCGCAACGATTTGCTGGCCTTCATTGCCTGGCGGGTCGAGGCCGGTGCCCGGCCGCGCTCCACCGCGCGACAGTTGTCGAGCTTCCGGCGCTTCTTCCGCTATCTGGCCCGCGAGGGCGTGATCCGCGAGGACCCCACGGCGCAGATTGCGATGCCGAAGATCGGGCGCTCGCTGCCGAAGTCCCTGTCGGAAGATGAAGTCGAGTCGCTCCTTACGGCGCCGGTCGTGACCGACCCGCTCGGCCATCGCGATCGCACGATGCTCGAAGTGCTGTACGCCACGGGACTGCGCGTGACCGAGCTCGTCAATCTCAAGCACAACCAGGTCAACCTGAACCAGGGTGTGCTGCGTATCGTCGGCAAGGGTAACCGTGAACGGCTCATTCCGCTGGGCGAGGAAGCCGTGCGCTGGTTGCAGCAGTTCGTACAAGGCCCGCGTGCGGAGATCCTGCTCGAGCGTCAGACCGACTACCTGTTTCCCACGCGTCGCGGCGACAAGATGACGCGCCAGGCTTTCTGGCACATCATCAAGCGCTACGCGCGCAAAGCGGGTGTGCAGAAGGATCTTTCGCCGCATACCTTGCGACACGCTTTCGCCACTCACCTGCTCAATCACGGCGCCGACCTGCGCGTCGTGCAGATGCTGCTCGGTCACAGCGATCTCTCGACCACGCAGATCTACACGCACGTGGCGCGCGAGCGCATGAAAGACCTGCACGCCCAGCACCATCCCCGGGGCTGAGACCCTCTGCTAAACTGCGGCCGCGACAGGGTGAACCAACGCGGCGGCCTCCAGTCCAACGTCGCCGAAGCAACAGCCCGGAGTGAATCTGGCATGACGAGGAGTACCTCCGCCGCGCGGTTCTGGACTTTGTGCGTCCTGAGCGCAATCGTGCTCACCGCAGGAGCGGCGGACACGCCGCCGGTCGACCCCCGTGTCGACATCGCGAAAAAGATCCCCGGCGCCAAGGTGGAGGAGCTCAAGCCTTCGCCGATCCCTGGCATGTACGAGTTCCATCGCGACGGCGATGTGGGCTACGTGACGAGCGACGGCCGCTTCTTTCTCGGCGGCGATCTCTACGACATCGACAAGGGCGTCAACCTGACCGAGCGGGCCCGCATGGAAACGCGGCGCACGCTCCTGGCGACGATACCGGACAGCGAAACCGTGACTTTCGCGCCGGCCAATCCCAAGTACTCGATCACCGTGTTCACCGACGTCGACTGCGGCTATTGCCGCAAGCTCCACAGCGAGATCAAGGAGCTCAACCGCCTCGGAGTGCGCGTGCGTTACGTGTTCTATCCGCAGCAGGGGCCGGGCAGCGAGTCATGGAAGGCGGCCGAGGCCGTGTGGTGCTCGGCGGACCGGGGAGATGCACTGACACGCGCCAAGAAGGGCGAGACCATCAAGGCGCAGGATTGCGGTCCGACGCCGGTGGCGCGCCAGTATCAGCTCGGGCACAAGCTCAACATGCGCGGCACGCCCGGAATCTTCACTGCGAACGGCGATTACGTGACCGGCTACCTGCCGGCCGCACAGCTGGTTCAGCAGCTCAAGTCGTTCGAACCGAAGTAGATCCCTTTTTCTCTAGCGCTCGAGAAGCTTGAGTTTGTCGGGCTTGCCTTCCCATTCCTTGGCGTCGGGCGGCGCTGGTCCCTTCTCGGTAATGACCGGCCACTTGTGCGCGAGCTCCTTGTTGAGCTCCTTGAACTGCTCCTGACCGGCGGGCAACTCCTCCTCCGAGAAGATCGCCTCCACCGGGCACTCGGGCTCGCACAACGTGCAGTCGATGCACTCGTCGGGGTCGATGACGAGGAAGTTCGGCCCCTCATGGAAACAGTCGACCGGGCAGACCTCGACACAGTCCATGTACTTGCACTTGATGCAGTTTTCGGTGACGACGAATGTCATGCCAGGTCGGTCCGCTTCGAGATCGGGGGCCCGATATTCTGCCACACTCCGGCGGGACGCTAGCGCGCGAACCGGTCGCTGTCGGTGATGTGCACGTCCTCGCGCCCCGCCGCGCGGTCCTCGAGGTAGTGGCGCAGCGCGAAGACACCGCTCGCAAAGGCGATGTCGTCCCACGGGATGTCGTGCGCGTCGACCAGCTTCACCTCGAGGCTCTCGGGGCCCACGCCATAGCGCGGCTCGCTCAGGCGGCCGCGGAAGAACACGTGCACCTGGTGGGCGCGCAGGGCGTGAAAGACCGCGAGGAGCGACCCGATCTCGACGCTCGCTT
>DATFEQ010000037.1:0-16449 GCA_035250905.1 Steroidobacteraceae bacterium
ATCGTCGGGCTCTCGAATGCGACCGCCGTCATCGACGTCACGGACCCGCAGAACCCGCGCGAAGTGGGCTCGGTGCCGGGCAACGCGAGCCTGTGGCGCGAGGTCAAGCTGTATCAGGTCTTCGATGCGGCGGCGGGCGCGCACCGCGCGTACGCCTACATCACGACCGAGGCCCCCGGAAGCGGCCTGCAGGTGATCGAGCTGTCCGGGCTCCCGAACACGGTGTCGCTCGCCAACACCATCGCTGATTTCCAGACCTCGCACACGATCTACATCTCGAACATCGACTACGCGAGCAACCTGGCCATTCCCGGGCGGCAGGCTTTCATCTACATCGCCGGATCGAACCTGAACCAGGGTGCCTACCGCATCTTCAATCTCAGCAATCCGGTCGCGCCGCAACGCGTGACCGTCGCGCCCACGGGCACGGGCTACATGCACGATTCGGCGAGCCTCTACATCACCGACAACCGCACCACCCAGTGCGACCAGGGCCACAACCCCTGCGAGGTGCTGGTCGACTTCAACGTCAACTCCGTCGACCTGTGGGACGTCACCAACAAATCGATGCCGGTATTGCTGAGTGCCACGACCTATCCCAACAACCGCTTCACCCATTCCGGCTGGCCCACCGAGGATCAGCGCTTCATCGTGGTGCACGACGAGCTCGACGAACTGCGCATCCCCGGCCTCAGGACGCACATCTACACGCTCGACATTGCGAACCTGCGTTCGCCGAGCGTGGTCATCTCGTACATCGGTCCCAATACGACGACCGATCACAACGGTTACGCGAAGGGCAACCGCTACTACATGTCACACTATCGGCGCGGACTGGTGGTGTTCGATCTCACCGATCCGCAGGCGCTCGTGGAAGTGGGTAATCTCGACACCTTCCTGGCGCCCGCGGCGGACGTCGCGGAGACCGAAGGCGCGTGGGGCGTCTACCCGTTCCTGCCCTCCGGCACCATCCTGGTGAGCGATATCACCAACGGGCTCTTCATCCTGCGCGACAACACGCGCGATCTCGACGCGCGTCCGGGCCAGATCGGTTTCGTGGGCGGCCGCGTCATCGCCGGTGAGTCGGTCGGAAACCTCGCCATTTCGGTCCGGCGCAGCAACGGCGTGCTGGGAAATGTGAGCGTCGATTTCACCACGGTCGACGGCACCGCCACGGCCGGCAACGATTTCACGGCCACGAGCGGCACGCTGAATTGGGCGGCGGGCGACGGCGCGGACAAAAGCATCGTCATCCCGATCACCGACGATGCCGCGCAGGAAGGCGGCGAGGAGTTCGTGATTCAACTGAGCAACCTCACCGGCGCCGCGACCTTCGACGGCAGCGCGCAACTTCCCGTGACCGTGAACGCCAACGATGCGCCCGCGCCCCCGGGCGGCGGCGGTGGCGGCGGAGGCGGGGGTGGCGTCGATCTCGCCTGGCTCCTGGTCGCGTTGAGCGCGCTGGGTCGCAACCTCCATCGACGGAGTCGCGCATCGTGAGCGATCCGGGGAACGTCTGGCGGCCGCGGGAACTCGAACCGGGGTCGCAGCGTCTCGACTGCAAGGAGCGCCCGATGAGTTACTCGCGCCGCCATTTCTGCCAGGTCCTGACCGCGAGCGCGGCGCTGGCCACCGGGATTCCCCGGGGCTCGATGGGAGCGGAAACCGCGATGCTCAAGCGCAAGATTCCTTCCACGGGCGAGGAACTGCCCGTGATCGGCCTCGGGACCTCGGGCGTGTTCGACGTGGGCGGCAGCAGCACCGAACGCGCGCCGCTCACCCAGGTGCTCAAGATCCTCACCGACAACGGCGGGGCGCTGCTCGACACCTCGCCCATGTACAACCGTGCCGAAGCCGTGTCCGGCGACCTGGTCGCCGCGCAGGATCTGCGCGAGCGCATGTTCATCGCCACCAAGGTCTGGACGCGCGGCAAGGACGCGGGCCTGCAGCAGATCGAGACCTCGATGCGGCTGCTCAAGAGCCCGACGCTCGACCTGGTGCAGGTCCACAACCTGCTCGACCTGCAGACGCAGCTCGCCAACGTGCGCGCGCTCAAGGCACAGGGCAAGGTGCGCTACACCGGCATCACTCACTACACGGTGGCCTCGCACACCGATCTCGAGAACGTCATCCAGCGCGAGCCGGTGGAATTCGTGCAGCTCAACTATTCGATCGTGACGCGCCAGGCCGAGCAACGCCTGCTGCCGCTCGCCGCCGAGCGCAAGGTTGCCGTTCTCGTGAACCGGCCGTTCGAGGACGGCGCGCTGTTCGCGCGCGTGCGCGGCAAGCCCTTGCCGGCGTGGGCCGCGGAAATCGACTGCGCCAGCTGGGCGCAGGTGTTTCTCAAGTTCATCGTGAGCCATCCCGCGGTCACGTGCGTCATCCCGGCCACGGCCCGGCCGGAGCACATGGCGGACAACGTGCAGGCGGGTCTCGGCCGGATGCCGGACGACAAGATGCGCGAGCGCATGGCGGCGCATGTCGCAGCGCTCTGACGCGTGATCGCGCGCCTGCTGCAACGGGTGGCGCGTGTCGAGGCGGACGAAGCCCGCCCGGTCGCAGTCGCGTTCCTGCTCTTCTTCTGCGTGCTGTGCGGCTATTTCATGCTGCGGCCGGTGCGCGAAACCATCGGCACCGTGCTCGGCGAAGGCGAGGTCGAAAACCTCTTCGCGATGACGTTCTTCGCCTCGGTGGCGGTGATCCCACTCTACGGGTTCGCCTGCGCGCGGCTGCCGCGAGCGGTGGTGCTCGCTTCGGTGTACGCGATCTTCGGCGTTTCGCTCCTGGTGCTCGCGGGACTGATGAACGCGGACCCGGACAACGTGTACGCGGCACGCTTCTTCTACGTCTGGATCAGCGTCTTCAACCTGTTCGTGGTCTCGGTGTTCTGGACACTGATGGTGGATCGCTCCACCTCGCAGCAGGCGAAGCGCCTGTTCGGCGTCATCGCCGCCGGCGGCACGATCGGCGGCCTGGTAGCGCCGCTCGCCACCGACGCGCTGATCGAGCCCATCGGCCGGACCGGCGTGCTGATCGTGTCCGCGAGCCTGTTCGGCGCCGCGATCCTCTGCCAGGTGATCCTGCTCAGGCTCTGGCGGCAGAGCGACGCCGGCGCGGACCAGGCCGCGCAAACCCGGCCGATGGGAGGCAATCCCTTTGCCGGCATCACCAAGGTCATCCGCTCGCCGTACCTGCTCGGCTTCTGCGGATTCGTGCTGCTGCTTTCCGCCGCGACCACATTCCTGTACTTCGAGCAGCTGCGCCTCGTGACGGAGGCCTTTCCCGACGAGGACGATCGCACCCAGGTCTTTGCGCGCATCGATTTTGTCGTGCAGGCGCTCACGCTGATCACGCAGCTCCTGTTCACCAGCCGCATCGCGACGCGGCTGGGTGTCGCCGTGCTGCTCGCGTCGGTCCCGATCGCGATGGTGGGAGGATTCCTCACGCTCGCGGTGGTGAGCAACTTCTGGGTGCTGGCGGTCGTGATGGTGGTGCGGCGCGCGGGCGAATATGCGCTGACGCGGCCGGGCCGCGAAATCCTCTTCACCTCGGTCGACACGGAGACGAAATACAAGGCGAAGAACCTCATCGACGTGGTGGTCTACCGCGGCGGCGATGCCTTGTCGGCCTGGTTGCGCAAGGGGCTGAAGGCGAGCGGAATGTCCTTCTCGGCGATTGCGCTGGTGGGCGCGGGTATCGCCCTGGCATGGGCGCTCATCGGCCTGTGGCTCGCCAGGCGGCACGAATCGCGCCCCGCTCCGGATGCCGCCGTGGCGCGGCAGGCTGCTTGACAGAAGATCACAACAGCCGCAGCCGAATCCGCCGCTGCGCGGTATTCAGCGACTGATCCGGCGGCGCGAGCCACTCGGCGCGAATCCCGAGCGACTCGTCCCGCGCACGCCGCGACACCGGAACTTTCGTGCGCTTCGTTGCAACCAAAGTCGGGGTCGGTGCATCCATCCATGTATCGGGAACGTGGGCGTCGCGGCGTCGGCAGTCCTCCTGCAAGAGGTTGGCTGGAGCGGGTATTCCAGGCAATCGGATTTACCGGCGCCGCGACCCCCTCTCATGCGAAAATAGAAAAACGGGGTCAGATCTATTTTTCCGTTGCACGTCCGGCGCAAAAAATAGATCTGACCCCTTTTTTCTCCCATGAGTGCCCATCCGAAGACCATCGCCATCGGCCCGCCCACACCGCCTGCGCACGAGGCCGGTGTGTCCGCGCTGCCGACTCTCGCGCGCACTGCCACGGTTCCGCTGACGCAGCGCTCGATCTGGCCCGTCATTCTTTGGGTGACCGTGCCCTTCTGGTTGCTGATGACCGCGACGCGCGTGTCGAGCTACATGGTGCGCGTGGCCGCGGTGCCCGACGTCAAGATCGCCGAGCCGTTCGAGCGCACGCTCCAGCACATGATCCTGTTCGTGGTGCTCATCCTCTTCTACCGGCTCGCGTTCGCGATCGGCTGGCCGGAAAAGCGGCGCGCGCTCGCGGCGCTGGCGCATCTGGCGCTCGCCTTCGTGTTCGCCTGCCTGGCCTCGCCCATGCTGACGCTCAGCATCGACATCATGAATCCGCAGATGCACTGGCTCGCCGAGATGCTGACCAGCCAGGGCGCGATCGCAGAGCAGATCCGCGAGTGGGCGCACTCGGGCATTCTCACGGTGAGCATTCCGGATTTCTTCCTGTCGTACTGGTTCGGCCTGCTGCTCGTGCTGGGCGCGCGCACGTACCTCGACTTGCGCGACCACAAGCTCAGGCTCGCTCAGCTCGAGGGCGAGACGGTGCGCGCACGCCTGCAGGCCCTGCGCATGCAGTTGCACCCGCATTTCTTGTTCAACACGCTGCACTCGGTCAGCGGCCTGATCGATTCGCGCCCCACGGTGGCGCGGCAGATCATCGTGCGGCTGGGCGACCTGCTGCGACGAAGCCTGCGCGACGGCGGGTCGGACCTGGTGCCACTCGGGCGCGAGGTCGACTTCGTGCGGAACTATCTGGAAATCCAGCAGCTCAGATTCCCGGACCGGCTGCGTTTCACCATCAATATCGAGCCGGCGGTGCAGGAGGCGATGGTTCCCGGCCTGATCCTGCAACCGCTCGCCGAAAACGCGGTCGTGCATGGGGCTTCCGAGGAGGACGAACGGGTGCAGGTCACGATCGATGCCCGCCAGGTCATCGATTCCACGCGGCTCGAGCGCTGGCTCGAGCTGAGCGTGCACAACACCGGCAACGCGCACTCCGAAGGCGCGGGCTCGGGAGCGCACATCGGCATCGGCAACACGCGCGAGCGCCTGCGGGCACTCTATGGCGAGCGTTGCTCCGTGGAATTGTCCGAGCCGCCGCAGGGCGGCTTCCTGGCGCGCTTGCACATACCGCTGAGGGAGGAAGACCACGCATGAACGCGGCCCTGAATACCGGAGTGCGGATCCGCACGCTCATCGTGGACGACGAGCCCATCGCGCGCCAGACGCTCAAGGACTACTGCGCGCTCGAGAGCGACCTGGAGTTGGTGGGCGAGTGCCGCTACGGCGCGGAGGCGGTGAAGCGCATCGCGGCG
This sequence comes from Steroidobacteraceae bacterium, assembly GCA_035250905.1. GTDB lineage: Bacteria > Pseudomonadota > Gammaproteobacteria > Steroidobacterales > Steroidobacteraceae > DATBVX01. Next base: position 5,556 of record DATFEQ010000037.1, read on the forward strand.
CTGAAGCCCGACCTCGTGTTTCTCGACGTGCAGATGCGGCGCGTCAACGGTCTCGAGGTGATCGAGAAGATCGGGCGCGAGGCGATGCCGCTGGTGATCTTCGTCACGGCCTACGACCAGTACGCGGTGGATGCCTTCGAGCTCAACGCGGTCGACTACCTGTTGAAGCCCTTCGATCGCGAGCGCTTCCGCGCGGCGCTCGAGCGCGCACGCTCACGCATCGCGAATCCGGGCGCGACCGACGTGCGCGCCCAGGTGCAGGCGGCGGTGCGCCAGATGCTCGGGAATCTCTCGGGCGGGCTCCCCGGCAATGCGCCGAAGCGCATCGTGGCGGAGAAGAACGACCGCTATATCTTCGTCGACCCCGCCGACGTGCACGCGGTCGAGGCGAGCCGCAACTACATCACGCTGCACGTCGGCAACGAGCGCCTGCTGCTCCGTTGCGGCATGCAGCAGGCGGAATCGATGCTCGATCCGGGGATGTTCCTGCGCATTCATCGCTCCGTGATCGTCAACACGCGCCACATCAAGGAGATGGCGCGGCAGCTCTACGGCGACTACGAGGTCACCCTGAGCAATGGCACGAAGTTTTCGTCCGGGCGCGCCTATCGCCGCCGGGTGGTGAACTATTTGAACAGCGGCCGGTTTTGATGACGTTGCGGAAAAACGCTCGTGAGGGGCGCCGAGTCCGGGAGGTCTTTTCGAGAACGCCGTGAATACATCCCTGTAGGCTCCGGCGAAAACATCCCTGTTTTCGACGGTCTCGAAAAGACCTCCCGAACCCGACGCCCCAAAGAACCACGCATTTTTCCGGACCACCGACCACTGTCGCTAACCTGAAGCAAGCTGGGAGGGCCACATGCAACGCAGGGAACTGATCCGTTCGGCGATCGGACTCGCGACGATGGGCGCGCTCAGATCCGCGCAGGGCACGGGCGCGGCATCTCAGCCTCACGATTGCCCGTACGAAAAGGCCGCGCAGGCCGCGAAGTCGGACGCGGCGATACGCGTCGCCTTCCTGATCTCGGAGGACGCCACGGTGATCGACTTCTGCGGTCCGTGGGAAGTCTTCCAGGACGTCATGCTGCACGGCACCGGCACCATGCATCACCCGTTCGAGCTGTACACGGTGGCGGAGGACATGAAGCCGGTGCGCGTCACCGGCGGCATGCGCATCACGCCCGAGTACACGATCGACAATGCGCCCGCGCCGCACGTGCTGGTGGTACCGGCGATGCGCGGCACCGACCGGTCGCGCGCCTGGATCCGCAAAGTGTCGGCCACCAACCAGCTCACCATGTCGGTGTGTACCGGCGCTTTCCAGCTGGCGCGCGCCGGCCTTCTCGACGGCTTGAGTGCCACCACCCACCACGACTATCTCGAGGAGTTCGCGCGCGAGTTCCCGCGCGTGAAGCTCGCGCGCGACGTGCGCTTCGTCGAGCACGAGCGGATCGCGACCGCCGCGGGACTCACTTCGGGCATCGACCTGGCGTTGCGCGTGGTCGAGCGCTATTTCGATCGCGACGTGGCGCAGGCCACGGCCACATACCTCGAGCACGAGAGCACGCGCTGGAAAGTCGCGCAGCCTCGCGGCCGCGGAGTGCACCTGGTCGCCTAGGGAAGCCTAATCCTCGACGGTGAAGCGCATGCGCAGGCGCGCGCGCTGTTCGATGGCGCGGCCGTTGCGCTTGAGCGGCACGTAGCGCCACTGTGACACGGATTTCACCGCCGCGTCCTCGAACACCCCGACCGGGCTCGCAGCGCGCACGGTGATGTCCTGCACGGAGCCGTCGGCTGCCACGGTGAAGTCCATGTCGACCCAGCCTTCCTGGGACTTGCGCAGCGCCGCGCTCGGGTAGCGCGGCTCGACGTATTTTGCCCGTGCCAGCGTATTGGCGAGCACCACGTCGGCCTCGAACGCGGCGCGCTCGAGCGCCGCTCCGACCTGCGACTCGAGCCGCGTGAGCTCGCTGGAGGAATACCCGAGCGCCTTGGCCTCGCCGATGGTGGCGCGCGCCGCCTGATGCTGGTTGCCGAGGAACTCCATCTGCGCCTGTTGCGTGAGGCGCGTGCCCAGGCTCTGCAACGCCGGCTGCAGCTGCTCGTTGGCCGGGTCCGCGCTCTTGAGCTGCAGCCAGTAGTACTTGGCGTTGTCCTCGGCGGGCTCGAGCAGCTTTGCCTGCGTGATGCGCTCGTTCATGAGCGTGACGAGCTGCGCCTGCTTTTCGCTGCGCGCGCTCGAGGTGCGCGCCGTCTGCAGGTCACGGCGGGCCGTGCGCACGTTGGCGCCCAGCGACTCGGCGTGCTTCAGCCAGGTCTCGGCGCCCGCGAAGTCGCGCTTCGCGATCGCCGCGCGACCCTTCTGCAGCGTCTGATCGGCGAGCGCGCGCCGCAGCTGCTGTGCCTCGGTATTCTTCGGATCGGCGGCGAGCGCCGCCAGCACGAAAGATTTGGCGCTGTCGTTCTCGGGCTCGACCAGCTTGCCCTGCTGCATGCGCTCGCCCGCGGAGCGCAGCAGCGACTCGGCGTTGCTGCCAACGCGGTACTGCTCGAGCTCCTTGCGCGCCTGCTGCAGCGCCGGCGACGGCGTGCGCTGGCCCTGGCCGGCCTTCTCCAGCAGCGTCTTCGCCTTGGCGTAGCCACCGGCTGCCGCCGCGTCGCGCGCCGCGGAGATCAGCTGGCGTTCGCGCTCCTTCGAGAGTTGCGCGCTCAGGAACGCGAGCCGCATGTTGTTCGGTCGCACGGTGCGCGCCGCTTCGATGTCGCGTGCCGCATCGTCCATGCGCTGCTCGAGGAGCGCGGTCTCGGCGCTCGTGAGCAACTGGTCGGCGATCCCGTCGAGACCTGCCATGGCCTCGCGATCGTCCGGGTACTTCGCGAGCACGCGCTGGTAGTAGTCGGCCGCGCCTTCGCCGCCCGTCGCGGTCAACTGGCCGGCAGCCGCTGCGGCCCGCGCCAGCGCCAGCCACTCGCTGCGTTCGTCGCCGTCCTCAAGGGGTGCGGCGGCCACCGTGACTGCGGGTTGCGGGGCCGCGGCTGGCTTGAGCGGCGCGTTCTCGGTCGTGTCCCGCCCGGCCAGCAGGACTGCTCCGGCGATAACGGCGACGATCACCACGCCGGTCGCGATGCCCGAATAGAGCGGCCAGCGCGTGGGGCGCGCCTCGGGCACGGGGTCCGCGGCCGCGATCGTGCGCCCCTCGATGTGACGGCGCATCGCCGCGTCGATGGCGTGACGCGCGCGCGGCGGTGAGACTGGCTTGTGCAGGAAGCGGTAAACGTCGCCGGAGGTGATGTGCTTGACGAGCTCGGTCTGGTCCTCGGTCGTGCCGGCGACGACCAGCACCAGGTCCGGGAACTGAAAGCGCAGTTGATCGCAGTAAGCGGGGCAATCGCCGTCGATCGCGAGCGCGTCGACGATGACCACGCCCACCTGCCCGGACATGATCAGCTCTGCAGTCTGCTCGCGCGTCGTTGCGTGCCAGATGCGCTGATCGCGTCCCGCCGCTTCGCGCAGGATGGCGAGCAGGCTCGCGTCGGGTGTCAGCGCGAGCACTTCGACGGGCTGCGCGCCGGCGAGCTGCTTCGCTACCTGCGCGAAGCCAGCGTCTTCCGGCGTTTCGAGTGGCAGCTCGGTCCTTCGCACGCGACGCTCCGGTCCAGTCAGTGCCGCAGTCGGGCGGATATACGATACGGAGTCAGGCGCTCCGACAGTAGTATGTTGCGCTGCGTCAAAGCGATTCTGTGAGATAAGTCTGGCGGGGAATGCTATCCGGATGAGCCGGCCATTTGCCATCACTTCTCGCTTGGGCGACGAGCATCGTGCCGCGCTCGAAGAACTGCTGTTCTTCAACCGCCTGCAGAGCGCGGTGCGCACCCGGATCGTTGCGACCATCGAGCGCTACGGAATGCCCAAGGTGGTGGCTCGTGATCGTCTGTTGCGCATCGAGCTCGACGGTGTCGCCGAGGTGCAGAGCCTGTTCGCGCTGGCGCCGACCGGCAGTTCTCCCGGACCGATCGGGGTGGCGGTGTTCCTGCGCGAGGGTGAGGAGCGTTTCGTGATCGTGCATGTTGGCGTCGCCGAGCAATTCTCGGCCACGGGCGAGCGCGCGAGCGATCATGTCTTTTTCCATCTCCTCAATGCCATCCGCGACGCCGCGCGTCGTACGCGTGGAGTGCGCAGCATCGACCTCTTCTACGGACAGGGCGTCGTGCGCCACATCCCCGTACAGGGCGTCACGGCGTCCTGAGGCCTCACGGCGCTCGCCCGCATGTCATTGCGACGCCCATTCAATCACCACGGCGTCGTGAGGGTGGGACAGGCGGCCGTTGCGGTGGCGGCGGTCGCTACGCTGGCGGGTTTCGCGGGTGGTCTGTGGTGGCTCTTCGACCTGTTTTCACACTTCCGCCCGCAGTACCTGGTCGGCGGTCTGACCCTGGCGGTCGTCCTCGCCCTGGCAAAGCGACCGCGCTGGGCCGTGGGCGCGCTGGCGATCGCGGCGATCAACGCCATACCGGTCGTATCGCTCTACGTCCAGCCCGCCGAGGCCGCACATCCGGCGGCCACCGGCACATTGCGGCTGATGTCATTCAACCTCTTCGCCTACAACCGCGAGCACGCGCGCACGCTCCGCTACCTGCAGCGCGAGTTGCCCGACGTGCTGTTGTTGATCGAGGTGACTCCGGAGTGGGTGCCAGTGGTGCGCGAGCTGGCGAAGCAGTATCCGTATCGATGGGTGAACGTCGGCGACGCTGCGAGCGGCATCGCCATGATGAGCCGCGAACGGCCGAGCGCCGCCGCCACCATCGAGCTGCCGCAACGCGGCGTGCCTGCCTACCTGCTCACGTTCGAGCGCGGCCACTCAACGCTGGCGGTGCTCGGCGCCCATCTCAGCTGGCCGCTCGGCCGGCGTGAGTCCGAGCTTCGCAACGCGCAACTCGATGCGATCGCCGAGGTCGCGCGGCGGCATACCGGTCCGCTGGTGGTGCTGGGAGACTTCAACGTCACGCCGTTCTCGCCGCACTTCTCGAGCACGCTGCGCGACGGCGGACTGCGGCGCTGCGCCGCGGGCTCCGGGTTCACGCCGACCTGGCCCGCGCGCGTCGTGCCGCTCTACATCCAGATCGATCACTGCCTGGCGAGTGCCGGCGTGCAGGCCTGGAACTTCAGGGTCGGCGAGTACCTCGGATCCGATCACTACCCGATTTCAGTGGAAGTGGCGCCGGCGGAGCCTTCTCCCCCGATATCCCCCCGGTGAGCACCAGGCGCATGCCTTCCTCGACGCTGATGTCGAGTGGCTTGAGCCGCTCGCGCGGCAGGTAGAGCGTGTAACCGCCGATCTGGTAGCTCATGGGGAAATACACCGCGACGATGCTCTCGCCCGTGGACTCGAGCGCGAGCTCCGGCACCGACTCGCGCGTCACGAACCCGATGACATGCGCGTCGCCGAACGATGCCAGCACCACGCGTTGCAGGTCGCGACGCTTACCCCCGCCGGGCAGGAACTTCATCAGGTCGCGCAGTGCCCCATACACGGTCTTGACGATCGGGATGCGCTCGAGGAACTGTTCCCATTGCGACAGCAACCAGCGCACCACGTAGGCGTTGACGAGGAGGCCAGCGCCGAGCAGCAACAGGAACGCGATCAGGAGACCGAGCCCCGGCCAGTAGTGCCGTTCCGGCAGCACCAGCGTGATCGCATCGCGCAGCACGCCTTCGATCGAGGTGGCGAGCCAGACGACCACGTAGATCGTGACGCCGATGGGGAGAATGGCGGCGAGGCCTTTGAGCACCAGGTTCCATAATTGCTTCATGGTTGTACTCACACCGGCGATGGCGCCGGATTGTACGCCGGACAAAAATGGGGTCAGACCCCATTTTCCAGTCCACCTTCCGATCATGGAAAATGGGGTCTGACCCCATTTTTGCCGCATGGCCTCTCACGGAGCAGCACATGACCAGGATCCACCCGGCCCATCCGTTGATCCGCGCTCTCGGCGTGCTCGCGTTCGCGCTTGCCAGCTGGCCGTGCGCGTCGTGGGCGAACAGCGCGCAGGAAAAGCTCGCCACCGCCTATCTCAAGGCGACCGCGAGCGGCGATCCCGCGGCGGTGCAGGGCATGTTCCATCCCGACGAGCTGGTGCAGCTGCGCGCGCGCGTTCTGAAAGCGCTCGAGGCCGAAGACGCACAGGGCGGCAGCGCGATTCGCAGCCGGCTGTTCGGCGCCGCCATGTCGATCGAGGACGTGCGGCGCCTCACGCACGACACTTTCTTCGCCACCCTCTCGCGCTCGTTCGGCATGCCCGCCGAGCAGATCAAGGACATCAAGATCCTGGGCGTCATCGAGGAGAACTCGCAGCTGGCCCATGCCGTCGCGCGCGTCGTCCCGCCCGAGGGCGCGCCCACGCGCCCGCGCATCGCGGTGGTGAGCCTGATTCGCTATGGCAAGGACTGGCGCGTGCAGCTCCCGACGCTGCTGCAGGCGCGCGTGGATGCCGCCCTGGTCGCGCTCGGCGAGAGCACGGCGGCGTCGGACCCGACCGCGCGCAAGGTCGAGGCGAGCCCCGAGCTCATGAGCGCGCTCAAGTCGGGCTCGGAGACACTGCGCCGGGGCGACTGCGCGGAATTCTTCAACGAGCATATGAGCCCGAATTTCCGCAGCATGACTTCGACCAAGGCGCTGGCGACGCTCATCAAGCAGTGCCAGGCGCGTGAAGACACGCGCGAGACCTACATCGCCGCGCTCGACATCGCCCAGCGACTCTCGCCGCGCTACGAGCAGGATGGCGCACGCGCCGTCTACGACATGCGCGGCCAGGGATTGCCGTTCCAGCGCTTCGTCCTCGAGAAGGTCGAGAACCGCTGGTACGTGGCCGAGTGAGCAAAATAGGGGTCGGATTTAGAAATCCGACCCCTATTTTACCGCGCCGTTGCAGAAGCGTTCGAGGCTGCGCCGATACTGCGCGAGCGGTGCGAGCCTGCGCTGCTCGGTGTCCCAGAGAAGGTAATCGGTCACCACGAACTCGGCGTCGCGGCGCGTGAATTCGAGCAGCCGGCTGTCGTCGCGGAAGTCGAGATCGTGCTCGGCGCGGCAGGGAAGCGTCCCGAGCCCCTGTGACAGTGCCTCCGGCAGGGCGATGGCGCCGCTCTTGCGGTCGACGATCGCGACCCGCAGGCATTGCTCACCGCACGCGACGCGCAGCAACGTGAAGCGACCCGCGAAGTTGCCGGCGGCCAGCGTCGCCTCCTGCAGTTGCGCGGCGAACGGTGCCGCGCGCGGCTCCGTGGCGAGGTCGAGCGCGGTCGCCGGCTCCGTGCTCGGCGCAACGCGGTACTCCGAGAAACGCGGCCGGCCGAGCTCGGACCCGTCGGCCGCCGGCGCGGCGCCGAGGATGGCGTCGAGCTCCGCCGCCGTCTCCTCGCTCAACATCCAGTCGTCGATGTCGGCCCGCAACACGGCCACGCCCGCGGGCACGTCGAGCGCGACCGGACTGTGATCCGTGCATTCGGGTGCCTCGCCGCCGCCGCTCGCCCCTCTGCACAGGCTGAACTGGGTGTGGGCGCCGTAGAGCTGGGTCAGGCCCGGCTCGTCGGGACGCGCGAACACCCAGTAACGGCCCGCGGGCACCTCGATGGAGAATTCGATTTCGCCCCGCTTGAGCGCCTGGCGGTGGAGGCTCAGTTCGTCGAGAGCGCGCACATAGACTGTCGCCGCGGGCGGCGTTCGGCCCGGGAACGCGATGCGACCGGTAAGAGTGCCGGCCCAGGTCGCCGCGCTCGTGAGAGCGACCACGAGGGTCGCGGCCGTTTGCCACGCGAGTGTTGCTTGTGTTGTCATCGAGTGGACACGACTACGCGCGGATCCCAACCTGCGCGAGCGCCGATGTTAGCCGAATTCGCGTGGAGGGAAATGCCTTGACGTCGCTTCGCATAGTGCCGGCCACGCCCGCCGATGTGGCCACGGTGCTGGCGCTGATCCGTGAGCTGGCCGAGTACGAGAAGCTTCTCCACGAGGTGGTCGCGGACGAAGCGCTGGTGCACGACGCGCTGTTCGGGCCCCGGACCGTGGCCGAATGCGTGCTCGCCTGGGACGGCACCACGGCGCTCGGCTTCGCGCTCTACTACTACAACTTCTCCACTTTCCTGGCCCGTCCCGGGCTGTACCTCGAGGACCTGTATGTCCGCACCGAGCACCGCGGGCAGGGCGTGGGCGAGGCGCTGCTCAAGCACCTGGCGCAGACCGCCGTGCGCCGCGGCTGCGGCCGCATGGAGTGGGCGGTACTCAACTGGAACCGGCGCGCGATCCAGTTCTACGAACGGATGGGCGCAACCGGGGTGCTGGACTGGACGGTGTATCGCATGAGCGGCGAGGCGCTGCGGCGTCTCGGTTCCTAACCGTCGTTGACCAATCGATCCCCCACCAGCCGGTAGGTGAGCACGACGTCGAGCGTCGGGCAGCACAGCGGATCGTTGGGCCCGTGCTTGCGCAACCCGACGCGCACGCGGCCGTCGTCCGCGATATCGACCGAGCGGACCTGCACCCGATCGCCCATCGGGACGGGCGCCAGCGGTAAGGGCTGACCGCCGCGATTGAGCACGGGGGCGAGGTCGAAGAACACACCGCTCCCGCCCGGATCGCTCTCGAGCAGGATCACCGCGTCGGGCGTGCCGTCGCCGTCGAGATCGCCGAAATCATGCAGCGGCGTGGCGCGCACCACGATCTCGGCGACCGAGCCGGGCGCCGCGGGCTCCTGGTAGAGACCGTTCTTCAGCCGTGCGAGACCCGATGAGGGCCATTCGGAAGGGTATTCGGCATTGCGCAGCTGCTGCAAAGTCAGCTCGGCGCGCGGTGTGCTCACGGGGGCGGGCGGTTCGGCGGATTCGCACCCGCCGAGAAGGGCCAGGAACGCTGCCGCCGGCAGCCGCCACGCGCGCCAATCGAACGTCATCCGCTGCCCGTACTCTTCGTGGGTCGCGACTCGAGGTCGAGGATGCGCATTCTGAGCCTGCCGATCTCGAGCTCGAGCCCGCTGATGCGCCGCTGCTCCGCCTCGCTCGCCCGCTCGAGGCCGCTCTGCTGGGCCTCGAGCTGCTTGATCCTGAGCACGCGTTCGTCGAGCTCGCGCTTGAGCCCATCGGCCTGCGCCCGCAGCGTCGCCTGGCGCGTCTCGAAGTGACGCTCCGCGCGCGCCCGGCACGCGAGCCAGCCGACGATCGCGCCGATCACGACGGCGGCGAGAAGTATGAGCGGGTTCTCCATTCCTGCACTCCTTGCGGGGCCCGCCCGCTGAGTCCTGGCTCAATCTATAGAGTGAGCGCACGACCTGTAAACTCCGCCCGCAATGAGTGAAATCCTCAGGCCCGCGCGGCCCGCCTGGGCAGGGCATCTCGCGCTCAGGCGGGGCGAAGAGCCTGCTCGAGGTCTGCGATGAGATCCTGCGCGTGCTCGATTCCGATCGAGAGGCGCAGCAGGTTGGCGGGCGTCGGCGTGTCGGGACCCTCCACCGAGGCGCGATGCTCGATCAGGCTCTCGACGCCGCCCAGGCTGGTCGCACGCAAGAACACTTTGGTGCGCGCGGCGACGGCAAGCGCTTCCGCGGCGCCTCCACGCACACACACTGAGACGACGCCGCCGTAGCCGCGCATCTGCCGCGTCGCGATCGCATGGCCGGGATCGTCCGCGAGACCCGGATAGAGGACGCGCTCGACACGCGCATGGCGGCGCAGGTATTCGGCGACCTCCAGCGCGTTGGCGCACTGCGCGCGCACGCGCAGCGGCAGCGTCGCGAGGCTGCGCCGGATCAGCCAGCAATCGAAGGGTGACGGCACCGCGCCCGCCACGGACTGGTAGTTTCGAATCCGCTCGGAGATCGCGGAGCGCTCGCGCATCACCACAGCGCCACCCATCACGTCGCTGTGGCCGCCGAAGTACTTGGTCGAGCTGTGCATCACGAGATCGGCGCCGAGCTCGAGCGGACGCTGCACGATCGGCGTGGCAAAGGTGCTGTCGCACACCAGGAGCGCGCCGCGCGCCCGGGCTCTTTCAGCGACTGCCGCAATGTCCGTGACGCGGACGGTCGGGTTGCAGGGCGTCTCGATCCAGATCAGTCGTGTCGCCGGTGTGAGGCGCGCATCGAGCTCCGGCAGGCGCGTCGGATCGACGAAATCCACCCGCACGCCCCAGCCGCTCACGATGTCGCGCAGCTGCTGGCGCGTGCCGTGGTAGGACTCGAGCGCTGCGATGACGTGATCGCCGGCCTTGAGGAGGCTGAAGATGGCGAGCGTGGCGGCGGAGCCGGACGCGAAGCACACCGCTTCCGCGCCGCCCTCGAGCGCCGCGATGCAGCTCTCGAGTGCGTGACGCGCGGGATTGTCGGGTCGCGTGTACGAGTAGGAGCGGGCGTAGCCGCCATCGGCGTCGCGCTCGTAGGTCGTGCTCACGTGGATCGGCGGCGCGATCGCGCCGGTCGCCGCGTCGACCTGCCGGCCCGCGTGCACCGCAAGGGTTTCTATTTTCATGGTGTCACTCAATCGACTTGTAATGTGCCTTCGCTCACCAGCACCGAATTGCCGCCGACGCGCACCGCCGTGATGCGCCCGGCCTCCTTGTCGGTCTCGACGTGCAGCAGGCTCGGCCGGCCCATCTCGAAGCCCTGCTCGACCACCCAGCGCAACGTGCCGTCGCTCTCAGGAGCGCGTGCGCCGAGGTAGCCACCCAGCGCGGCAGCAGCGGAACCGGTCGCGGGATCCTCGGGGATGCCGAACTCGGGCGCGTACATGCGGGCGCGGATGTTCGAACCCTCGAGCTCGGGATCGCGGCAGAAGATGAAAACCTGCTGCGTCCAGTAGCCGCCCAAGGTCGTGCGCCATCGTTCAGCATCGATACCGGCGCGCGCC
>DATFEQ010000047.1:0-17708 GCA_035250905.1 Steroidobacteraceae bacterium
AGCGCGCGAAACTCGTCCCAGTCGACCGGGTCGAGCGTTTCTTCGCGCTGCGCCGGGTGATCGGCGCGCAGATCGAGCGCCATGTGGATGTCGCAACGCGCGTACTCCTCGTCGCGCCCGAGCTGCGTCACGGCGAAACCGAACTTGCGATAGATCGCGATCGCATTGCGCAGGCTCGTATGCGAGCGCAGGACGATGCGCGCGGCGCCGCGCCGGCGTGCGAAATCGATGGCGGCCTGCATCAACCGCTGCGCATAGCCGCGTCCCTGTGCGGACGGGTCGACACCCATTTTCGTGAGCTCGAAGGTGGCGGCATCGACCTTGAGCATCGCGCAGGCGCCCTTGGCCACGCCGTCCTCGAACAGCAGGAAGACTTCGCCACCGGGCTCGACGATGTGCTCGCGCGGGTGCTCGAGCTGCAGGCGATCCGGCGGCTCGACCGCGAAATATTTTTCGATCCAGGCGTAGTTCAGCGCCGCGAAGGCGGACTGGTACTCATCTTTATAGGTGTCGATGACGACCGAGGTCAGCGGTTGCGGTTGTGACATGGATGCTCGATTAGGCCGCGCTGATGCGGATCTTCGGCGCGGACCCGCAGATTGGGGTGCGGCGCGTTGCGAGGCAATCCGATTCTTGTCGAATGCCGGGATCTGTATATAATCACAGGTACTGTATCGATATACAGAAACCTCCATAGGCGATTCAGGCGGTTACGGCTCGGTTTGCCAGGCGCATGGTGTCCATCCCATTGGAAAACCTCCTCGAGCACCCGGCGCTCTGGCGCGCCGGTGGAGAGCGGTTTTCCCGCAGAGCGGTCGTGCCTACCGGCTTTGCGGCGCTCGACGCGCACTTGCCGGGGGGTGGCTGGCCATATCCTGCGCTGATCGAGGTGTTGAACGACCGGGCGGGAATCGGCGAGTTGGGCCTGCTGCTGCCGTCACTGCGGCATCTGAGCGCGGATCAGGCATCCACCACCATCGCCTGGTTCAATCCGCCGCATTTGCCGTATCCGCCCGCACTTGCGGAGCACGGGCTGGGTCATGCGCGCCAGCTCGTGAGCCGGCCACTCGCAGGCCCGAAAGCGCTCTGGGCGATGGAGCAGGCCTTGCGCTCGGGTGCCTGCGCCGCGGTCCTCGCCTGGACGGAAGCTGCGGATACGCACGCGTTGCGCCGGCTCAAGCTCGCCGCGATTGAAGGCGGGTGTGTCGGATTCCTGTTTCGTTCGCTGCGTTACGCGACACGTCCGTCGCCCGCGACCGTGCGGCTCGCACTCCGCTCGGAAGGCGCGGCGCTGGTGGTGGAATTGCTGAAAGTGCAGGGCGGTCGGGCAGCGACGCTGAGGCTGAGTCCGAATTGATGTGTCCCCATGCGCTCCATGTCCACCCTGCCGCTCTTTCCCCAACCCCCGGTTCGTCATCCCGCCGGCAAGCGCAGCACGCTTGCGAAAGCTCGTGCATTGCGGCCAACCGTCAACGTCGCGCCGGTGTCGCGAACGCGTTGCAGCCAATTGTGGGTGGCCATTCATCTGCCACAACTCGCGCTGGAGGCGCTCAAGCCCTCACCCCAGCCCTCTCCGGTCGTCGTCATCGACCCGGAGCAACGCCAGCAGAATGTGCTGGCAGGCAATGAAGCGGCATACGCCGCGGGCGTGAGGCCCGGGCAGTCGCTCAATGCCGCGATCGTTCTCGCCTCGCAACTCGAAGCCCGGCCGCGCGATGTCGTGCAGGAACGCGAACGGCTGGCGCGGGTCGCCGCCTGGTGCCAGCGCTTTACGCCACTGGTGAGCCTCGAGCCCGAGAACGAGCTGCTGCTTGAAGTGAAGGGGAGCCTCGGGCTCTTCGGTGGCGCGCGCTCGTTGCTGGATCGGCTCGCGGCCGGATTGCGCGAGCAAGGGATCACCGCGCAACTCGCGCTCGCGCCGACGCCCCGCGGGGCGCTGTGGCTGGCACGTGCATCGCCCTCACCCCAACCCTCTCCCGTCGAAAAGCCCGAAGAGCTGGTGCGTCGTCTCGCGCCGGTTGCACTGCGCTGCCTGCATTGGCCCGAGCAACTGCTCGCGCAGCTCACCAGCATGGGCCTGCGCACCGTCGGCGATCTCGTGCGCCTGCCGCGCAGTGGCATGGTGCGGAGGCTCGGCCAGGCCTGGCTCGATGAGCTCGATCGTGCGCTCGCTCGGCGTGCGGATGTGAGACGCGGGTTTCGTCGCCCGCAGCGCTTCGATGCACGGCGTGCTCCCGATCACGAGATCGAGTCGGCTCCGGGACTCGTCGCAGCTTGCGAGCCATTGCTCGAGGAGTTGCAGACTTTCCTGCGCGAGCGGCAGGCCGCCATCGCGGTGCTCGCACTGGAGCTCAAGCATCGGTCGCAGCCACGTACCCGCGTGCGCATCGGTCTCGCGGCACCGAGCGGTGACACCGCGCATCTGCGCGTGTTGCTCGAGGAACGGCTCGCCAGCCTGTCGTTGCCGGCGCCCGTGATCGCGCTGCGCCTGCATTCCGGTGCATTGCTGGAGCAGGTACCCATGGAAGGCAACCTCAAGATCGGAGAGCGCGCCGGTGTGAGCGAGCGTCCCGATGCGCTGCCGCGATTGCTCGAGCGCCTGCGCGCGCGACTCGGCAACGAAGCAGTGTTCGGCGTGAGCGTGGTCGAAGATCACCGGCCCGAATGTGCCTGGAGGATGGTGGAAACACCCTCGCCACAACCCTCCTTGCCGCCGCTCACCGACCGGCCACTGTGGCTGTTCGCGCAACCGCAATGGCTTTGCGACAAGAATCCCATCACGCGCGGGCGCTCACCGCTCGAGTTGCTGAGCGGGCCGGAGCGTATCGAGACCGGCTGGTGGGATGGCCGGGAGGTGACACGCGATTACTTCGTCGCGCGCGATGAGCGGGGCGTGCGGCTCTGGATCTATCGCGACCGGCGCATGCCCCACGGCTGGTACCTGCATGGACTGTTCGGGTGAGGCATCGCCATGTACGCGGAGCTGCACGCGCTCAGCAATTTCACGTTCCTGCGCGGGGCCTCGCATCCCCAGGAGCTCGTCGAGCAGGCCATCGATCTCGGTTACACGGCGCTCGCACTCACTGACGAATGCTCGGTCGCAGGTGTAGTGCGCGCACACGAGGCCGCCAGGGGCACCGCGCTCAAGTTCATCGTCGGCAGCGAATTCACTTTGACGGATGGCCTGCGCTGCGTACTGCTGGCGACCGATCGCGCGGGATACGGCCAGCTCTGCCGGCTGATCACGCGTGGACGTCGCGCGGCTGAAAAGGGCAGCTATTGCCTGGCGCGCGCCGACTTCACGGGCATCGGGCTCACGCAGTGTCTCGCCCTGTGGCTGCCCGGCGCACAACCCGAGCGTGCCGAGGGCGAATGGCTCGCATCGCTTTTTCCCGATCGCACCTGGCTCGCCGTGGAGCTGTTACGGGCGGGTGATGATCGCGCAAAGCTGCAGCAACTCACGACTCTGGGTGAGCAGCTGCGCCTGCCGCTCGTGGCGAGTGGCGACGTCCACCTGCACGTGCGCGAGCGGCGTGCCTTGCAGGATCTGCTGACCGCCATCCGTCTCAATACACCCATCACCGCGGCGGGGTATGCGCTCGGACCGAGCGGCGAGCGTCACTTGCGGAGCCTGCGCGAGCTCGAGCGACTCTATCCGCGCACCCTGCTCGAGGAGACGCTTGCGATCGCCGAGCGCTGCCGGTTCTCACTCGAGGAGCTGCGCTACCAGTATCCGCAGGAGCTGGTGCCGCCGGGCGAGACGCCGGCGAGCTGGTTGCGCAAGCTCACCGAGGAGGGCATCCGCACGCGCTGGCCGCAGGGAATCCCCGAGCGAGTGCGCGAGCTCGTGGAGCATGAGCTCGCGTTGATCGCGGAGCTGCGCTATGAGCCCTATTTCCTCACCGTGCACGACCTGGTGCGTTTCGCGACCAGCCGCGGAATTCTCTGCCAGGGACGTGGCTCGGCCGCCAACTCGGTGGTGTGCTTCTGCCTGGGCGTGACCTCGGTCGATCCGGCGCACCAGGAGGTGCTCTTCGAGCGCTTCATTTCCAGGGAGCGCAACGAGCCGCCCGACATCGACGTCGATTTCGAGCACGAGCGGCGCGAGGAGGTGATCCAGTACGTCTACGAGAAGTACGGCCGGCATCGCGCCGCGCTCGCCGCGACGCTCATCACCTACCAGCCGCGCAGCGCGCTGCGCGATGCGGGCAAGGCGCTCGGGCTCGACGCCCTGCAGGTGGAGCGCCTCGCGCGCACGCTGCACTGGTGGGACGGCCATCGCATCGCGGACGAGCGCATTCGCGAGGCGGGCTTCGACCCCGCCAATCCGTTGCTCACGCGCCTGCTCGAGCGCGTGCGCGAGCTTCTCGGGTTTCCACGGCATCTCTCGCAGCACGTCGGCGGATTCGTGATGTCGCGCGGGCCGCTCGAGGAGCTCGTGCCGATCGAGAATGCCGCCATGCCCGAGCGCACCGTGATCCAGTGGGACAAGGACGATCTCGATGCGCTGGGGCTTCTCAAGGTCGACGTGCTGGCGCTCGGCATGCTCACGGCCCTGCGGCTGTCGTTCGATTATCTGCGTGCCTTTCGCGGGCGCGAGCTCACGCTGGCAACGATCCCGTCGGACGATCCCGCGGTGTACGCCATGATCCAGCATGCCGACACCGTCGGCGTGTTCCAGATCGAGTCGCGCGCGCAGATGGCGATGCTGCCGCGTCTCAGGCCGGAGAACTTCTACGACCTGGTGATCGAGGTCGCGATCGTGCGACCCGGCCCGATCCAGGGCGACATGGTGCATCCGTACCTCAGGCGCCGGAACGGCGAGGAGCCGGTGGACTATCCGAGCGCCGACGTCGAGCGCGTGCTCAGGCGCACGCTCGGCGTGCCGATCTTCCAGGAGCAGGTGATGCAGCTCGCGGTGGTGGCCGCCGGCTTCACGCCGGGCGAGGCGGATGCGCTCAGGCGCTCGATGGCGGCGTGGAAGCGGCGCGGCGGGCTCGAGCATTTCGAGGGGCGCTTGCTGTCGGGCATGCGTGAACGCGGTTACAGCGACGAGTTCGCAGCGCGGATCTTCCGGCAGATCCAGGGCTTCGGTGAATATGGCTTTCCTGAGTGTGTCGTTGGCGAAACGCGAGTAGTAGACGCCGACACCGGTCACTGGTCGACCATTGACGAACTCGTGTCCGGTCGCGCCCGTATCAGGAACACGCTTGCTTGCAACAACGCATTTCGACTGCGAAGACGCAGGGTGCTGGCGGTAAAACGTAGCGGCGTCAAGCCGGTGTGGCGTCTTCATACAGCTCTCGGTCATACGATCGCCGCCTCGGCTGAGCATCCCTTCATGACCATGAGCGGGTGGCGAGAGCTCGGCAAACTTCGCCCCGGAGACTACATCGCAGCCGCGCGCACCCTGCCGCTGTCAGGTCGTCGCCGCTGGCGACGCCATCAGCTCCTGGTCCTCGCCGATCTGATTGCCGAAGGCAACGTCTGTCATCCGAGCACGTTCTACTTTTACACGACCGCCACCTGGCATCGTGACGAGTTCGTGCGAGCGGTCGAACGTTTCCCGAACACTCGCGCAGTTGTCGAACGTCATCGCAACTGTTTCTCGGTGCGCGTCCGCCGAGTTACCAGCGACCGGCCGATCGGTGCGGTCACCTGGATTCGCGCGCTCGGCATCTGGGGCTGCAAGGCCCGCCAGAAGTACTTACCATCCGTAGTCTTCGAATTGTGCCCGGACAATATCGCGCTGCTGCTCGCGCGCCTCTGGGAGGGCGACGGCAGTTTCTCATTGCGGGGGCATGCATCCTACGACACGGCCTCGGAACGTCTCGGCCACGAAATTCAACACCTGCTGCTGCGGCTCAATGTCATCGCTCGGCTCTATCGCAGGGTTCGCCGCTACAAGGGACGAGAATTGAATCATTACGTAGTCACCGTAACGGGCGAGGAATCCCTGAGCCTGTTCTGGCGCCAAATCGGACGGCGCTTTCTCGATCCGCGCAAGCGCGCGCAATCACGGGCACTGGCGGCACCTCGGAGCGGACGGATGTCGCGCGACGTTATTCCTGCCGGAGTCCGCGCCGTCATTCGCCGGGAGCGCGATCTGTCGGGGTTGACATGGCGCGCAATCGGCACTGCAAGCGGGCTTGGCATGCGCGAGATCCAGGGGCGGAGCGTTACCAAGAGTGGATTCCGTCGCTTTGTAATCGAACGTCTGGCCACTGTGCTGCATTCGAGTGAACTTGCGCGCCTTTCACGCTCTGACATTTATTGGGACAAGGTCACAAAGATCGAAGCACTCGGGCGGCAAGCGACGTACGATCTGCAGATAGAAGGCGATCACAACTTCCTCGCCAACAATCTCATCGTTCACAATTCGCATGCGTCCAGCTTCGCGCTGCTCGCTTATGCCTCGGCGTGGGTCAAGCGGCATGAGCCCGCGGTTTTCACGTGCGCGCTGCTCAATAGCCAGCCGATGGGTTTCTATGCGCCAGCGCAACTGGTGCGCGATGCGCGCGAGCACGGCGTCGAGGTACGCACGGTCGACGTGCTCACGAGCGAACGCGATTGCACGCTCGAGCGGCGCGCGGACGGCGAGCCCGCTTTGCGGCTCGGTCTGCGACTCGTGAAGGGTCTCTCGGAGGCGGGCGCGAACCGGCTGGTCGCAGCGCGCGCGACGCGCCCGTTCGAGAACCTGCAGGATCTCGCGCGCCGGGCCGCACTCGACAAGCGCGATCTGCATGCGCTCGCGGATGCCGGCGCCTGCGCGCGTCTCACGGGCAATCGCCATCGCGCCGCCTGGGAAGTGCTGGGCGTCGAAGCGCCATTACCGGTCTTTCCGGAAATCAAGGTGGTGGAGGGTATCCCGATACTGCCCGCGCCCACCGAAGGTCAGAACGTGGTGGCCGATTACCGCAGTTTGACGCTCACTCTCGACCGTCATCCGCTCGCCCTGTTACGCGAACGACTCAAGGAGCGCGATCTGCTCACGGCGCGCGAGATCAAGGCGCTCGCGCACGGCACGCGCGTGCGCACCGCGGGACTCGTCATCACGCGGCAGCGTCCGTCGAGCGCGAGCGGCGTCATCTTCGTCACCATCGAGGACGAGACCGGCCACAGCAACCTCATCGTCTGGCCGGCCGTGGCCGAGGCGCAGCGGCGGCGTTTCCTGGATGCGCGCCTGCTCGAAGTGCACGGCGAATTGCAACGCCAGGGCGAGGTGATGCACGTGATCGCGACGCAACTCGGCGATCTCAGCCGCTGGCTCGGCACGCTCACCACGCGCTCGCGCGATTTTCGCTAGCCCGATTTGTCGTCGCCAAAGGGCAGGGATGGCGGCAACGGGCCAGCAGGTTCCGCTGTGGTGAGCGGCTCGATGCACTTCGGGCCTTCGTTCTTCGGGTTGTTGACGTAGAGGCCCACCGGGTAATGCCGCAGGTCGGTCACCGAGCCCGTCTCGATCATGCGGCTGAGTGCCGCCACGTCGTCATTGGCCGGATCGAGCCACTCGTTGTAGGCACTCTCGGGCAGAACTACCGGCATCCGGTCATGCAGGCTCGCGAGCGCCGGCGCCGCCGCTCTCGTCAGGATCGAAAACGTGAGCAGCGGCTCGGCACCGCGTTCCGGGCGCCAGCTCGACCACAGGCCGGCGAACGCGAGAGGCTGCAGACCGTCGAGATGGACGAAGTTGGGCTGGCGCACCTCGTGAATCTCGCCGGTGCGCGTGTCGACGCGTGATTCCGTGCTCCATTCGTACCAGCCGAGTGCCGGCACCAGGCACCGCGCGCCGCGAAAAGCCGCCCGCCACATCGGCTTGTCCGGCGCCTCTTCGCTGCGCGTATTGATGGTGAGCTTGGGCGGCCGGGCCTGCGTCCACCAGCCCGGAATGAACCCCCATTTCATGGCGCGCACCTCGGGAGCATCCTCGCCGGCCGTCACGACCGAGAGCTGCATGCTGGGCGCGGCGTTGTAAAGCAGTTCGAACGGGTCGTGCCAGCGGACCTGTACGACGCGCTCCATAGCGGCCATGATGCGGGATACGAAACGCGCACACATGGCGCGAATTATAATCATCCACACACCTTCTCCGGCGCGAGGGCCGCATGCCACGTTCGATCCGTTGGTCCCTGTTCCTGTTCGTTCTCCTCACACCGATCCTGGGCTCCTGCGCGGATGACCCGCTGCTCGAGCGCGCCAAGCGTCTGCTCGACGACACGATACTCATCGACGGCCACAACGACCTGCCGTGGGCGATTCGCGACTACGAGAAAGCGCCGGGTGACGTGGCCGCCTACGATCTGCGCCGCCACACCGAGGGCCACACCGACATTCCGCGACTACGGGAAGGACGCGTCGGCGCCCAGTTCTGGTCGGTGTACATCCCCGGCGAACTGCCCAGCGGATTCGCGCGTACGCAGCTCGAGCAGATCGACATCGCGCGTCGGGTAATCGCCCGTTACCCCGACACCTTCCAGTTCGCCGGGACCGTCGCGGACATTCGCGCCGCTCACTCCACAGGACGCATTGCCTCGCTCCTCGGGATAGAGGGCGGTCACGCGATCGAGAATTCCCTCGGCGCGCTGCGCGCCTACTACGATCTCGGCGTGCGCTACATGACGCTCACGCACAACACGCACACCGATTGGGCCGACTCGGCGGCACAGCTACCGCCGGCGCATGCTGGCCTCACCGCGCTCGGCGAGGATGTGGTTCGCGAGATGAACCGCATCGGCATGCTCATCGACCTGTCGCACACCTCGGTCGACACGATGCGCGATACGTTGCGGGTGTCGCAGGCGCCCGTGATCTTCTCGCATTCCGCGGCGCAGGCAATCTGCAACGTGCCTCGCAATGCGCCCGATGACGTGCTCACGGAGCTCAAGCGCAACGGCGGTGTGTTCATGGTGACGTTCGTCCCCGGATTCATCGATCCCGAGGTCGCCAGGATCACCCAGCCCGCCATCGAGGAGTTCAACCGCCGTTCCAAGGACGTCAAGACCGACCAGGAGCGCCAGCAACTCGGGAAGGAGATCCTGGGAAAGCTCAAGTTGCCGCGCACCACCGCAGCCAACGTGGCCGATCACATCGAGCATGTCCGCGACGTCGCCGGCGTCGAACATGTCGGTCTCGGTGGCGATTTCGACGGCACCACGTTCCTGCCCGAGGACCTGAGTGACGTCTCCATGTATCCGAACCTGTTCGCCGAGCTCATGCGGCGTGGCTGGTCGGATCGCGACTTGAAGCTGCTGGCGGGCGAGAACCTGCTGCGTGCGATGGGGCAGGTGGAGGTCGTGGCGGCGCGCATGCAGACGGCGGCCGCCAAGTAGATGAAGTCGCCTGCGCCGCTGTGGACTGCGACGCTCGCCGCAGCGGCGATGTGCGCGTTCGCCGCGAACTCGCTGTTGTGCCGGCTCGCTCTCGGGCCACGCCTGATCGATGCGGCGACGTTCACCAGCGTGCGCCTGGTGTCGGGTGCGCTGCTGCTCGCAGCGCTCGTGGCCTGGCGGCAGCGGGCGCGCCCCTGGGCGGCGTTCGATCCCTGGGCGGCGCTCGCGCTCTTCGTCTACGCGATCGCCTTTTCCTACGCCTACCTCTCGCTCACCGCGGGAACGGGCGCGCTGGTGCTCTTCGGCGCAGTGCAGATCACGATGATCCTGTTCGGGCTCGTTTCCGGAGAGCGACTGACCGTGGCAGGTTGGTCGGGCCTTGCCGTCGCGTTCGCGGGCCTTGTCTACCTCGTGGCGCCCGGGCTCGATGCGCCGCCATTTACGGCCGCACTGCTCATGGCCGTGGCCGGTCTCGCCTGGGGCGTCTATTCGCTGCGCGGGCGAGGCGTCCCGGATCCGTTGCGTGCCACCGCGAGCAACTTCATCTGGAGCGTGCCGCTCGCGGTGCTGAGCAGCGCGCTGCTGTCGAGCCAGTACCACGCCACGACGCGGGGTGTCGCATTGGCCGTCGCATCGGGAGCCGTCGCATCGGGCCTGGGTTACGTCATCTGGTACGCGGCCGTGCGTCGCCTCGCCGCAGTGCGTGCCGCGGCCGTGCAACTGTCCGTGCCGGTGATCGCCGCGTTTGGTGGCATCCTCTTGCTGGGTGAGGAATTGACCGCACGGCTCGCACTCTCCTCGGTCACCGTCCTGGGGGGTATCGCGATGGTCCTCTACAGCAGGGCCCCAGCCGCGGGCAAGCCGTAGAGACCTGTCTCCAGTTTGCGACAGGGCTGGGAGCGCCTCGAAACTGCCAACCGCGTATTGGCTAGGACGCAGCGCCTGCCGATAGAGTCCCGCGGCGTCCTCGCAATGAGTTAAACCGCGAGGCAATCGTCACGGAGTTTCGGGATGGGGCTGTCGGAAACGATTCTGGCCGCGATGATCGGCGCTGGGGCGACGATGCTCACCGCATTGAGTCAGCTCATGCTTTCGTTGCGCGCGAAGGCCAAGGCCGAGTCTCGTCCAAAGCGCAATGCGATGCGCTCCCTCATGTGGATGGTGGCGCTGCTGGTGGCCTCGGCGGTGGGCGGCTTCGCCTATTCGGAGCTGCGTGCCGAGCGTACCCGCGAGGACACCCGCGAGTTGCGCCAGGAGCTCACCGACCAGCTGCAGGCGCTGGTCGCCTCCACGGCCAAGCTCGAGCTCCTCGGCGGTGAGGATTCCAGCGATCTCGCCTCCCTCACGAGCGCCGCCGCGATCGAGCAGGCAACGGAGTCCGTGGTTCATGTGCCGGCCTGCCAGCCGAAGACGCTGGCGCTCGGCAACGATGCGACCGGTTGCGAGGAGGCGGATGCGAGGCCGGTCGAGCTGTGCGTGGACGTACCGGCGGGCGCTCACGTCGCCGCGATTGAGCTCTACGCCCGGAGCGATGCGACTTTTGCCGACTGGGCCGACAACGGCGTGACGCTCAACGAGGACTTCGGCGGCGGGCGCTTTGCCCCCAGCACGTTCGCCTATCCCTCGGTGGCGGAAGTGCGCGCGGTGTGCACCAAGCTGGTTCACTGGAGCTCCGCGCACGGACACGTGGCGCGCATGGTGGTGCGCTACGCAATCACTGCCACGCTCAATACCGCGCAAGCGACGGTGGCTGCTCGACCCTGATTCCAGCGCCGCGGCCGTCGTGACTGCCGCTGCGGATTCCGGCACACTGCGCATCTCCGTGCCGGAGACACTCCATGCGATCGACGCTCGGCGTGCTGGCGTTTCTCTGCTGCGTGCTGGTTTCGGCACCTGCAAGCGCCGATCGCGCCCAGGACGTGCTGGTCCGCGCGAAGAGTGCGGCCGGGGGCGCTGCGATCGACGGCATCCTCAGCACGCGTACGCAATTCACGCTAGGCACTGGCGGCCTCAACGGCAGCGCGAACGTCGTCGAAGATAACCTCACGGGTCGCTTCGTCGAGCGCTACGAGCTCGGGCCGGCTACCGGTGCGAACGGCTTCGACGGCGAAAAGGCCTGGTCCCAGGACGCGTCCGGACAGGTACGCGTCGACGACGCAGTCGAAGCGCGCCTCGTGGCCGCCAACGATGCCTATCGGCGCAGCCTCTCCTACTGGACCAGGCGGCGTCCGGGTCGCGTCGAGTACGTCGGCGAGCAGCGCGATGGCGAGCAGCGCTTCGAAGTCGTGCGCATCACGCCAGAGGGCGGTCGCCCGTTCGACCTGTGGATCGACTCCGGCACACACCGAATCGCCCGGCTGGTCGAGAAGGGCGCGACGCGCACCACCACCACGCATTTTGGAGACTTCCGCCAGGTCCAGGACGTGACCGTCGCGCACTCGATACGCGTGACGCTCGGCGATCCGAAATACGACACGCGGCTCGGCATCGAGTCGATCCGGTTCAACGAACCGGTCGAGGCCGCTCAGTTCGCAATGCCGTCGCCACCGGCGCGCGACTTCGGCTTCGCCAACGGCGTCTCCTCGACGACGCTGCCGTTCGAGCTCATCAACAATCACATCTACATCCAGGTGAAGCTCAACGGGCGGGGGCCGTACCGCCTGCTGTGCGACACCGGCGGGGCCAACATCGTTACTCCCGCGGTGGCGAAGGAGCTCGGCCTCAAGACCCAGGGCAAGCTCGAGGGCGGTGGGGTCGGAGAGAAGTCCGAGGACATCAGCCTCACGCGACTGGGGCGGGTGACGATCGGCGAGGCGTTCATCGACAACCAGATGTTCTATGTGTTTCCGCTCGGCACGTTCAGCAACGTCGAAGGCATCCCCGCGCTCGGCCTGGTGGGCTACGAGGTGTTCAAACGCTTCGTGGTGCGGGTCGACTATGAGTCGAGCCGGCTCACGCTCACCGAGCCCGAGCAGTTCAGCTACAACGGTGCCGGTACTGCGGTGCCGTTCAAGTTCAACGAGCACATCCCGCAGGTCGAGGGCGAGATCGATGGCATCAAGGGCCCATTCGACATCGACACCGGGAGCCGTTCCTCGATCGACCTGTTCGCGCCGTTCGTCGAGAAGCACAGGCTCAAGGGTAAGTATCGGCCGCGCTTCGAGGGCGTGACCGGCTGGGGTGTGGGAGGGCCGTCGCGCTCGGCGCTCGCGCGCGCGGACGTGCTCAAGCTGGGCAGCGTCGAGATCAAGCGCCCCGTCACCGAGCTCACTTTACAGACCAAGGGGGCGTTCACCGATGCATACACCGCCGGCAACATTGGCGCCGGCGTGCTCAAGCGTTTCAACCTGGTGTTCGATTACGCCCGCCAGGTGATCTACTTCGAGCGCAACGCGAACGATGCGCAGCCCGACGTCTTCGATCGCTCCGGGATGTGGATCAACGTGACCGAGGGCGGCGGATCGTTCGACGTGGTCGACGTGATCGCGGGCGGGCCCGCCCAGCAGGCCGGTCTGCAGGCCGGCGATCGGATCCTGACGGTGGACGGCGCCAAGGCGGACAACGTGGCGCTGCCCGAGTTGCGCAAGAGGTTCAGGACCGACGCGCCCGGGACGCGCATCCGGCTGGAGTTCCAGCGCTCTGGCAAGGTCGCGGGCGCTGAGCTCATACTTCGCGATCTCACTTGAGGAACACCATGACGACGCTGCGGCTGGTTTCGGAACACAAGTGCTTCGAGGGCCGGCAGGCCTTCTACGCGCACGACTCGCGCGAATGCGCGACGGAAATGAAGTTCTCCGTGTATGTCCCGCCGCAGGCCAAGGGCGGGCGCGTGCCGGTGCTTTACTACCTCGCGGGCCTGACGTGCACCGAAGAGACCTTCATGATCAAAGGCGGCGCCCAGCGCCTGGCTGCGGAGCACGGGTTGATGCTCGTCGCGCCGGACACCAGCCCGCGCAGTCCGCGCCTGCCGGGCGACGACGCGAGCTGGGATTTCGGCCTCGCCGCGGGCTTCTACGTCGATGCCACCCAGGCGCCCTGGTCGGCGCACTACCGCATGTACAGTTACGTCACGCGCGAGCTGCCCGAGATCGTGGCGACGGAATTTCCGGCGCGTGCGGAGGTGCAGGGCATCTTCGGCCATTCGATGGGCGGCCACGGCGCGCTCGTGTGCGCGTTGCGCAACCCCGATCGCTACGCGTCGGTCTCGGCATTCGCGCCGATCGCGGCACCGATGCGCTGTCCCTGGGGCCAGAAAGCGTTCAGCGGCTATCTCGGCGCGGACCAGCACGGCTGGGAGGACTATGACGCGAGCGTCCTTGTTGCGCGTCGCCGCGACCCGCGGCCGATCCTGATCGATCAGGGCGCGGCGGACAAATTCCTCGCCGAGCAGCTCTACCCGGAAGTCTTCGCGGAGGCCGCACGCCAGTCCGGCACGCACGTGACGTTGCGGATGCATCCGGGCTACGACCATGGGTACTACTTCATGTCGACTTTCATGGAAGATCACATTCGTCACCACGCCGCGCAGCTCAAGGCGCGCCGCTAGCAAAGCGCTCGCGATGCGTGCCGCGGTCTTTTACGGCAACCAGGACCTGCGACTGGAGCAGGTGCCCGAACCGGAGCCCGGTCCCGGGGACGTGAAGCTGCGGATCCTCTACAACGGCATCTGCGGCAGCGATCTGCACGAGTACTACGACGGCCCGATCACCACGCGCACCGAGCCGCACCCGCTCACCGGCGTGCGCAATCCCGTCATCATGGGCCACGAGATGTGTGGCGAAGTCGTCGCGGTGGGTGAGGGCGTCGAGGATCTCGAGCGCGGCATGCGCGTCGCGGTCGAGCCGGTCGAGACCTGCGGCAACTGCCTGTACTGCCGCGCCGGGCAGTACAACCATTGTGGCCTGCTCGCGTTTCACGGCTACAACCGCAACGGTGGCGGCCTGGCCGAATACACGGTCGTGCGCCGCTCCATGGCGCATCCGCTGCCGCCTCGCATGACCGGCGAGCAGGGCGCGCTCATCGAGCCTCTCGCCATCGCCTTCGCCACCGTCAACCGTTGCCGTGTGGAGGCCGGCCAGACCGTCGCCGTGCACGGTGCCGGACCGATCGGTATCGGCGTCTACTTGACGCTGCGCCGTCGCGGGGTCCGCGTGATCATGGTGGATCCCTCGCCCGCACGGCGCGCGGTGCTCAAGCAGCTCGGCGCGCCCATCATCCTCGACCCACGTGAGACCAATGTCGTCCACGCGATCCGCGATCTCACCGGGAATCGCGGTGCGGATGCCTCGGTCGATGCGGCCGGCGTGCCCGTGGCGTTTCGCGCGGCCCTCGAGGGCACCGCCGTGGACGGCAACGTGGTGGTCGTCGCCATCCACACGCGACCGATCGAGATCGACCCGATGCTGATCCTGATGTCGGAGGCCCGCATCACGGGCGTCGCGCTCTCGTGCGGTGCGTTCCCGAGTGTCATCGCCGAGATGGCGGCCGGCGCGTATCCGACGCAGGGCTGGGTGGAAAAAATTGCATTCGGCGGCCTGATCCACGACGGCTTCGAGCGCCTGCATCGGCAGGATGGCGTGAAGATTCTCGTTGACGTCGGCGCACACTAGTCGCCGGAGCGCGACAGGTGGGCGGCTGAACTTTCACCGCGCGTGCACTCTCTCAAAGTCGTGAGAGGCGGCTGCTGCCGGCGGCCTGAGCATAAGGAGATGCGCCCATGAGAGCTGTGGTGATTGGCCTGACCGTTGCGCTCACGGCCTGCGCGTCGATCGGAGGACGACTGCTCACCGCCTCCGACGATCTCGAGGAACGCGCCGACCAGTTCTACGACGAAGTGCGTCACGACCAGCAGGACAGCGCACCCAGCGTTGAGGAAGCCGACAATCTCGCGCGCGCCGCCGCTGACTTTCGCCGCGCGGTCGAGCAAGGCAGGCCGCGCGAGGAGCTCGATGCGGCGTTCGAGGAGATTGCGCGGCCGTACCACATCCTGCGGGGATACTACGATGCGCGGGCCGCCGACCCGGTCACGCGCGGGCTCTTCCAGGACGTGACCGAGGCCTACCTGGATGTCGAAGGCGCGCTGCGCTATCGGTTGAGCGAGTTCAGCTCCGAGAACAAAGTGCGCTAATCTTGCGCACATGAGCCCCCACACACGCCGCACGTTCATCGGCGGCGCTCTCGCGACGAGTGCGACCTACGCACTCGCCCGGACAGCGCACGCCGCCCCGGACCGCAAGCCGGTCTACGACCAGATCAAGCGCCGCCACGACGAGACCGTGACGAGCCTGCAGGAGTGGATCCGTCAGCCGTCGATCGCCGCCGAGAATCGCGGTGTCAACGAGGGCTGCGAGCTCACGATGCGCATGCTCCGCGAGGCCGGATTCCAGCGCGTCGAGCGCATGCCGACCGACGGTCAGCCCGGCATCCTCGCGATGCTCGACGCCGGCGCACGCCGCAGCGTCGGCGTGTATTTCATGTACGACGTCAAGCAGGCCGACCCCAACGAGTGGATGTCGCCCCCGTGGGAGGCGCGCCTGCTGGAACTCCCGGACCTCGGGACCGTGATGATGGGTCGAGGCGCGGTGAACCAGAAGGGACCGCAAAACGCATTCCTCGCGGCGCTGCACGCGATTCGCGACGCCGGTGGGAAGGTGCCCGTCAACCTGGTGCTGGTGGCCGAGGGCGAGGAGGAGATCGGCTCGGTGCACTTCCGCCAGATCGTGCATTCGGCCGCGGTGCGCGAGGCACTCACGAAGTGCGAGGGCGTTTTCATGCCGGAAGCCGGCCAGTCGACCGACGGCACTGTCACGGTCTCACTGGGCGCCAAGGGAGTGGTCGAGATGGAGCTCGTATCGAGTGGCGAGAAATGGGGCCGCGGACCGAGCAAGGACGTCCACTCGAGCAACCGCGCCCGTCTCGACAGCCCGGCCTGGCACCTGGTGCAGGCGCTCAACACGATGATCGGGCCGAACGGCGATCCCGCCATCGACAACTATCTCGAGAAGGCAAGGCCACTGTCGGCGGCAGAGGAAAAGATGCTCGATGTCGCCGCCACGCGCATGGACGAGGCCAAGGCCAAGACTGGCCTCGGCGCCCAGCGTTGGGCACGCGACTCGGATTGGCGCCAGGCGCTCGAGGACATGTGCGCGCGGCCCACGATCAACATCGAGGGGCTGGTCGGCGGCTACACCGGTCCGGGAGGCATGACGATCCTGCCGCACCGCGCGGCCGCCAAGCTCGACTTGCGGCTCGTGCCCGACATGACGTTCGACGACGCGGTGGCGAAGGTCAAGGCACATCTCGAGCGGCGCGGCTTCGGCGATATCGAGGTGAACGCGAGCGGCGGCTACGATCCGACGACGACCGCACCGGACGCGCGCCTCATCCAGGCGCAGCTCAAGGTCTATCGCGACAGCGGCATCGACCCGGTCCTGTGGCCGCGTCGCGGCGGTTCGTGGCCGGGCTATGTCTTCACCGGGGCGCCGATCAAGCTCGCTGCGGGGCATTTCGGGCTGGGCCATGGCGCGCGCGCGCACGCGCCCGATGAGTACTTCCTCATCGAGTCGAAGAATCCGCTGCTGCTGGGCCTCGACGGAGCGGTGCGCTCCTACGTCGATTACCTGTACGCGCTCGCATAGCCGCTACGACTGCGCAGCGACGCGGCGCCCCGACTCCTCAGCTCGCGCCAGGTGCGGCGAATACCTGTGCCCAATAGATGGCCGCAGCGCTCGCCGGGTCGACGACGACCGCGATGCCCGTGTCGGTGTAGTCCGCGCTCATCAGGTTGGCGCAATGCCCCGGACTGTTCAGCCAATCCGTCACGGCTTGCTCCGGTGTGGCGGATCCTGCGGCGACGTTCTCGCCGATCGTGCGCCAGTGGTACTTGGCGCGCGTCGCGCGT
The DNA here is from genome assembly GCA_035250905.1 of Steroidobacteraceae bacterium. Lineage (GTDB taxonomy): Bacteria > Pseudomonadota > Gammaproteobacteria > Steroidobacterales > Steroidobacteraceae > DATBVX01. The sequence continues at coordinate 17,230 of DATFEQ010000047.1, forward strand.
TGGGCCGGGTGGCTGCCGTCGCTCCCCTTGTGACCGAGAAAGCTGTGCGTGGCCATGTCCCGGGCGTGCGCCAGTGCTGCACGGTTCAACGTCGGCACGAGCGCGAGCGGTCCGACGCGTGGAAACACCTTGTCACCACAGCTGCGCTTTTGTCCGCGCGCCTCGTTGATGAGCTCGAGCACTCGTTGGGCCATCGCGTCCGCTTTCGCCTTCGACAGCGGTTCGAACGGCGCGGCGAGCACGATCCAGACGGCGCGATCGCGTTCGACCACGCCGGCGAGCTTGAGCTCGGTGTCGAGCACGTCATCGCAGAATTCGTCGCTCAGCACGCGCCGGCGCGAGATCTCGCTGGTGGCGTTGCGAATGACGATGGAAGTCGCCCGTTGCGGGCGGGGCTTCGCGTCTGCCATCGCCTCGCGCAGGGTCGCGCCGCGCGAGATCTCGAGCGCGGTGCCGTTGAGCGGCTCATCCAGGATGAA
>DATFEQ010000014.1:0-3096 GCA_035250905.1 Steroidobacteraceae bacterium
CCGCCGCGCGCGGCGAAGACGACCCGCTGGCATCGGACATCGCCTTCCATGTGGCAGTCCTGAGAGCGAGCGGCAATCGCTTCTATGCGCAGCTTGAAGAGCTGATCGACACCGCGCTGCGCATCTCGATCCGGTTGACGAACCAGTTCAAGGGCGTCGCGCTGGGCGACGTCGCCGATCACAAGAAAGTGCTGGACGCCATCGAGGCGCGCGATCCGGTGCGAGCGCGGACGGCGATGGAGGCCATCATCCGCGAGGTCATGGATCTGATCACAACCGCGGGCCGCAAGTCGAAGGCGCTGGGCAGCAACCGGGCGCTCGCCTCGCGCAAGACCGCCTGAGGAAATCGCAGATGTGGGCCCGTCCGCGCACGGACGGGCCCATCCACCCAGGGATCGAGGAATCGATCAGAAGCGCCAGGATCCGGACAGCCAGAACGCATTCGCGTCGGCGCCCGGCAGGTCGATGATCTCGTACTCGAGCCGCGCGTTGAGCCGCTCGAACAGCGTCAGGCCCGCGCCAACGCCGTACACGAAGTCTTCGCCGCTGTCGTCGGAGGTGAAGACATCATCGCCAAGATCGTCGATGTCCACGCTCGTTTCCAGGTCGTAGATGTAGTAACCAGCGCGCGCGGACAGCTCGACCGGCCCCAGCGGCACGGTGCCTACCAGGTACGGGGCAAAACCCGCCAGCTCGACTGTGTAGTCGCCGCTCGATCCGCTGGCCGTGAACTCGTCGTTCGGCCGGCCGAAGTCGAGATACGCAGCCTCTAACGAGAGGTACGGATTGATGCGATAGCCGACAAACGCTTTCCACGACGTATCATCGCTATCGAGATCCTCGATGTTCTCGTCGATACCATCGAGCCCGTCGAGCTCGATGTTGAACTGGCCCACGCCGCCGCCGAAGTAGAAACCGCGCTCGTTCTCGACGCCCATGTCCTGGGCCCACGCTGTTCCCATTCCGAGCAGTGCGACGGCCGTCACCGCGATCACGCGACTCATTATCGAATTTGCCATGGACTATCTCCTCATCTGCTGCTCACAACAACATGACGTACACCCGCGGATAACGTGGGTGATGCGCGTTGCTCCGAGGAGAAAACGTGCAAGCGGCAGGCCATGACAAGTTCTACATATGCGGCTTCCATGCAACACCTGTCCCGCAGATTCGCAGCGATAACTCGGCCGCCGAACGGCGGCGCGCGGCATGATTTACAGCGCAGCGGACGCGCGGGCACTCGTTACGCGCCCGCGCGTAACTAGTACAAGCTCAATCGTGTGCGTGCCGCGGCGCTGCGTGCGCGCGCAGAAACTGCCGCACGCCCTCGGTATAGAGCGCGCCACTCAACAGAAAGCCTGCATTGTGATCGCCCGCGATCTCGAGGAAGGTCTTGGGCTCGTTGGCAAGCGCGAATACCTCGCGGCCGTGCTCCACCGGCACGATCTCGTCGCCCGCACTGTGGATGACCAGTGTCGGCGCGTGAACGTCGCGCACGTAGGCGGCGGTCGCGTACTCGAATCTCGCCAGCCAGCGCACCGGCAGGAACCAGTAGTGATGGCTCGCGATGTCCGCAATGCTGGTGAACGGCGACTCCAGGATCAGTGCGGCCGGCCGGCGCGCGCGGGCGAGCTGTGCCGCGATGGCCGCGCCCAGCGATTGGCCATGGACCACGATGTCTGCGGCGGAAAATCCGCGACTTTCGAGATGTCGCCACGCGGCCTCGGCATCCTGGTAAGTGCCTGGCTCGTTCGGCCGCCCCGCGCTCAACCCGTAGCCGCGATAGTCGAAGATGAATACGTTCAGTCCCAGTTCGTGGAAAATCCGGATCGCGTCCAGGCGGTGCGAAATATTGCCGGCGTTGCCATGACAGTGGAGCAGCACGCGTTCGGCACCCGCCGCCGGTACGAACCACCCATGCAAGGACGTGCCGTCGCCGGCAGTGAAGCGCACCTCGTCGAACTGGAGACCGATGTCGGCTGGCGTTGCGGCGAGATCGCGGCCGCCGATGCTCGGCAGATAGAGCAAGCGCCCCTGGAATAGATAGACCAGCACCACGAGCACGCCGTAGATCGCAGCCGCGGACAACAGGAACGACATCACGGTTTGCACGCTAGGCCGCATGTGGGTTGGACGCGGTGCCGCAAACCCTGTAGAGTGCGCGCCGCTGAATCAGGGTCGTGCGGTCAACGCCCCCTTTCGCTCGCAGTCTGTCCCTCCCGGCGCACTTCGAATCCACAACCACTCTCGCTATTGACCGCCGCAGTGTTGAGCTGCCGTGCGAGTCAACTTCAAGGTATCTCATTTCATGACATTTTCCGATCTCGGGCTGAAGCCCGAGTTGCTGCGCGCCGTGGCCGAAAAAGGCTACGACACGCCGACTCCCATCCAGGTCAGCGGCATTCCCGCTGTGCTCGCCGGCCGCGACCTGCTCGCCGCCGCGCAGACTGGCACCGGCAAGACCGCGGTCTTCGTGCTGCCGATCCTGCAACGGCTCGGCGCCGCTTCCGGGCGCGCGCCACGCGCGCTCATCCTGACGCCCACTCGCGAGCTCGCTGCGCAGGTCGCTGAGAGCTGCCGCTCCTACGGCAAGTATTGCGGACTGCGCACGCTCGTGGTCTTCGGCGGAGTGAGCATCAATCCGCAGATCTCCGGCTTGCGCTCGGGCTGCGACGTGCTCGTGGCGACACCCGGCCGTCTGCTCGATCTCGCCCAGCAGGGCGCCGTGAACCTGCACGAGGTGCAGTGCTTCGTGCTCGACGAAGCGGATCGCATGCTCGACATGGGGTTCATTCGCGATATCCGCCGCGTGCTCAAGCTGCTGCCGCCCGCGCGTCAGAACCTGCTCTTCTCCGCCACGTTCCCGCAGGAGATCCGCGAGCTGTCCCAGCGCCTGCTGCGCGACCCGGAGACGATCGAGGTGGCCGCGCGCAACACGGCCGCCACGGGCGTCGAGCAGGAGATCTATCGCGTCCCGAAAGACGACAAGCGTCACTTGCTCGCCCATCTCATCGGCGAGGGCGACTGGCACCAGGTCCTGGTGTTCACGCGCACCAAGCACGGTGCGAACCGCCTGGCAAAACAGCTCGAGTCGTG
>DATFEQ010000086.1:0-27343 GCA_035250905.1 Steroidobacteraceae bacterium
CATGCGCGCACCGAGTCCGCGGCAGCGCAGGTCGGAGCGCACGCAGATGTTGAGCACGTGGGCTTCGCCCGCGCCCGCCGACATGATGCCGAACCCGACCACGGCGCCGGCGAGATCGATCACGCGGCACAGATACCCGACTCGCAGGCAGTCGCGAAAGATTCCCTCGCTCCACGGGAACAGGTACGCCTCGCGCTCGAGCGAGACCACCGACGCGACGTCGGCCTCCGTCATCGGGCGGATCGAGATCTCGGGCAGCGGGATTTCGCTTCTAACCGTGGCCACGCGCGAGCACGTCCTGGGCGAACAACAGATCGGTCCACGCCTTGCGCTTCTCGCCCGGTGAGCGCAGCAGGTAGGCGGGATGATAGGTCACCACGACCGGCGTGGCGCGTGGCCCGAAGTGATAGAGCCGTCCACGCATCCGGCCGATCGGCGTGTCGGTCTGCAACAGGTTCTGCGCGGCGATGCGCCCGACCACCAGGATGATGCGCGGCGCGATGAGCTCGATCTGGCGCTCGAGGTACGGCGTGCAATGCGCCGCCTCCTCCGGCTTCGGGTCGCGATTGCCAGGCGGTCGGCACTTGAGGATGTTGGCGATGTAGACCTGCGAGCGCTCGAGCCCGATCGCCTTCAGCATGCTGTTGAGCAACTGTCCCGCGCGGCCGACGAACGGCTCGCCCTGGGCGTCTTCGTCCGCCCCCGGCGCTTCGCCGATCACCATCCAGTCCGCATCGGGGTCGCCCACGCCGAACACCGTCTGCGTGCGCGTCTTCTCCAGGCCGCACAGTTTGCAGCCCGCGACCGTCGCGCGCAGCGCGTTCCAGTCCATGAGCGGAACCTCGACCACACCCGGACGGGCCAGCGCAACCGATGCGGTTTCCAGGGGCGGCGCCTCCACGGGCGCGCTCTCGCGCAAGGCGTAGCGCTGCACTTCGAGCTGCACGAGATGATCGGCGTATCGAGAGCTCATCAGCCGTGCCCCGTATCCGTGTCGTCGGTGTCGATCGGTCCGGTATCGGCCACGTGGGTGCGCCGGCGTCCTCCGATCAACCACCACACCGGCCCTGATAGCGCGTACAGACTGAACAGGACGAAGAGCACCACCGGCGGCTTGATCGCGATCAGCATGAAAGTGAGCGGCACGACCGCAATGTACGCGAACGGAATGCGCCCGCCGGGATTGATCTCCTTGAAGCTGTAGTAACTGAAGCGGCTCACCATCAGCGCGCCGGCGAACACCGTGACCGCGAAGGCGACGATCAGGCCGACCAGTCCGGGCTCGCGCCATTCGCTCGAGAACCACACGAACGCCGCCACGATGGCCGCGGCCGAGGGACTGGGCAGTCCCTCGAAAAAGCGCTTGTCGACCGTGGCCCGGGTGTTGAAACGCGCGAGCCTGAGGCCTGCGGCGACCGCGAAGAAGAACGCCGCCAGCCACCCGGTGCGACCCCACACCGAGCCGTACTCGGTGATCCGTGCCACGCCCCACTGGTAGGTGACGATCGCCGGCGCGAGACCGAAGGAGACCATGTCCGATAGGCTGTCGTATTCCTTGCCGAACGCACTCTCGGTGCTGGTCCAGCGCGCGACGCGGCCGTCGAGCCCGTCGAACACCATCGCCACGAACACCGCGACGCCCGCGCGTTCGAAGTTGCCGTCGATCGCCGCGACGATGGCATAGAAGCCGGCGAACAGTGCCCCGGTGGTGATCAGGTTGGGCAACAGGTAGATGCCGCGACGAACCGGCGCTCGGGAGACGGGCTCTTCCATAGGCGCCGCGCATCATAGGTCGCGGGGGGAGGACGGCACAATAACGGGTAAGATAAGTGCCATGCGACTGTCACAGTTTCCGATCAATACACTCAAGGAAGTTCCGGCCGACGCCGAGATCGTGAGTCACCAGCTCATGTTGCGCGCCGGTCTCGTCCGCCGCCTCGCGGCGGGCTTGTACACGTGGATGCCGGTCGGCCTCAAGGTGCTGCGCAAGGTCGAGCGCATCATCCGCGAAGAGATGGATCGCGCGGGCGCGTTCGAGTTGTGGATGCCCACCGTCCAGCCCGCGGAGCTCTGGCAGGAGTCCGGACGCTGGGAACAGTTCGGACCGGAACTGCTGCGCTTCGAGGATCGCCACCAGCGGGGCTACGCCTACGGGCCGACGCACGAAGAGGTCATCACCGACATCGCGCGCCGCGAGCTGCGCAGCTACCGCCAGCTCCCGGTCAACTTCTACCAGATCCAGGTCAAGTTTCGCGACGAGATCCGCCCGCGCTTCGGCGTGATGCGCGCACGCGAGTTCCTCATGAAGGACGCGTACTCGTTCCACATCGACGAGGCGTCGCTCGCGCAGGGCTATCGTGCGATGTACGACGCCTACACGAGCATCTTCACGCGCATGAAGCTCCGTTTCCGCGCGGTCCAGGCCGACCCTGGCAGCATCGGTGGCAGCGTCTCGCAGGAGTTTCACGTGCTCGCGGATTCGGGCGAGGACGCGATCGTTTTTTCCGATGCGGACGAGTACGCCGCCAATCTCGAGATGGCGGCCGCCCTGCCTCCGCAGGCGCCACGCGCACGCCCAAGTCACACCCTGAAGCGCGTGCCGACGCCGGGTGCGCGCACCATCGAGCAAGTGAGCGCGTTCCTCAAGGTGGCGCCGAGCGAGTGCGTGAAGACCCTGCTGGTCGAGGGCAGCGACGGCGATGTGGTGGCGTGCGTGGTGCGCGGCGATCACGAGCTCAACGCGGTCAAGGCGCAGAAGCTCGCGGGCATCGCGCGCCCGCTGCGCATGGCCTCCGCCGAGCGCGTGGCGCAGGCGACCGGTTGCGAGCCCGGCTTCGTCGGGCCGGTCGGCCTCAAGATTCGCCTGTACGCCGACCACAGCGCGGCGCGACTCGCGGATTTCGTGTGCGGCGCGAACGAGCGCGATGCGCACCTGACCGGCGTCAACTGGGGCCGGGATCTTCCCGAGCCCGAGGCCGTCGACCTGCGCAACGTGGTGGCGGGCGACCCCAGCCCGAGCGGGCGCGGCCAGCTCGCCATCGCACGCGGCATTGAAGTGGGTCACATCTTTCAGCTCGGCCGCAAGTACAGTGACGCCATGAATGCGCGCGTACTCGACGAGCAGGGCCGTGAAGTCAGCATGGCGATGGGCTGCTATGGCATCGGCGTAACGCGGGTGGTGGCGGCTGCCATCGAGCAGAATCACGACGAGCGCGGCATCATCTGGCCCGACCCGATCGCGCCCTTCCAGGTGGTGCTGGTAGCGCTCAATCTGCAGAAGTCCGCGCGCGTGCGCGAGGTCAGCGAGCGCCTGTACGACGAGTTATGCGCCAGCGGATTCGAGGTGCTGTACGATGATCGCGATGCGCGCCCCGGCGTGAAGTTTGCGGACGCCGAGCTCCTCGGCATCCCGCACCGCGTCGTGGTGGCCGAGCGCGGGCTCGAGACCGGTCAGCTCGAGTATCGGCATCGACGCGCGACCGAATCCAGCAACTTCCCCGCAGGCGAAGCGGTGGCGTTCCTGCGTGAGCGCATCCAGTCAGGCTGATTCCTGGAGGGTGGCGCTGCGGGCAGCGCTGACGCTCGCGCTGGCGCTCACCATCGGCGCTCCCACCGTCCTCGCCGACCGGCAGCTCGATCCGGAGCTCAAGGCCGTGGTCGCCGAGGCGATCAAGGCGGGCGAGTGTTTCCCGGACAAGTACGAGGCCGAGGTCTGGTACAAGCTGATGGAGCCGCGCCTGCGCCGTTACGTGAAAAATCACGCCGAGCGCGTCGAGATCCTCAAGCACACCTACTGTGAGTCGCGCCAGGTCCAGCTCCCCGCGGAGCTCGTGCTCGCCGTCATGGACGTCGAGAGCAGCTTCAATCGCTGGGCAGTATCCTCGGCCGGCGCGCAGGGCCTGATGCAAGTGATGCCGTTCTGGCCGGAGGAGCTCGGCATGAAACGGCATCAGCTCATGCAGGTGCAGCCCAACATCCGCATGGGCTGCGCCATCCTCAAGTACTACTACGACCGCGAGAAGCGCGACGTGCGCCGCGCGCTGGCGCGCTACAACGGCAGCGTCGGTCGCCGCGAGTATCCCGACCTGGTGATCACGCGCTGGACTTCGCGCTGGCGGAGCTGATCAGGCGGTCGCGAATCCCCGCACCGAGCCGCCGGGCTCTTCGACCGCCTCCGCAGCGACGTCGCTGACCTTCGACGTGCTTGATCCGGTCCACAGCGCCGACATGAATGACTCGATCGCGGCAGGCGACCCGCAAGCCAGCACCTCGACGCGTCCGTCGGGCAGATTGCGCGCATAGCCGTCGAGGCCGAGCTCGCGCGCACGCCGCGCGACGGTCGCGCGATAGAAGACACCCTGCACGCGCCCCGAAACGAGGCACCGGCGGCAGACGCGCGTGGCGCTCAAGGCTGCGCGGCTTTCGAGGCCAGGTTGAGTGCGGTGACGGCCTGGGCGCGCGCTTTCTCGGCCTGGCGGCGCGCCGTGGGGTAGTCGTGTCGTTGCAGCGCCTGCTCGGCGCTTGCCAGCAGCTCGGTCGCCTGCGCGAGCGGCTCCGGTGCCGTCTCGGCCGCGCCGGCAGCGCGCGCCGCGCTGATGGCCTGGCGCGCATCGCTCATTTCCTGCACCGGTGCGCCGGCACAGGCAGTGAGTGCCCACATTAACGCCGTCGCGATCAGGGCGGCGCCGTGTCCTGCAAGAGACGTGCGCATGCTTCTAGTTATGAGGGGATGCGACAATTGACGCTAACAAGCATGGCACGCAGGGTCAAGCCGCGCGGTCGTTCAGAATTCTGTCACATGCCCGGCGACCGGCATTTCTGCCGGTCGCGACGCGTGCCGCGTGTTGCCAAGACGCTGCGAACAAAGGGAGTTCGAAGTGACCGACATACTCGTTTTGTATTATTCGCGCAAAGGCGCCACCGCGGAGCTGGCGCGCCAGGTGTGCCGGGGGATCGAGACTGCGGGCGCGCACGCCCGGTTGCGCACCGTGCCGGCGGTGGCACCTGTGACCGAGCAGCTCGCCGCACCGGTTCCCGACCAGGGCGCTCCGTATGCCACGCACGCGGACCTCCAATCCTGCTCGGGGCTGGTGCTTGGCGGCCCTACGCGCTTCGGCAACATGGCCGCACCACTCAAGCATTTCCTCGACGGCACCGGATCGCTCTGGCTGAGCGGCGTGCTCGCGGGCAAGCCCGCCGGCGTGTTCACCTCGACCCAGTCGATGCACGGCGGACAGGAAACCACGTTGGTCTCCATGATGCTGCCCCTGCTCCATCACGGCATGTACATCGTGGGTATTCCCTACACCGAGCCTGCGCTGATGAGCACCCGCGCCGGCGGTAGTCCCTACGGCGCAAGCCACGTCGCCGGGGACGAGCCGGAAGTGCGCCTCACCGAGGAGGAAAAGTCGCTGGCGCAGACACTGGGACATCGCGTCGCGAGCCTGGCACTGTGTCTCGCAAGCGTCGGCAGCTGAGTCTCACCCACGACGGTTTGCTGCGCGACACGACGCCTAGCTCGACCGCTCGCGCTCGTCGATCACCTGCTTGATGAACGGCACCGTCAGGCGTCGCTGCGCCGCGAGCGAAGCCGTGTCGAGTGTATCGAGCAGCCCGCACAGGGTGCGCAAGTCGCGCGGGAAGCGCGTCATCAGGTAGTGCGCTGTTTCCTCGGGCAGCTCGAGTCCGCGGGCGCTCGCGTGCAATGCCAGCGCCGCGAGCTGCTCGCGCTCCTGCAGGGGGCGCAGGGCGAGGATCAGGGCAGCGTTCATGCGCGAGGCGAGATCGGCCAGCCGCCAGCCGAGACCCGCGGGAGGCACGGCAGCGCCCAACACCAGGCTGCGCTGCTGCTCGAGCATCGCGTTGTACAGGCTGAACAGCGCCCCCTCCCACTCGCTCGCGCCCGCGGCATGATCGACGTCGTCCATGCAGACGACGTCCAGTTGCTCGCAGCCTGCGATGGCCGCCGCCGCCAGGCCCGCGCGGGGATCGAGTGGGAAGTAGGCCGCCCGGCGCCCCACGGCCCCGGCCTCATTGCAGGCGGCCTGCAGCAGGTGGGTCTTGCCGCTCGCGGCTGGTCCCCAGATCCACACCATCCGCGGGCGCTCACGCAGCGCACGCAACTCCTCGACCACCTGCCGGTTGGGGCCGGCAAGAAAGTTGGCAAACGTGGACTGGTCGGGCCAGCGCACGCCCAACGGCAATTGCTTCATGGCAACGTCAGGCGCGGCGCGCGCGCGTCACCGCGGCGGCCCGCCGGCTGTAGGTGATGACGTAGTCGATGCCGCTCACCATGGTCGTCACGAAGACTGCCGCGGCCAGGGTGACGATCACCGGTTGCGGCGGCCAGCCCAGGCCGAGACTGGCCACCAGCGCCAGCACGTAAAGGATCTGCACCCCGGTGTTGATCTTGCTGATCACGGTCGCCTGGCCCCGCAAGGGTCCGAATGCGCGGGAATAGATCGCCGCGCCCGCGCCGATCACCACGTCGCGTGCGACCACGAGCGCCGTGAGCCACACGGGCGTGTGCCCGGCCACTGCGAGCGTGATGAACACCGTGACGAGCAGCAGCTTGTCGGCCAGCGGGTCGAGGAATTTCCCCAGCTCCGTGGTCCAGCCAAAGCGCTTGGCGAGGTAGCCGTCGAGACCGTCGGAGAAGGCCGCCAGGGCGAACAGCCACAGCGTCGCCACGAAGTTGGCGTCGAGCAAGGTGATCGCGATCGGCACTACCAGCGCGATGCGCGCCACGCAGATCACGTTTGGCAATTGACGCAGGCTCACGGCCGGTAGCGGTAACTGAGTGCCGCGCTCAGCGCCGGGTCCGCGCCGCCCTGCGTGGAGGCCAGGCGGTTGCCCAGCTCGATCGCGCGCGCGAGCCGCGACGCATCGCCGCGCACCTGCGCGCGGTAGACCACGGTATCGCCCGCGAGCTCGTCCACGCTCAGCGCCCGAATCAGGGTCAGCGACTCGAGATAGCTCGTCACCTGGGCGTACGCGCCCAGGTCGCCGATGCCGCTCACGCTGATGACCACCGGGGTATCGCCCTGCGCGCCGCCCGCCGCGAACACACCCGCGAACTTGTCCGCCGCGCCGTGCACGCCCTCGTCGATCGACCCGCGCCATTCGCTGTTTTCGTCGCCGTACAACAGTGTCCAGCGCACCTGCCAGCCGCCGGCGGAAGCGCGGCTGGCGCGTCCGATGAGCACGGCGTCGGCACCTTGATCGGCAGCCGAGGCGCGCAAGGTGTCATTCGAGCCATTCCAGACGTCCGCGAAGCTCAGGCTGCCGCTCCCCGGCCAGACGAGCGGCAGGCCGCGAAGCGTGGCAGTGCGTTCGAGCGCGCGCTTCAAGTCCGAATCGGACTGGGCGTCGACGAGCGCGCGACGCGCCCCGTCCTGCGTCGCCAGCCACACGAGGGTACCGGGGCGCTCGTGACCCCAGAGCGGCTGACCCGTCGCCGCGATCGAGCGCTCGAGCCGCGCGCCGTCGAAGCCGACGAAAAACTGGTTGTTGCCGACGACCCGATACTGCTGCACGTAGCGGCGCGCGTCGTCGACGAGCGACGCCAGCGCCGGTTCATAGCCCGCACTGCGCTGACCCGTGACACGCACGAGTACCTGGCGCATGGCCTCCTGCAGCGCCGCCGCCTGGCCTGCCTCCGAGCGATCGGCGAGCGGCACCGTCGCTTCGAACAGGCGCGTGACGGTCGCGGCGCCGCCGCTCGTCGCGACGCCGACACCACCCATGATCACCAGAAGCAAGGTACGGGCGCCGCGCGCGAGCGCCTGGCGCAAGCAGGCCGTGAACAGCATTCGTGTAAAATACCACAGCGAAACATGACTTCCCGCGCCCCCATTACCTATCGCGATGCCGGCGTCGACATCGACGCCGGCGATGCGCTCGTCGAGCGCATCAAGCCGCACGTCAAGCGGACGCTCCGCCCCGAGGTCCTTGGGAGTCTCGGCGGGTTCGGCGCGCTGTTCGAGGTTCCCGTGGGACGCTTCCGCCAGCCGGTGCTGGTGTCGGGCACGGACGGCGTCGGCACCAAGCTGCGGCTGGCGATGGAGACCGGTCAGCACGACACCATCGGGATCGATCTCGTGGCGATGTGCGCCAACGACGTCGTGGTGCAAGGCGCCGAGCCACTCTTCTTTCTTGACTACTACGCCACGGCTCATCTCAATGTCGATGTCGCGGCGCGCGTGGTCAGCGGCATCGCCGAGGGCTGCGTGCGGGCCGGTGCTGCGCTGGTGGGCGGGGAAACGGCCGAGATGCCCGGCATGTACCACGGCGACGACTATGACCTGGCCGGGTTCTGCGTCGGAATCGTCGAGAAGGACCGCATCATCGACGGCAGCCACACGCGCGCCGGCGACGCGATCATCGGGCTGCAATCCTCGGGGCCGCATTCCAACGGCTATTCCCTGATCCGCAAACTGATCGCGGTCGCGGGCGCAGGCCCCGATACGCTACTCGAGGGCCGCCGACTGTACGAGCGCCTGCTCGCGCCCACGCGCATCTACGTGAAGCCGATCCTGGCCCTGCTCGCGGCGGCGCCGGTGCACGGGATCGCGCACATCACGGGCGGAGGCCTGCTCGAGAACATTCCGCGGGTGGTGCCGGAGGGTCTCGAGATCGTACTGAAGCGCGCCAGCTGGCCACACGACCCGATCTTCGAATGGCTGCGGGCCACCGGCAGCATTCCCGACAGCGAGATGTACCGCACCTTCAACTGTGGCATCGGCATGACCGTCTGCGTGCCGTCTGCCCATGTCGATGTCGCGCTGGAGCGCCTCACCGGGGCCGGTGAACAGGCCGCCGTGATCGGCGAAGTCCGCGCGGGCACGCGGGGCGTGGTCATCGAGGCATGACCCGCGTCGCGCATGAGCCATTGCCGATTGCCATCCTCATCTCCGGACGCGGCAGCAACCTGCTGGCCATCGCCGCGGCCACGCGCCGTGGCGAGTTGCCGGTCCGCATTGCGGCCGTGGTGAGCGATCAGCGGGACGCTCCAGGTCTCGCGCGTGCGCGCGAGCTCGGGGTGCGCTGCGAAGTGCTCGAGCGCCGGACGGGGGACGATCGCGCCGCGTACGATCTCGGCCTCGCGACGCTCCTGCGCCAGGTCGATGCCGGGCTCGTGGTGCTCGCCGGTTTCATGCGCATCCTGGGCGATGCCTTCGTGGCGGACTTCTCCGGTCGCCTGCTCAACATCCATCCGTCGTTGCTGCCGAAGTATCGCGGGTTGCACACGCATGCCCGGGTGCTCGCCGCAAGCGAGCGCGAACATGGCTGCAGCGTGCATTTCGTGACGCGCGAGCTCGATGGCGGACCCGTGGTCCTGCAGGCGCGTGTGCCGGTGCTGCCAGGCGACACCGAGGAGACGCTTTCAGCGCGCGTTCAGGCGGAGGAACACAGGATCTACCCGAAGGTCATTGATTGGTATGCATCGGGGCGCCTGGCATGGAAGGACGAGCGGCCCTGGCTGGATGGACGTCCGCTGACCGCTCCGATCGTGCTCGACCGAGGTGGCATCGACCCGAAATGAGGACCCTGACTGCACTCCTGTCGTGCCTCGCCGCGGGCGTCGCAATCGCCGCGACGCCGGTGACTGCTCCCTCGGCGCTGCAGCCATTCACGGCGAGCTACGCGGTGGTGTGGCGCGGTCTGAACGCCGGCACGACTGAGCTCGATCTCGCGCGCGGCCCGGACGGCGAACTCGTGTACGCCTCGCGCGGCAACGCCCGTGGCCTCTTTCGTGCAGTGTTCAGCGACGAGATCACGCAGACCAGCTGGCTCGAGCTGACCCCGCAGGGCGTGCGGCCGATCCGCTATCGCGCCGACGATGGCTCCAGCGCCACCAAGCGCGACATCAGCCTGGATTTCGACTGGGAAACGAAGCGCGTCCGCGGCACGGCCGAAGACCAGGCCGTCGACGCGCCGCTCGAGCCCGGCGTGCAAGACGCGATGTCGATCCAGGTGGCCATGCTCCTCGACCTGTTGCGCGGCCAGAAGCCGGGGACGTATCGCCTGTTCGACAAGGACAAGGTCAAGGAATACCTGTACACCTACCAGGGCGAGGAGCGTCTCAAGACCGCCCTGGGCGAAGTCGACACCGTCATCTATACGAGCCAGCGCGCCGGCTCGAAGAGAGTGACCCGCACCTGGTACGCACCCTCGCTCGGCTACATCGCAGTGCGCGGCGAGCAGCTCCGTGACGGCAAGCGCGAATGGGTCATGGACATCCGCACCCTCGACCGCAGCTAGTGGTCCCTCACGCCTTGGGCAGCGTGACGCCCTGCTGGCCCTGGTACTTGCCGCCGCGGTCCTTGTAAGAGGTCTCGCACACCTCGTCGGACTGCAGGAACAGCATCTGCGCCACGCCTTCGTTGGCGTAGATCTTGGCCGGGAGCGGCGTCGAGTTCGAAAACTCGAGCGTCACGTGCCCTTCCCACTCGGGCTCGAGCGGCGTCACGTTCACAATGATGCCGCAGCGGGCGAAGGTCGATTTGCCCAGGCAGATCGTCAGCACGTCGCGCGGAATGCGGAAATATTCCACGGTGCGAGCCAGCGCGAACGAGTTTGGCGGAATGATGCACACGTCCGCTGTGAGATCGACGAAGCTCTTCTCGTCGAAGCGCTTCGGATCGACGATGGTCGAATTGATGTTGGTGAAGATCTTGAACTCGCTGGCGCAGCGCACGTCGTAGCCGTAGCTCGAGGTCCCGTAGGAGACGATCTTCTCGCCGTTGCGCTCGCGCACCTGTCGCGGCTCGAACGGCTCGATCATCCGGTGCTCGAGCGCCATGCGCCGGATCCACTTGTCGGACTTGATGCTCATGTGTCCTCGACGGTGATCTTGGGGAAAAGACGGCTGTAGTCGCGGGCGCCCACCGCCAGCCGCACGGCGGTGCGGCGCGCCATCTCGCGAAACGCGCGCGCCCGGGAGCTGTCGGGCTCCGCCGCGACGGTCGGGTTGCCGCCGTCGGCCTGTTCGCGGATGTGAATGTCGAGCGGCAGCTCGCCGAGCAGCTCGACACCGTACTGTGCCGCCATGCGTGCCCCGCCGCCCGCGCCGAAAATGTGCTCCTCGTGGCCGCAGTTGGAGCAGATGTGCGTGCTCATGTTCTCCACCACGCCCAGCACCGGCACCGACACCTTCTCGAACATCTTGAGCCCCTTGCGGGCATCGAGCAGCGCGATGTCCTGGGGCGTGGTGACGATGACGGCGCCGCTCACCGGCACGCGCTGCGACAGCGTGAGCTGAATGTCTCCGGTGCCGGGCGGCATGTCGATCACGAGGTAATCGAGCTCGCTCCAATGCGTGTCGCCGATCAGCTGGTTGAGCGCCTGAGTCACCATCGGCCCGCGCCACGCCATCGGCTGCTCCTCATCGATGAGAAAGCCGATCGACATCACCTCGAGCCCGTGAGCTTGCAGCGGTTCGAGTGACTTGCCGTCGCGCGTGACCGGACGCTGTCCGCGCAGACCCATCATCCGGGGTTGG
Organism: Steroidobacteraceae bacterium; assembly: GCA_035250905.1. Classification (GTDB taxonomy): domain Bacteria; phylum Pseudomonadota; class Gammaproteobacteria; order Steroidobacterales; family Steroidobacteraceae; genus DATBVX01. Next base: position 11,504 of record DATFEQ010000086.1, read on the forward strand.
CTCGGGCCATAGATGTCCGCGTCCAGGAGCCCGACGCGCGCGCCCTGCGCGGCCCACGCCAGGGCGAGATTGGCGGCCACGGTGGACTTGCCCACTCCGCCCTTGCCGGAAGCGACGGCCACCACGTTGCGCACCGACTTGAGCGGCTGCAGCCCGCGTTGCACCGCGTGCGCCGCGATCTCGCTGGTCACCCGCACCTCGAGCGACTCGATCCCGCCGACGTCACCAACGTGCTGGCGCAGGGCAGCGCTCAGCTCGGGCGCATAGTCCGACGCGGGGAACCCCACGACGATGGCGACTTCGGCGCGATTCGCGTGGAGGTGCAACTCACGAACGGCGCGCGCCTCTCCCAGGGTCTGTTTGAGCCAGGGATCGCGGTACGCTTCGATGCACTCCCGCAGCGCAGTCTCGCGTTCAACAGTCATGTGCGCAGGGCCGGTCGAAAGGGGCGGCATTGTACCCGAACGGCCGCCGGCAATCGGTCCGAACCGGGAACCTTTGCGCCCGCCGCCGCTTTTTGCCGGCGCCCGGATCGCGGGAAGAGCGCACTCGTCGGCGAGGCCGAAAAAAGACCTTATGGCATAATCGCCCGGCCCAACCCAACCCGATGGCAGCATGAGTTTTCTGAGCAGCATGAAGGCCGAGCGCCTGATCGCCGACATCAAGGCGAGCGGCGACCCGACCAGCCCGAGCGCGAAGAAAGCCCTCGCCCGTCTCGCCAGCATGGGGACCGGTGCCATCGTGCCCATTCTCGAAGCGCTCGGCTCGGCAGATAAGAAGGAGACGCTCGCCTACGTCGACGTGCTGATGGCGCTGATCGATGCCAAGACTTTTCCGCTGATCGCGCGGGGTCTGAGCGATGACAACCCACGCGCGGTCGCCGGGGTCGCCTGGGCGCTCGCCGGCAGCAAGAACTATCCGCCGTCGATGCTGCTCGACCTGCTGGGCCATGACGGTATCTCGAAGCCCGCAGTGCTCGACATCATCGGTTCACAGAAGGCGCGTTTTACGGTGCGCGAGCTGCTCACCGCCGCCTATAACCAGGAGCCCAACGAGAAGGCGGCGTTGTTCCGCATCGTCGGCGAGATCGCGGACGAGAAGTCGATGGGCGAGCTGATCAGCCGCGTCGAGGGCAAGGACCCGATGGCGCGCGCGCACATCATCAATATCCTCGGCCGCTTCAATCATCCGGCGGTTTCGCAGGCGTTGCAGACCCAGCTCAAGGACACCAACAAGCTGATCCGCCAGGCGGCTCTGGCCGCGCTCGCGCGCGTTGACGGCCCGGTCAACATCGAGCTCATGTGCAAGCTGCTGCTCGATCCCGAGATCGACGTGCAGAACAAGGCCGTGGAGGTCGTGATCAAGGCCAACCACCCCGACACCATGAAATATCTGGTCGACGTGCTGAAGGACGAGAACGAGTACGCGCGCCGCGCCGCCGTCGAAGTGCTCAACGAGATCGGCACGCCAAAGTCCGTCAAGCACCTGCTCGAGGCCATCAAGGACGACGACTGGTGGGTGCGCAGCCGCGCGGCGGATGCGCTCGGCAAGATCGGCGGACCCAAGGTCGTCGAGGCAGTACTGGCGCTGGTCAGGGATGAGGACGAGGAGATCCGGCGCGCCGCGATCGAGATCCTCAACCAGACCAAGGACGAGCGCGCGGTGAACCAGCTGATCGAGGCCACGCGCGACAAGGACTGGTGGGTGAGCGAGCGCGCGGTGGATGCGCTGGCCGAGATCGGCAGCAAGCGCGCGGTGCCGCGTCTCCTGGAGATGCTGCAGTCGGGCAACGTCCGCAGCGTTCCCGTGGTGTTGCGCGGGCTGGGCAAGCTCGGGGATCACAAGGTGATCGAGCCGGTGCTGCAGGCGCTCAATCGGCCGGAAAAAGAAATCCGCATCGAAGCGATCGGCGTGCTGGCCAAGATTGCCGACGAGCGTCGGATCGAGCACGTCCGGGTGCAGTTGCAGGCGCAGCAGGCAAACAATTCCGACGCAGCCATTCAACAGGCGGTGATGCTGGCGCTGCAGCACCTCGACAATCGTTACACCAGCACCGGTGTCGCGGCCACGAGCCAGAATACGGCCGCGGTATCGGTCGAGCCCGCCAAGACCCTGCTGATGGACAAGGTCGAGCTCGAACAGGTGGTGAAGAGCGCCGAGGCGACGCACGCGCAGAAGCTCGACATCGCCACCTTGAAACCTGGCGACATCATCGAGGGCCGTTACAAGTTCATCGAGAAGATCGGCAAGGGCGCGTTCGGCACGGTGCTGCTGATGGAGGACACGGTCGTCGACGAGCGCCTGATCCTCAAGTTCCTGAACCCCAACGTCTCGCAGGACGAAGAGATGATGAAGCGCTTCGTCCACGAGTTGCGCTACTCGCGCAAGATCACGCATCGCAACGTGATCCGCATCTACGACTTCCTCTACATCCGCGGCAACTACGCCATCTCGATGGAGTACTTCCCGTCGCACACGCTCGGCGCCGAGATCGTCAACGAGAAACCGATGCCGTTGAAGCGCGCGGTCGGCTTCGCGAGCGACATCTGCACCGGCATGACGGTCGCACACCAGGTGGGCATCGTGCATCGCGACCTCAAGCCCGCCAACCTGCTGATCAACGAGGAAGGTCTCCTCAAGATCGTGGATTTCGGCGTGGCCGCCGCGCATCGCGAGGGCGACACGCAGCTCACCAAGACCGGCTACGTGATCGGTTCGCCCAAGTACATGGCGCCCGAGCAGATCCTCGGCAAGAAGGTCGACGAGACCGCCGACGTGTACAGCCTGGGGGTGATCATGTACGAGATGTTCACCGGCGTGCCGCCCTACCATCGCGGCGATCACATGTCGGTCATGTACCAGCACGTGCAGGGCAAGGCGCGCGCGCCGCAGGAAATCAACCCCACGCTGCCGGCGGGACTGAGCGAGCTCACCATGCGGGCGATGTCGGTCGACAAGTCCAAGCGCTTTGCCAGCATGGAGGCCATGCGGGTCGCTCTCGAGAAGTTTCTGTGACCGGCCGCACAACGGCGCGGCACCAAACCTCCCCCAACGATTGCTTCTTTGCGCCGCCACCGACTACAGTGGCGCCCCGTATGCCGCAGCGTGCCGACTAGATGCCGCGCATCGACGCCTTTCTGAAGCTGGGCCTCGCGCAGGGTTGCTCCGACGTACACCTCGCGGTGGGCGTCCCGCCCATGCTGCGCATGAACGGCGACCTGATGCCGATCAAGTTCCGCGACCTGGGCGACAACGAGCTCGAGTCCTACGTCACCGAGATCCTCACCAAGACGCAGGCCGAGCGCTTCCAGCAGGGACACGACATCGACTTCTCGTACGTCTCCGAGGACGGCGGCCGCTTTCGCGTCAACGTGTTCCGCAAGGAGACCGGCGTCGGCGCAACCTTCCGCTCCATCCCGAGCGAGATCCCGAGCATGGACCGCCTCAACCTGCCGCCGATCGTGAGAAAGCTCTGCGACTATCACCAGGGGATGATCCTGGTGACGGGCTCCACCGGGACCGGCAAGTCGACCACGCTCGCTTCGATGATCGATCTGCTCAACACCAACCGGCGGCTCAACATCATCAGCCTGGAAGACCCGATCGAATTCGTCCATCGCAGCAAGAACAGCCAGGTCATCCAGCGCGAGCTGAGCACGCACCTGCCAACTTTCGCGGAAGGCGTGCGCGCGGCGATGCGCGAGGATCCCGACGTGATCCTGGTGGGCGAGCTGCGCGACGCCGAAACCATTTCGATGGCGATGACGGCGGCGGAAACCGGCCACCTGGTGCTGGGAACCCTGCACACGACCAGCGCGGTCAAGACGATCGATCGCATCATCGACGCGCTGCCCGTGGACGAGCGCGAACAGACCAAGAGCTTCCTGGCGCAGAGCCTGATCGCCGTGATCACGCAGGTGCTGGTGAAGAGCGCCGACGGCCGCGGCCGGCGCGCGATCTGCGAAGTGATGGTGATGACCAAGGCAATCGCCAAGCTCATCATGACGGATCAGACGCATCAGGTGCCGAGCCAGCTGCAGACCGGTCGTGAGTTCGGCATGCAGCTCATGGACATGGCGCTGCTGCAGGCGATCAAGGCCAAGGAGATCGACCCGGACGACGCCTTCGCCTATGCAGCCGACAAGCGCCAGTTCCAGAACTTCGTGACCGACACCACGATCCTGCCCAAGCTCGACATCGCCACGGGTTGAAGACTTGCCACGCGTCGACGAATTCCTCGCCGAGGTGCTCAATCGCAAGGGCTCCGACCTGCATTTCATCGCGGGCGACCCGCCGCGCATCCGCCTGTACGGCGACCTGCTGACGCTGCGGCCCGACCGGCTCAAGGCCGATTTCGTACGCGAGGCGCTCTACGAGATCCTCCCGCGCAAGGCGCTCGAGCGCTTCGAGGCCAAGGACGGCACCGATTTCGCCTATCACCTGCAGGGCGTGGCGCGTTTCCGCGTCAACGTGATGCGCCAGTTGAACGGCATGGGCGCGGTCTTTCGCATAATCCCCTCGCAGGCGCTCACGCTCGATCAGCTCAACATGCCGGACTCGGTACGCAATCTCTGCAAGGTGATCAGCGGGCTGATCCTGGTCACCGGCAAGACCGGTTCCGGCAAGTCGACCACCCTCGCGGCGATGATCGATGACATCAACCAGCGCATCAAAGGCCACATCCTCACGGTTGAGGACCCGATCGAGTTCGTGCACCAGCGCAAGAGCTGCCTCATCAGCCAGCGCGAGATCGGCGTGCACAGCCCGAGCTTCGCCTCGGCGCTGCTCTCGGCGTTGCGTGAAGATCCCGACGTGGTGCTGGTGGGCGAGTTGCGCGATCTCGAGACCATGAGCATCGCGGTGACCGCCGCCGAGATGGGCATTCTCGTCATGGGCACGCTGCACACCAACGGCGCCGCCGCCACCGTCGACCGCATGGTCAACGCTTTTCCCGCCGACAAGCAGTCGCACGTGCGCACCATGTTGTCCACCTCTCTGCGCGGCGTCGTCTCCCAGCAGCTGCTGCAGAAGGCCGACAAGCAGGGGCGGGTCGCGGCGCTCGAGATCCTGGTGAACACGCCCGCGGTGTCGAACCTCATCCGCCAGGGCAAGCTCGACCAGCTCGAGAACACCATGCAGAGCGGCGCGGCGCACGGCATGCGCACCATGGACAACGCGATCCAGCAGCTGCTCGACCAGCGCCTGATCAGCGGCGCCGAGGCCTACAAGAAAGGCATCAACAAGGCCAAGTTCGAGGCGCTCAAAGACGCCACCTGACCGCCGCACCCCGGGCCAGCGACCGGGCGCGTCGCATGCGATAATTCCCGCGGGCCGCTTCGGTCCGCCGTTCCGTGAGTCCGCAGCTCCGTGCCCCGCAAGCTCTTTGTCACCAGCGCCCTGCCCTACGCCAACGGCTCGTTCCACATCGGCCACATCATGGAGTACATCCAGGCCGATATCTGGGTGCGTTTTCAGCGCATGCAGGGTCACGAGGTGCACTTCATGGGCGCCGACGACGCGCATGGCGCGCCGATCATGCTCAAGGCCGAAGCCGAGGGCATCGCGCCACAGGAGCTGGTGGCGCGGGTCGCGGCTGAAAGACCGCAGTATCTGCGCGGCTTTCACCTGAGCTTCGACAACTGGCACTCGACCGATTCGCCGGAGAACGTCGAGCTTTCGCAGGACATCTACCGCCGGCTCTGCGCCGCGGGCCTCATCTATCGCAAGCCGGTCGAGCAGTTCTACGACCCGGTGAAGGGGATGTTCCTGGCCGACCGCTACATCAAGGGCGAGTGCCCGAAGTGTCACTCGAAGGATCAGTACGGCGACGCGTGCGAAGTCTGCGGCTCCGTGTACGCGCCCACCGACCTCATCAAGCCTTACTCGACGCTCACGGGCGCGACACCGGTGCTCAAGACCTCGGAGCACTACTTCTTCCGCCTGTCCGATCCGAAGTGCGTCGCCTTCCTCAACGCCTGGACGAGCGCACCCGGCCGCCTGCAGCCGCAGGTGCTCAACAAGGCGCGCGAATGGCTCGAGGGCAAGGGCGAGCGCACGCTGGGGGACTGGGACATCTCGCGCGACGCCCCGTACTTCGGCATTCCGATCCCGGACGCGCCGGGGAAGTACTTCTACGTGTGGCTCGACGCGCCGATCGGCTACCTCGCGAGCCTCAAGAGCTACTGCGCCAGGAAAGGACTGAGCTTCGAGGGTCTGCTCACCGATCCGCGCACCGAGCAGATCCATTTCATCGGCAAGGACATCATCTACTTCCACACGCTCTTCTGGCCGGCGATGCTCAAGTTCGCGGGCTCACCCTACAAGGTGCCCGACCACGTCTACGTGCACGGCTTCATCGGAGTGTCGGGCGAAAAGATGTCGAAATCGCGTGGCACGGGACTGAGCCCGGGTCGCTATCTCGACGTCGGCATGAACGCCGAATGGCTGCGTTACTACATCGCCGCCAAGCTCAACGCCAACGTCGAGGATTTCGACTTCACGGCCGAGGACTTCGTCGCGCGCGTCAACTCCGACCTGATCGGCAAGTACGTCAACATCGCGAGCCGCGCCGCTGGTTTCATCACCAAGCGCTTCGGCGGCAAGCTCCTGCCCGTGGATGCTTCCCGGCCGGCAGCGACCTCGAAATGGGTCCCGCTCGCCGTCGCCGCGGAGGACAGGATCCGCCAGCTCTACGACGAGCGCGAGTTCGGCAAGGTCGCGCGCGAGGTGATGGAGCTCGCCGATCGCATGAACGAGGCGATCAACGAGGAGCAGCCCTGGGTGCTCGCCAAGGAGCCAACGCAGGAACGGCGGCTGTGGGAGGTGTGCTCTGATTGCATGGACGCTTTCCGGCGCCTTACCCTGTTCCTCGCGCCGATCCTGCCTGCCACCGCGGAACGCGCGGCGGTCATGCTCGGGCTCCGCACGCCGCTGAGCTGGCAGCAGTTGCGCGAGGATCCGCCGCTCACGATCAAACCCTACGAGCACCTCATGCAGAGAGTGGACCCCACGCAGATCGACGCACTGTTCGAGAGCGCGGAGGAAAGCGCGCCAGCGCCATCCCCGTCGGCGCAAGCCTCTCCGGCGCCTGCGGGCGAAGGCACGAGGGTGTCGATCGACGACTTCAACAAGCTCGACCTGCGCATCGCGCGGATCGAGCGCGCGGAGCTCGTGGACGGGGCCGACAAGCTGCTGCGCCTGACACTCGACCTGGGTGGCGAGAAACGCAACGTGTTCGCCGGAATCCGCGGCGCTTACGACCCCGCGCAGCTCGAAGGCCGATTGACGGTGGTAGTCGCCAACCTCCAGCCGCGCAAGATGCGTTTCGGGGTGTCCGAGGGAATGGTGCTCGCGGCGAGCGCCGAGGGTGCGGGCCTCTATCTGCTCGCCCCGGATGCCGGGGCGCAACCCGGCATGAAAGTGAAGTGACGGACGAGGACACCCGCGCGCTGATCGACGCCATCGATGCACTGCTGCCCCAGACGCAGTGCACGCGCTGCGGCTACGCGGGCTGCCGTCCGTACGCGACGGCGATCGCGCACGGCGAAGCCGACATCAACCAGTGCCCGCCAGGTGGCGATGCCACGATCCACGCACTCGCCTCCTCCCTGGCGCGCGAGTATCGGCCCCTCAATCCGGCCAACGGCGTCGAGACGCCACCACGCGTTGCGGTCATCGACGAAGAGCGCTGCATCGGTTGCGCCAAGTGCCTGCCCGCCTGTCCGGTCGATGCCATAGTTGGCGCTCAGCGCCTCATGCACACGGTGCTGGGCGCGCAGTGCAACGGTTGCGAGCTTTGCCTGCCGCCTTGCCCGGTGGACTGCATCGACTTGCGGCCGCTCACGGACGCGCGCGGTGACCCCTTGCCGCTGACACCGTTTGCACTGCTGCAGGCGCAGGCGGTCGAGCATCGGCGCCGCTACGAAGCGCACCTCACGCGCACGGCCTCGCGCGAGGCCGATCGGCAACGGACGCTCGCGGACAAGAAGCGCCTGGCCGGAGCTCGCCATAAGGGCGCGGCGGCATCATGACTCCCGCGACACGGCACGAGATCTTCGCCCGGTTGCAGGCGGCGAACCCGGAGCCGCGCAGCGAGCTCGAATACGCGACCCACTTCCAGCTTCTGGTCGCCGTGATCCTCTCCGCGCAGGCAACCGACAAGAGCGTGAACCGCGCTACCGTGGACTTGTTCCACGATGCGCCTACGCCGGCGGCCATGCTCGCGCTCGGTGTCGCGGGCCTGTCGCACTACATTCGCTCGATCGGTCTCTACAACAGCAAGGCGCGCAACATCATCGAGACCTGCCGCATCCTGGTGGAGCGTTTCGGCGGCGAAGTGCCACGGGAGCGCGACTCGCTCGAGTCCCTGCCCGGCGTGGGCCGCAAGACCGCGAACGTAGTGCTCAACGTCGCGTTCGGTGAGCCCACGATCGCGGTCGACACGCACATCTTCCGCGTCGCCAACCGCCTCGGGCTCGCGCCCGGCCGGACGCCGCTCGAAGTCGAGCAGCGCCTGCTCAAAGTGGTGCCGGAAGCCTTCCGCCGGCACGCGCATCATTGGCTCATCCTGCACGGCCGCTACGTCTGCACGGCCCGCGTGCCCGGCTGCCCGGAGTGCCGGCTGATCGACCTGTGCGAGTTCCCGCACAAGACGCCCGCACCAGGCGAGACGCGGCACCGACCGGCGCCGCGACGCAAAACCAAACGAGCCGCGCGCGTGGTGGCGCGGCGAGGGAAGTGACATGCCGATGTTTCATGCGCGCAGCCGCCACGACTTGCGCAGCGCCTACCTCGCAGCGTGGCGCAAGGCGCAGGCAGGCGACACGCTGACGCCACTCGAAGCGCAGATCGCCCAGGTCGTCGCCGAGCACCCGGAATACCACCCGATGCTGGAAGGTCCTCCCGAAGTGCTCGAAGCGCAGTTTCCGCCGGAGGCTGGCGCGGAAAATCCGTTCCTGCACCTTGGCCTCCATCTCGCAGTGCGCGAGCAGGTGAGCACCGATCGCCCACCGGGTATCGCGCGCATCCATTCACGGCTCAGCGCGCGGCTCGGATCGGCTCACGTGGCCGAGCATCGAATGTTCGAGGTGCTGGGACGGCTGCTCTGGGAAGCGGAGCGCGCGGGGCAGGCGCCCGACGAATCGACTTACCTCGAGCAATTGCAGCGCCTGATGCCGGACTGATCCGGGCGAAGAGGCGGCTCGTTCAGAGCTGCCCTAACCGGGGCGGCGCTCGGCCCGACCCGAGAGGCGCCCGCTGCCGTCGCCTCGACGCACGACGCCAACGACCACGCCTTCGATGATCAGCGACTCGCTCTTCAGATCGACGCGGATCGGCTCGAAGTCGCTGTTCTCGGGCAACAACCAAACAATCGTGCCTTCCTGCCGATAGCGCTTCACGGTCACTTCGTTCTCCAGCCGCGCGACCACGATCTGCCGGTTGCGCACCTCGACTGTGCGGTGCACGGCGACGAAATCGCCGTCGAGGATTCCGGCATCGCGCATGCTCATGCCGCTCACCTTGAGCAGGTAGTGCGGGCGCGGCTGAAACAGCTCGGGATCGATCTGGTAGCGCCCCTCGACGTGCTCCTCCGCGAGGATCGGCCGTCCCGCGGCGACGCGTCCCACCAGTGGCAGACCGAGTTGCTCGCGCAGGGTGTCCTTGAGCTGGATGCCGCGGGACGCGCCCGGAATCAACTCGATGACACCCTTGCGTTGCAGCGCCCGCAGGTGCTCCTCGGCGGCATTCGCGGACTTGAACCCAAGCTCGCGCGCGATTTCGGCGCGCGTGGGCGGCATCCCGGATTCGGAAAGATGTGACTGGATCAGCCGCAGGATCTGCGTCTGGCGCGGCGTCAGGTCGGACATGGCAAACCTGGTTGGATTTCGGGTGACTGTGATTATATACAGTTACCCGCCTCGAACAAGGGGCACGGATGTTTCTCTCTGCATGCCAGGGTCCGGTCCGGGGCCTCGGAGGCGTCGCATCCACGCCGCACGCTCACTCGCTCACGTGACAGATCGCACCATCGATTGTTTGCGACCTCGCGGTGCGACATCGCGCGCGCGACTCTCCGCACGTAAAGAATGTCGAGCGATGATTCGGTCGATGCCGCTGAACGCTCGCAAGATGCACGACACATACGAAGACATGGCCGAGCTCTCGCATCGACGCCGCTCGTCAGCGCGCGGCTACGCGTTGTAAACGCTGCTGTCAACCTCTGGCGACAACCTGTCGCCTGTGAACGACAGCTGCACCTTCGTCTATTGCATCCAGCGCGCAAATCTGTTCATTTATGCGCCGTTCCGTTTCGGCTCGCGCGTGGGCCACGGCCCGTGGTTTGAGCTGAAGTGTTGTACTTCGGGCTACCCGAGAATCTCAACGAAAAGGGGAATTTCCTATGAAGAGTGCAATGATGCTGAAGGCCTCCACGGCGCTTCTGTGTCTCGGCCTGATGTCCGCGTGTACGGACCTCAAGCCGATCCAGGCGCAGATTGACGAACTGAAGGCTCAGGTCTCGAAGGTGTCGTCAGACGCGGCCTCTGCCCGCGACTCAGCGAGCTCGGCGTCGAGCGCAGCTTCGGCGGCGCAGTCGGCGGCGAACGGTGCGCAGAGCACCGCGAATCAGGCGCTGTCAGCCGCGCAGGCCAGCCAGTCGTGCTGTGACGCGACCAACGAGAAGATCGATCGCATGTTCAAGAAGTCGATGTCGAAGTAAGTCGACTCTTGCCAGACTATCGAGCGCCGCGAATCACTCGCGGCGCTTTTTTTTGCGTGCCTGTTACGGGAGATCGGGGTCGGCCGACGCCGTGACCTGCGGCAGCGACACCGCAACCGGCATGCCACGCGCGTCTGCCAGGACGCGTTCCGCGAGCGGCCAGTTGATGCGCACCGGTCGGTCCTGCGTGGCCGCGACGAGCAGCCGCGTGAGCTCGGTGAGACCGATGGGCTTCGAGGCGCTGTTTTCCAGCGGCGGGTGCACCTCGAGGTAGAGGACCTCGTCCACCCATCCCGTCTTCACCGCTTGGTTGATGATGCGCACCTGCGTGCCCACGTCGACCATGCGGAACAGCGACTCGATGTCTTCCGGGTACATGCGGATGCAGCCGTGCGTGATCTGCATGCCCACACCCACGGGCCGGTTGGTCCCGTGGATCAGGTACGCGCCGCCGGGAATGCCCAGGCGCATCGCGAAGTCCCCGAGCGGATTGTCCGGTCCGGGCGGCACGGCGGCAGGTATGGGATTGCCGTCGCGAGCGTGCTGCTCCCGAATCGACTCCGGTGGGTACCAGGTGGGCTTGCGCGTCTTCGCGACGATCTTGGTGAGGCCGAGCGGGGTTTCCCAGTCCATCTGACCCACGCTGATCGGGTGAGAAATGACCTGCGGCTGCTGCCCTCCCCGTGCCTTCGGAAAGTAGTAGAGCCGGTGCTCGGGCAGGTTGACCGTGACTCCCTCGTGCGGCACGGGCGGCAGGATGTGACGGGTCGGGAGCGAGATTTCGCGACCCTCGCCCGGGAGCCAGGGGTCGGCGCCCGGATTGGCACTCAGAATCTCTTCGTAGCCCAGCCCATTGCGTCGTGCGATGTCGGGCATCGTGTCCTCGTAGGCCGAAACCGTTCTCGCCTCCTCGCCAATGAGGTCGACCCCTGGAGGCGGAATGAGGTAGATGTCGGCGCGCGACGCGACAGGTGCCAGGAGCAGAGCGCAGAGGCAGAAGATCGGGGTGGGACGCGTCATTCGAGCCTTATTCTAGAAGCCCTCCGGCCAGCGATGACAGTGTTCGAGGGGGCAGGTGCCTGCCGGGTTCGGGTGCGATCGAGCAGGACTGTGAGGGGGTTCACGCCACCGGATTGGGCAGTTCCCCTACAGTCTGCGCCCAATAACAACGAGGGGTGCATGAGCTCAGATTCCCGCAAATCCGCCGAAACAGCCACTCCGGAAACCCAGGTTTTGTCCGGATGGGACCCCTTCACGGTGTGGCGTGAGCGCGTCCACAAGCCTCGGACCACGGCGCGCACCGCGCGGCCGGTCGTCGACACTCCCCCGCGCGCCGTACTCGACCCCATCAAGCAGAGCGGTTAGTACCGGATCAGGGCGGAACCCCAGGTAAAGCCGCCGCCAAACGCCTCCAGCAGCAACAGGTCGCCGCGCTTGATGCGCCCGTCGCGTATGCCGACGTCGAGCGCCATCGGCACGGAAGCCGCGGAAGTGTTGCCGTGGTCCTGGACCGTCACGATCACACGCTCCATCGGCATCTCGAGTTTCCTGGCGGTCGCCTGGATGATGCGCAGGTTGGCCTGGTGCGGAACCAGCCAGTCGATCTTGCCCTTGTCGAGATGGTTGGCCTCGAGCGTCTCCTCGACGATGCGTCCGAGCGTGTTCACGGCCACCTTGAACACCTCGTTGCCTTTCATCTGGATGCCCTGCCCGCCCGTCGACGGATGCTGCCAGCCCTTGGAGATGCCGCCCGGATAGTAGAGCAGGTCCTGGTACTGGCCGTCGGCATGAATGTGGGTCGAGATGATGCCCGCCTCGTCGGTCGGCTGGAGCACGACGGCACCCGCGCCATCGCCGAACAGCACACAGGTGTGGCGCTCTTTCCAGTCCACCATGCGCGTCAGCGTTTCCGCGCCGATCACCAGCGCGCACTTCGCATCGCCCAGGCGCACGTACTTATCGGCGATCGAGAGCGCATAGATGAAGCCGCTGCAGGCGGCTTCGACGCTGAACGCAGCGCAGTCGTGGATTCCAAGCCGTGCCTGCAGCAGCACGCCGCAATTCGGGAAGATCACGTCGGGCGTCGTGGTCCCGAAAGCGATGAAGTCGATGTCCTCGGCGGTTACGCCCGCCGCATGCATCGCAGCCCGCGCGGCGGGCTCCGCCAGGTCGACCGTGGTCTCGCCGTCCACGGCGATGTGGCGCTTTTCGATCCCGGTGCGCGAGCGGATCCACTCGTCGGTGGTATCGACCATCTTCTCGAGGTCGAAATTCGTGAGGACCTTCGCGGGAAGGTAGCGGCCGGTGCCGGCGATCCGCGAGTGCGCCATCAAGGCGCTGCCGCGAGCCGCGCCGCGATCTGCGATGGCACGCCGCGCTCGGCTTCGGTGGCAGCCGTCTCGATCGCGTGGCGGAAGGCGAACGCATCCGCGCCGCCGTGACTCTTGATGACGATGCCGTTGAGCCCGACCATGCTGGCGCCATTGTAGCGGCGCGGATCGAGTCGCGCGCGCAAGGCTCCGAGCGCGGGCCAGGCCGCCGCGGCCATGAGCTTGCGCAGGGGATTGCGCGAGAACTCCTCGCGTGCGGAGCTGCCGATCATGCGCGCCAGGCCCTCCATGGTCTTGAGCGCCACGTTTCCCGTGAAGCCGTCCGTCACCACGACGTCGACTTCGCCGGTGAAGATGTCGTCCCCTTCGACGAAACCCACGTAGTTCACGCTGCTCGGGCTCAGGAGCTTGTGCGCGTCCTGCACAACTGCGTGGCCCTTGATGTCCTCTTCGCCGATATTGAGGAGCCCCACGCGCGGCCGCCCGTTGGGGTTGAGATCGGCGGCGACGACCGAGCCCATCACGGCAAACTGGTAGAGCTGCTCGGCCGTGCAGGCCGCGTTGGCTCCGAGATCGAGCATGTGCGTGTGGCCGGCGATCGCGGGGATGGCCGACATGATGGCCGGGCGATCGACCCCGGGGAGTGACTTCAGGACGAAATGTGAGGTGGCCATGAGCGCGCCGGTGTTGCCCGCGCTCACGCAGGCCTGCGCGGCACCGGACTTGACGAGATCGATGGCCCGGCGCATCGAGGAGTCCTTCTTGCGCCGTACCGCGTCGCGAGGCGGCTCATCCATGCCGACGACCTGGCTCGCGGTCTCGACCCTCAGCCGCTCGCCTGGCCGCCCTCCCGCCTGGCGCAGGTGAGTGTCGATCACGTCGGCCGCGCCGACGAGAATGAGCGCCAGATCGGCGCGCTCACGCAGGAACTGCACCGCGGCGGGCACGCAAGTGCCCGGCCCGCGGTCGCCGCTCATGACATCGACGGCAATGGTGCAGTGTGTGGCCAAGCCGTGCCTGGCGAGAATCGCGCCCGCTCAGCGGCCGCGGATCAGTCCTGATCCTCGCCGCTCGGCATGTCGATCACCTTGCGACCCCGGTAGTAACCATCGGGCGTGATGCGATGACGCAGATGGGTCTCGCCCGACTTCGGGTCGACGGACAGCGCCGGGCGCCGCAGCTTGTCGTGCGAGCGGTGCATGCCGCGCTTCGAGGGAGTCTTTCTGCTTTTCTGAACAGCCATGATCTTCTCCAGTCATTTTCCATCTTTCAACAGGTCGCGCAGGCCGGCAAACGGCCGCTGCTTCGGTTCGCCGGCCGCCTGCACTCCCGCGGCCGCCTGCGTCGAACAACCGCTGCCTTCGCCATGCACTGCCACCAGCGGCATGGCGAGAAGCAACTCTTCCTCGACCAATTCGGCGAGCGAGATGCGCCCGCCGTGCGTCGTGACCAATTCCTCTTCGATCGACGCCTCGGCATTCGCGGCATCCGCGTCGGCGAATACCAGCCGGCACTCGGTATCCACCGCGATCGCCAGATCGCCCATGCACCGTTGGCAGGTCACCGGGAGCGTGGCGGTCACGCGACCTTCCGCTGCGGGTGCGCCTGCCACGCGGTGAAAGCGGAACTTCCCGTGCGCCGTGCCGGCGCTATCACTCAACAGTGGCGCGAGTCGCGTGAGCGACTTCAGCTCACAGTCGATCTCGAGCTCGGAGCCCTGCGCGATGAGCGCTGCCAGGTCGAGCAGCTCGGGGTCCCGCGACATGGGCGCGCTATCATAGTGACCGCACCCCGGTCTGTCAAAGCTTTCGGCGCTTTAAACCTTTGTTTTTTCAGAACTAAACCGATGCCCGTCGACCTGATCCTGGCCTCCGGCTCACGCTACCGGCGAGAGCTCCTCGGGCGTCTGCGCGTCCCCTTCCGCGTCGAGGCGGCAGACCTGGATGAATCTCCGCAGAACGGTGAGGCGCCATCACAGCTCGTCACCCGCCTCGCGCGTGCCAAGGCTGAAGTGGTTGCCACGCGTAATCCCGCCAGCTGGGTGATCGGCGCCGACCAGGTAGCCGTCATCGATGGCCGTGTGCTGGGCAAACCGGGCGACGCGGCGCGCTCGATTGCACAGTTGCGCGCAGCGAGCGGCCGGGTGGTGACCTTCTTCACCGCTGCTTGCGTGGTGCGCCATCACCCACCCCAGCTCGCGCAACATCTCGATGAGACCCGCGCGCACTTTCGCCAGCTGAGCGAGCCCGAGATCGCGCGCTATGTCGAACTCGAGCAGCCCTTCGATTGCGCGGGTGGCTTCAAGTCGGAAGGCCTGGGGATCGCGCTCATGGAGCGGATCGAATCGACGGATCCCACCGCGCTCGTCGGCCTGCCGCTGATGCGCACCTGCGCGCTGCTGCGCGCCGTCGGCGTCGATCCGCTCGGCATGCCGTAATGCTGTCCACGCACGACACACGGTCCGCTCCGGCGGACCGTGTAGCATCGACAGCGACTGTCCCTTCTCCGCGCCGCGCCGGCTGCTGCACGAAACCGCGCGCGTCGCGCCCGTTGATGCTGGCACCTCTCGTTCGCAGCACGCTGCTGTGCGTTGCTGCGTTGTCCGCCGCCGATCCATCGCTTGCCGGCCTGTCCATCGAGCACATGCAAGCGCGCCATCGCGCCTTGCTCGGCGTGGCTCCGCCCAGGCAGCCCACGGCAGAGTTCGCCGCGCAGGCCGGCGAACGACCGCTCGGCACCCCGGCGCTGATCGCCGACCCGGTGCCGGGCGGCCCCGGCGTGTCGGCGGTCTAT
>DATFEQ010000002.1:0-21011 GCA_035250905.1 Steroidobacteraceae bacterium
GGAGTCGATCGCGATCACGCCGCCTTCCGCCTTCATCTCTTTGAGCTTGCGTTGCATGCGTTGCACGACCTCGTCGACGGCCTTGTCGAGCGACAGGCCCTTGTAGTCCATGAGCGCGTGGATGTCGTAGGCCACCACGGAGCGAATGAAGAATTCGCCATGACCGGTCGCGGACACCGCGCAGGTTTCGTTGTTGGCATAGGTGCCGGCACCAATGTGCGGCGAGTCGCCGACGCGGCCGGGAATCTTGCCGGTCTAAACCTCATTGATTGAACGTGCGCGCGGGCGGATCCGGAGTCTCCGGAATCTTCATCCTTCCGCCCCGATATCCGGGGCCGCGCACTACGCGGCCGGGCTTCGCGCCGGTGTGCTCGCCGTCCTTCAGCACCTGCACGCCGTTCACGAACACGTGCTGCACGCCCGTTGCGTACTGGTGCGGCTTTTCGAACGTCGCGTGATCGATGATGCTTCCCGGATCGAAGACCACGACGTCCGCGAAGCATCCGGCCTCGAGGCAGCCGCGCTGCTCGAGCCGGAAGTTCTCGGCCGGCAGGCGCGTGATCCGGCGGATCGCTTCGGTGAGCGTGATGAGCTTCTGCTCGCGGACGTAGTAGCCGAGGAAACGCGCGAAGGCGCCGTAGGCGCGTGGATGTGCGCTCCTTTCGAGGAATACGCCTTCCGGCGCCATCGAAGCGGCGTCGGAGCCAATGCTGACCCACGGCTGGCGCAGCCCGAGCCGCACGTTTTCCTCCGACATCAGGAAATAGGCCGTATCGACGCGTGAGTGATCCTCGATCACGAGGTCCATTGCCGTTTCCTCGGCCGACTTGCCGCGCAGTTGCGCGACGTCGGCGAGCGTCTTGCCGGTGAGCGGCTTGAGCGCGGGATTGCGGAAGCCGATGAGCAACAGCCGGGCCGGACTTCCGGCACCCTCGTACAGACTTTCCCAGTCCGGCGAGACCGTGCGCATCTCGGCCGCCACGCGCGCCCGCACCTCGGGTTGCTTCAAGCGCTCGACCCACGCGTCGAGCCCGCCCTCCTGCACCCACGGCGGCATCGCCGCATCGAGCCCGGTCGCGCCGGCGACGTACGGATACATGTCGGCCGTGAGCTGCACGCCCGCGTGGCGCGCCGTCTCGATGCGCTCGATCGCCTGCGCCATCTTCGGCCAGTTCTTCTCCCCCGCGGCCTTGAGGTGATAGATCTCGGCGCGAATGCCCGAGCCGCGCGCAATCCGCACGGTCTCGTCGATCGCTTCGAGAAAGCCCTGTCCCTCGCTACGGATGTGCGTGGTGTAGATGCCGTCGTACTTGGCGGCGACTTTGCAGAGCTCGATCAGCTCTTGCGTCGTGGAGAAGCTCGCGGGCACATAGATGAGCGACGCGCCGACACCCAGGGCGCCCTCCTGCATGGCCTTTTCCACCAGGCCCTTCATGCGCTCCAGCTGCTCGGGCGTCGGCGCCTTGTTGGCGTAACCGAGCTCATGAATTCGCACCGTAGTCGCGCCGATCAGCGAGGCGACGTTGGTCGACACGCCGCGCGCGACCAGCCAGTCGAGATACTCGGCGAGTGTGGTCCACTCGATCGGGTAGTGGATGTCGGCCTGCTGCTTGAGCGCGTCGGCTTTCATCGCCGCATTCAACGGCCCCATCGACTCGCCCTCGCCGAAGATCTCGAGCGTGACGCCCTGGCGAATCTCACCCTGCGAACGGCCATCGGCGATCAGCGACTCCGGCGACCACGAGAGGGCATTGATGAATCCGGGTGCGACCGCGCGGCCGGACACGTCGAGCGTCGTTGCCGCACGCGCACCGCTCAGGTCACCCACCTTGACGATGCGATCACCGCGCACGGCGACGTCGGCGATCACCGGAGCGTTGCCAGTGCCGTCGTAAACCGTGCCGCCCTTCAGAATCAAATCGTAGGTGTCGGCGGGAGAGGGTTCGGTCGAAGCGCACGCGATTGCGAGCGTGCACGTGAGGGCCGTCAACCAGCGTCTTGTCATCACGGGCTTACCTCGGGTGCCGCACGGACGGCGCAGCGTACCAGCAAGTGGCTGCGCCGTGGCGCGGTGTCCATGGTAATCCCGCTGCTTGATACTTTTGTATCATCGTCATAAACTCGCCTGCAACGACAGTATCTCCAGTCACCTGCAATGCCCCCGAGCGATACCGACACGCGCTGGCTCACCCTGGCTTTCGCCCTCCCCGCCCAGCCGGCGTACGCGCGCGTCAAGATCTGGCGGCGACTGCAGAAAGTGGGCGCGGTGTCCTTCAAGAATGCGCTCTACTGGCTGCCCGGCACCGACTCCGCGCTCGAGGATTTCGAATGGATCCTGCGCGAGATTCGCGAGCTCGGCGGTGAAGGCCTGATTCTCGAGTCGCGCGCGGTAGAGGGCCTGACCGATGGAGACATCCGCGCCCTGTTCGAGCGCGCCCGCGAGGAGGACTACGCCGAGCTCACGCGTGAGGTCCAGTCGCTCCTGTCGGCCGCCGAGCGCAAGCGCGATCCGCTCGATGCGACCGAAATCGTCACGCAGGCTGCGCGCCAGCGCGAGCGCCTGAAGGGTATCGAGGCGATCGATTTCTTCCAGTCGAACGGCCGTGAGCAGGTGCATTCCCTCCTGCGATCGCTCGAGGCGCGCGCGCCGCAGGCTGAGGAAACCCGGGAAGCGCCGGCGAGCGAACGCGGCGCGCAGTCACTACGCGGCAAGATTTGGGTGACTCGAGCGCACGTTCACGTCGATCGCATGGCGAGCGCCTGGCTGATCCGCCGCTCGATCGATCGCGACGCGCGCTTCAAGTTCGTCACCGAGCGCCACTATCGGCCATTGCCCGGAGAAGTCCGGTTCGACATGTACGAGGCCGAGTTCACGCACGACGCCGAGCGCTGCACCTTCGAGGTGCTGCTCGATGAAATCGGCCGCACCGATTCTGCGCTGCGCGCCATAGGCGAGATCATTCATGACCTCGATCTCAAGGATCAGCGCTATGAACGACCGGAAACGGCCGGTGTCGGCCAGTTGCTGAACGGCGTGGCGCGCAGCACCGACGACGACGAGGAACGGCTGCGCCGCAGCGCAGAGGCGCTCGATAACCTCTACCTCGCGCTCAGCCGCTCGCCGCGCGGCGGCACGCGCGCCGAGTCGCCATGACACTCCCGTTCAACGAGCTGCCGCTGTTTCTCGCGGCGACACTCGCGCTGAACCTCGCGCCCGGCCCGGACGTGATGTTCGTGGTCGCGAAGTCAATGCGTGGATCGGTACGCACCGGGATCGCGGCAGCGCTCGGCATTTCCGCCGGCATCCTGGTGCATGCGTTCCTCGCGACGTTCGGCGCGGCAGCACTGCTCACGGCGTGGCCGCCGCTCGCCAAGCTGCTGCAGGCGGCGGGTGCGTTCTACGTCATATGGCTCGCCGCGAATGCCTGGTTGGCCGGGCCCTTGCAGTTGGCGGAAGGCAAGCGCAGCGAACGCGTGGGCGCGGTCGCGGCCCAGGGCTTCGTCACCAACGTACTCAACCCCAAGGTGGCGCTGTTCTTTCTGCTGTTCCTGCCGCAATTCGTCGAGCCTGCGGCGCCGCTCGTCCCGCAATTGCTGTTCCTGAGCCTGTGCTTCATTGTGTGCGGGACGCTGGTGAACATGGCGTACGCCGCCGCGGCGGCGCGCATCGGGCGCTGGCTCGCGCAGACCCCGCGCTATCGCGCCTGGCCGCACCGCGTCGCCGCGGTAATGTTGGCAGGCATCGGCGTGCACCTGATGATCGATGGCATGCGCTCCTGAGCGGAGGCGTTGATGGAACCGGCTGATTGTGCATCCCTGCTGGAGCGACTCGCGGCCACGCCACAAGTCCTGGAGCGCGTACTGCGCGAGTTACCTGAGTGGAAGCTGCGCACACGCGCCGCTCCCGCCTCGTTCGCCCCGATCGAAGTCGCATGGCATTTGCGGGATCTCGAATGCGAGGGTTGGCGCGCGCGCATGTGCAGGATCCTCGACGAGCCCACGCCGATCCTCGCAAGCATCGACGGCGACCGCCTCGCCACCGAGCGTAGCTACCTCACGCTCGAGCTCGAACCCGCGCTCGCTCAGTTTGCGGACGCCCGCCGGCAATCAGTGGAGATCCTGCGAACCCTCCCGGCGCATCGCTGGTCGTGGAGCGGGATCTTCGAAGGTCAGCCGCTCACCCTGGCGCGGCTTGCCGAGCTGATGGTGCAGCACGACGTCGATCATCTCGACGGCCTGCACGGTCACGCAGTGAAGTCTCAGGCGGCGTGAGCAGCATGGGGAGGCGCATGCACGAACGAGCCCTGGCGATCCCGCACCTGCGCGTGCTGACGATAGCCTTGCTGCTGACTGCGTCCATGCAAAGTCCGGCAGCAGCAGGCGCGAACGCCGCGGCGGACGCGGCGCGGGCCTGGCGGCAACGGCACGAGCAGCAGATCCTCGACGAGTATCTCGGGCTCCTGCGCATTCCCAATGTCTCGCGCGACCTGCCCAACGTGCGGCGCAACGCCGAGCACCTGCTCGCCATGATGCGAGCGCGTGGCCTCAATCCGCGGCTGCTCGAAAGTCCGAACAGCTCACCGCTCGTCTACGGTGAACTGCCCGCGCCGGGCTCTTCGGCCACGTACGTGTTCTACGCTCACTACGATGGTCAACCCGTCGCCGCGGGCGAGTGGGCCTCGCCGCCGTTCGAGCCGCTGCTGCGGAGCGCGCGACTCGACCTCGGCGGGCAACCCGTTGCCGAAGAGACTCGACGACGCGGACTGGATCCGCAATGGCGGATCTACGCGCGCTCGGCATCGGATGACAAGGCGCCCATCATGGCGATGATGGTCGCGCTCGACGCGCTCGCGGCGGCGGGCATCAAGCCGCGCGCCACGCTCAAGTTCGTGTTCGAGGGCGAGGAGGAAATGGGCTCGCCGCACCTGCGCGAGCACCTCGCGGCACACCGAGAGCTGCTGCGCGGCGATGTCTGGCTGATGTGCGACGGACCCGAGCACGCGAGTGAGCGACCCACGCTGGTGTTCGGCGCCCGTGGCACGCAGCGGATCGACATCACCGTCTACGGCGCCAACCGCGAGCTCCACAGTGGCCACTACGGCAACTGGGCGCCGAATCCCGCGCTGCAGCTGGCGCAGTTGCTGGCCTCGATGCGGGCTGCCGATGGTCGCGTGCTGATCGAGCGTTTCTACGAGGGCGTCGTGCCCCTCACACCGAGCGAGCGCGCGGCGCTCGCGAACGTGCCCGACAACGACTCGCAGGAGATGCGCGACCTGGGGCTCGCGCGCGTGCTGGCAAGCGGCAGCCGGCTGGAGGGTGTCACCCAGCCAACGCTCAATGTCGACGGGCTGGCGAGCGGGCACACGGGCGCCGAGGGCGTCAATGCCATTCCGACCAGCGCCACGGCGAGCCTCGACATACGCCTGGTGAAAGGCATGGACCGGGAGCAAACGGTGAACCGGCTCATCGAGCATGTACGCCGCCAGGGCTACCACGTGGTCGGCGCCGAGCCCGATGCGGCGTTGCGCCGCACGCATGCTGCGATCGCGCGCATCGTGGTGTACCCGGGCGGCTACAACGCCGCGCGCACCTCACTTGACCTGCCAGTGGCAAGGAAGGTCGTGGCGGCGCTCGAAAGCGTGCGCAAGCCGCTCGTGGTGCTGCCCACGGTTGGCGGCAGCCTGCCGCTCTCGATCATCGAGGAAACGCTCGGTGTGCCGACGATCACGGTCTCGACTGTCAACCACGACAACAACCAGCACGCCAAGGACGAAAACCTCCGGCTGCAGAATCTGTGGAGCGGCACGGAGGCGATGGCGGCATTGCTCACGATGCCGTAAGCGAGATCGCCGCCGCCGTGCGGGATGGGTACCCTAGCGGACCATGCGCCGGTTGCTCTCCCTGCTGGTCCTGCCAGCCCGCCCTACCCCGCTGGTTCTCATTGCTTCATTCGCGCTCGGCCTGACGCTGGCCACGAAAGCGGGGCTCATCGGTCTGCCGCTCGCCCTCATCCTGTTGTCGTGGTACTTCAAGTATGCGTACGTCGTCCTCGACACCACCTTGCGTGGGTTCGACGAGCCGCCGGTGCTGTCGGTCGACATGGTGAACCCGGCGAGCGAGCAGCGGCCGCTCGGCCAACTCCTGATCATCCTGGTGTTCTATGCCGGCACTCGGGCGGCGGAAGCGCTGATCGGCGGCGCGGCGGTCTCGGTGTTGCGTGCCGCTGCGCTGGCTTTGCTGCCGGCGTGCGTCGCGGTGCTGGGCGTCTCGCGCAGCGTTTTCGAGGCGGTAAATCCCGTCGTCCTCCTGAAGACGATCCGGATCCTGGGGCCCTGGTACCTGGTGCTCGTCGCAGCCGTTGCCTTGCCGTTTGCCATCGCCTGGTTCCTGTTCACCCGTGACACCGATGTGCACCTCACGCTCGCGCTGGCGCTGCTGATGTTCGGCGGCCTGGCCACCTTCAGCCTGATCGGCGGGGTGCTGTACGACAAGCGCGCCGCGCTCGGGCTCGATGCCTGGAAATCGCCGGAGCGTGACCGCGAACGCGCGGATCGCGACACGCACAAACGTCACGAACGCGTGGTCGACGAGCTCTACGGACACTGGCGCGGCGGCGCTCGCACCGAGGCGCGCCAGGCGGCCGAACAATGGCTCGCTTCGCGCAACTACGACTTCGAGGAATTCGATTGGCTGTGCGAGCGGCTGCTGCTGTGGCCCGACCGCCGTCTCGCTCACCGGCTCGCACAGGATGAGATCACGCGGCTGCTGGCAGCAAAGCGCTCATCACAGGCGCTCAAGGTCGCGCGCCGTCATGTCGCCGCGGATGCCGATTTCCGGCCCACGCGGGCCGCGGAGCTGATTCGGCTCGTCACGCTCGCACGCGACGCTGGCGATCGTCCGCTGGCGCGCCGCCTGCTCGCGGATTTCGAGCGGCACTATGCCGATGACCCGGCGGCGGCGGTCGCCCGCGAGTTGCAGCAGGAACTCGCACGCTGACCTTCAGCGGAGAACTGTAGTAAATTGCCAGTCCCACCCTCCAACCGGCCCCAACGATGACAATAATCATGAGCCTGGTCGGAATCGTCACGCTTTTCCTGATCGCGTGGCTGCTCTCCGAGAACCGCAAGCGCATCAACTACCGCACCGTGGCCACCGCATTCGGCCTGCAGGTGACGATGGCCGCACTGATTCTCTATGTGCCCGGTGGTGGGACGGTGCTGAACGCGGTCGCCAGCGCCGTGCAGAGTGTGATCGACTACGCCAACGTCGGCATCCGGTTCCTTTTTGGGCCCCTTGGCGAGCGCAAGCCGGGCTCCGTGATTATCGCGTTTCACGTGCTGCCGGTGATCGTGTTCTTTGCGGCGCTGATGGCGACGCTTTATTACCTCGGCATCATGCAGCAGATCATCAGGATCCTGGGTGGCTGGGTGCACAAGCTGCTGCAGACCAGCCGCACGGAATCCATGTCTGCGGTGGCCAATATCTTCGTGGGGCACACGGAGGCCCCACTGGTCGTGCGACCGTACCTGTCCAGCATGACGCAGTCAGAACTGTTCGCGGTGATGACGGTCGGAATGGCCACGATCGCCGGCGCGGTCATGGCCGGCTATGCGGCGATGGGGGTCGACCTGAAGTACCTGCTCACGGCGAGTTTCATGGGCGCACCGGGTGGGTTGCTGATGGCCAAGATCCTCATGCCGGAGACCGACTATCGCGATCCGAAGCTCGATGAAGCGCAGTACAGCGATCATGGGCGGCCGGTCAACGTGTTCGAGGCGATCGGCAACGGCGCGCGCGACGGATTGATGTTGGCGCTCAACGTGGGCGCCATGCTGTTGGCGTTCATTGCCATGATCGCGCTGCTCAACGGCATGATTGGTGGCATCGGCGGCTGGTTCGGGGTCGAGGGCCTGACCTTCGAGAAGATTCTGGGTTGGGTACTCGCGCCGCTCGCTTTCGTCCTGGGCGTGCCCTGGAGCGAGGCGATTGCCGCCGGCAGTCTCATCGGCCAG
The DNA here is from genome assembly GCA_035250905.1 of Steroidobacteraceae bacterium. GTDB lineage: Bacteria > Pseudomonadota > Gammaproteobacteria > Steroidobacterales > Steroidobacteraceae > DATBVX01. Next base: position 8,013 of record DATFEQ010000002.1, read on the forward strand.
AAATTCGTCGTGAACGAGTTCGTCGCCTATTTGAACTTCGTGGGGATGCTCGATCAACTCTCGGCGCGCACGCAGGTCATCGTCACGTTCGCGCTGTGCGGCTTTGCCAACCTGTCGTCGATCGCGATGCTGCTCGGTGGCCTGGGAAGCCTGGCGCCCGATCGACGTTCGGACATCGCGCAGATGGGACTGCGTGCCGTGTTCGCAGGCACGCTGTCGAACCTGATGAGCGGCACGCTCGCGGGGCTGTTCTTTTCGCTACAGGCACCCACGACCTGAGGAAGCACGGCCGGACCATGCCAAGAGCGGTGATTCTCGTGCTCGATTCCTTTGGCATCGGCGCCACGGCCGACGCCGGACGCTTCGGTGATGTCGGCTCGAACACGCTCGGCCACGTCGCCGAGCACCGGGTGCGCGCCGGCAAACCGCTCAAGCTGCCGAATCTTGCACGGCTCGGACTCCTGAACGCAGCGCAGGAGAGTTGTGGCCAGTATCCGGCTGGCGTTGCGACCACCGCAGATCTCATCGGCGCCTATGGCTTCGCCGAGGAACTCAGCACGGGCAAGGACACTCCCAGCGGTCACTGGGAAATGGCTGGCGTGCCCGTGCTCTTCGAGTGGGGATACTTCAAGGGGAAAGAGAACGCATTCCCGCCACCACTGCTCGAGAAGCTGATCGAGCGGGGCCGTCTGCCGGGCGTGCTTGGCAATTGCCACGCATCCGGCACCGAGATCATCGCGCGCCTCGGCGAAGAGCACATCCGCACGGGCAAGCCGATCGTCTACACTTCGGCCGACAGCGTCTTCCAGATCGCGTGTCACGAGGAGACTTTCGGGGTGCAGCGCCTGTGGGACTTGTGCCTGGTCGCGCGCAAGCTGGTCGACGAGTACCGCATCGCGCGGGTGATCGCGAGACCCTTCGTCGGCACGAACGCGCACGACTTCAAGCGCACCGGCAATCGTCACGACTACGCGGTGCCGCCGCCGGCCCCCACGGTGCTGGACAAGCTGGTTGCGGCCGGTGGCGAAGTCACCGGCATCGGCAAGATCCCTGACATCTTCGCCCACCGCGGCATCACTCACGAGGTCGGCGCGTTCGGCAACGACGCGGTGTTCGACGCGACGCTCGCGGCTCTCGACGCCGCGCCCGATCGCGCGATCGTGTTCAGCAACTTCGTCGACTTCGACACGCTGTACGGCCATCGGCGTGACGTCGAGGGCTATGCGCGCTCGCTCGAGGAGTTCGACGCACGTCTTCCCGAACTGCTACCGCGCCTGGGCCCGGGCGACGTGCTGATCCTGAGCGCTGACCACGGCTGCGATCCCACCTGGCCCGGCAGCGATCACACGCGCGAGCACATTCCGGTACTCGTGTACGGTGCGGGCGTGCCCGCGCGATCGCTGGGAAAGCGCGCGACGTTCGCCGACATCGGCCAGAGCCTGGCCGGCCATTTCGGACTCGAGCGCATGGCTCACGGGACCGATTTTCTGAACTAGACCGCCTGGCCCGCCTTTGCACAGGCAGGCTTCGCCGCGCATGTCACAGCTCGACGTCCTGGTCTCCATTGCCCTCGGCATCGGTCTCGCGGCCGCGGTCGGGTTCCGCGTGTTCCTGCCGTTGCTCGTGGTCAGCGTCGCGGGATACACCGGATACCTGCCTGTCAGCGACACCTTTTCGTGGCTTGCCACGCTTCCGGCGCTCGTCATGTTGAGCGTGGCTGCGATCATCGAGATCGCGGCGTACTACATCCCGGGAGTGGACAATCTCCTCGATGCCGTCGCCACACCGGCGGCCCTCGTCGCCGGTACAGTCGTCGCGGCCGCGGTCATGGCTGACTTGCCGCCCATCGTGAAATGGACGACGGCGGTCATCGCCGGTGGCGGTGCCGCCGGGATCACACAGGCGGTCACCGGGTTGTTGCGCGCAAAATCGACCGTCACCACTGGCGGCCTCGGGAACGCGGTCATCGCCACGGGCGAGCTGGGTGGGTCCCTCGTGACTTCACTGCTGGCACTCTTCATGCCGCTCGTCGCGCTGGCATTCGTGGTGCTCTTCTGCTGGCTCAGCGTCACGCTCATTCGGAGGCTCTTCCGGCGCGCCCCCAAGCCCGCCGACACCGCCGGGTGATCCGCCGTCAGTTCGAGTCCTTCACGGGTCTTGGCTTCCTATCCACGACCTCCGCGCGGATCCGCGCAGCGATCGCTTCCGCCTCGCTCCGCACGCGCTGCTCATCGACAGTGAGCACCTTCCCTTCGCGCATCAGCACCTTGCCGTCGACGACCACGGTCCTGACATCCTGCTCGTCGGCCACGTAGACGAGATGTGAAATCACGTCGTACATCGGCGTGAAGTGCAGGTCCGAGAGCGAGACCTGGATGAAGTCCGCGCGCCGCCCGACCGTGAGCGCGCCGATCTCCTGGTCGAGACCGATCGCCTGGGCACCGCCGAGCGTGGCCATATTGAGCGCCGTACGCGCCGGCACGACCTGTGGATCCATCGTGGCCACTTTCTGCAGGAAAGCCGCGAGCCGAATCTCCTCCCACATGTCGAGATCGTTATTGGTCGCTGCGCCGTCCGTGCCCAGTCCGACCGCGACGCCTTCCTTCAACATCTGCGCCACGGGCGAAATGCCCGAAGAGATCTTCATGTTCGACGTCGCATTGTGGATGACGCCGACATGCCGCCGCGCCAGGATCGGAATCTCGTCGGACGTCGGCCATACGAGATGCGCGCCGATCGTCGGTCCCTTGAAAAAGTCGAGGGCCTCGAGGTGGTTGACCGGCGTGGTGCCGAAAGTCTTCTGACTGTAGTCGACCTCGAAACGCGACTCGGAAATGTGGATGCTGATCGGCACGCCGAGCTCCTGGGCCTTGGCGCGCGCGGCGACCAGCTGCTCGGGCTTCAGCGTGTAGATCGCATGCGCGGCGATGATCGGCACGATCCGGTTGTTCTTGCCCTTCCAGCGCGTCACGAACTCGCTCGCGAGCCGCAGCGACTCGTCCGCGTTGGCCGCGTCGGGGCTCTTCTGATCGATGACGCTCGGCCCGACCAGCACCCGCAGGCCGCAGCTTTCGATGGCACGCGCCACGCTGTCCGGGAAATAGTACATGTCGACGAACGTGGTCGTGCCACCGCGGATCATCTCCCAGCAGGCGAGCTCGGTCCCGACGCGCACGAACTCCGCGTCGACGAAGCGCCTCTCGGTGGGAAAGATGTAGTTATTGAGCCAGTCGATCAGCTCGCGGTCGTCGGCGATCCCCCGCAACAGCGTCATCGCTGCATGGGTGTGACCATTGATGAGACCCGGCAGCACCACGCGGCCGTCGCCGTCGATGACGGTGCGCGCGTGATACCTGGCTGCGAGCTCCTGATATGGGCCCACCGCGACGATCATGCCGTCGTCCACCACGATCGCGCCGTCTTTGACCACGTCGGCGTTTGCCTCCATAGTCACCACGTAATCGCCGGCAACGATCAGATCGACGGATGGTTGGGCCGCGCACGCCGCCAGGCACTCGCACGCGAGTGCCAGCGCTGCGATCCGGGTCCGCCCGCGAATGATCAGGGATCTCGCCATTGCCGGCTCCTTCGAACGGTTTGGCTGCGGTCTTTCATACCACATGAATCTGCAAGCGCTCCCGAAAGTCGAGCTCCACTGTCATCTCGAGGGTTGCTTCCGTCCCGATACGCTCCGCGAGGTGGGTCGCACGCTCGGCATCGACGTGCCGTCCGATCCAGAGACGTTCCGCCGCGAGTGGCTCATCACCGAACCGATGCAGGACCTTGCAGTGGCCCTGCGCAAGTTTGCGAACGTTCAGTCTGTCTGGGGCTCGGAGGAAGTGATCGAACGCCTCACCGCCGAGGCCTGCGAGGATGCGCGTAAGCAGAACATCCGCATCCTCGAGCTGCGCTATTCGCCGGATTTCATCGCCGAGGGGCATCCCCAGCTGACCTTCGAGAAGATTCATGCGTCGATCGTACGTGGAGTCGAGAGAAGCCGACACCCCGACTTCGCGGTAGGCCTGATCGGCATCGTGCGCAAGATCCTCACCGACCCCCAGGCCGCGTACACCACTGACTTCATCATCGAAAACAGGGCGAGCTTCGTGGGCTTCGACTTCGCAGACCGTGACATCGGCTTCGAGCTGCGCCGCTTCGCGCCGCTCATCGACAAGGCGCGCACCGCCGGGCTGCGTTTCACCACCCACTGCGGCGAGGACAACGTACCCGAAGCCGCCCAGCACATCCGCATGGCCATCGAAGAGCTGCATGCGGAACGTATCGGTCACGGGATCTACGCCATCCAGGATCCGCAGGTGGTCGAGCTCGCCAAACGGCGGCGCGTGCTGTTCGAGCTCTGCCCCACGAGTAACTGGCTGACGAGCTCGGTGCCTTCTATCGCCGCACATCCGATTCGAAAATTCATGCGAGCGGGCGTCGACGTGTCGATCAATTCCGACGACCCTGGCTTGTTCGGCATCGATCTGACCAACGAGTACCAGGTCCTGCAGCGGAACCTGCTCTTCACGCAGGCCGAGTTCGAGCACCTGAACGATATCGCCGCAGCCCACAGCTTCATCGCGGCAGACCTCAAGCGGAGCGTCTGGCCGCGCACCATCCCGCTGCTCGGCTGATATCGAAAAGTCCTCTGCCCCACCGCGACGGGTGGAGCAGAGGTTTGTGGAAGTGCGTGGCCCGCGCGCTACTCGAAGCGCACCTTGAAGGTCACCCCGGCGATGCGCGGCTCGTTGTCAAAACCGGTGTTGTTGTTGAAGTCGATGCCGCCCTTGGCGTTTTCCTCGTCCGTGATGTTGCGGGCGAACGCAGCGACTTCCCATTTGCCGCCGTCGTGCGAATAGCCGATACGCGCACCGCCTTCGAAGGTGTCTTCGCTGAAGTACTCGGCCGATTCGTACAGGAAGAACTGCGTCTCGCCCTGGAACGCCCAGTCGGTGAAAAAGAAGAGCTCGCCGCTCGCGCCAATCGGCAGTCCATAGCGCAGCGTCGCCGTGGCGATGTACTCCGGCGCCTGCACGAACGAATTGCCGTCGACGATGGCGCGACCGTTGGCGGGATCGATTGGATCGAGCACCGTGCACTGTGCGCAGACCCCGACACGCAGGTTGGGATCGTCGAGCTCCGTGTCGGCGTAACTCAGGCCGAGCGTGAACAGGAGACGGTCCGTCATCTGGAACTCGCCGTCGAGGTCGAAGCCCATACCCGTGCCCTTGTCGGCATTCACGAGCTGGATCAGGTTGGCACCACCGCCGATCGCGGAGAGTTGCTGGTCCTCGATCTGGTAGTAGAACACCGCGCCGTTGAGGCGCACGCGGTTGTCCGCGAGCAACGATTTGAAGCCCACCTCGACCGACTCGATGGTTTCGGAATCGGCCACCGAGGGCGGGGCACCGAAGGCGATGTCACGGCCCTGGATGGTCGGTGCACGGAAGCCCGAGGCCACGCGCCCGTACAGGTTGAACGTATCACTGACGTGGAAGGCGGCGCTCAGGTCCCAGCTCACCTGCTCATCCTGGACGTTGGTCGGAGCCACGGTTGCTGACGTGAGGTCCTTCTCATCGTCCGTGTAGCGCACACCGCCGGTGAGCGTGAGCGCATCGCTGAGGTCATAGCTGATATGCGCGAAAGCAGCCCAGGCGGTGTTCTCGTGCGTGACCGTGGTCGCTGGCACGAAGAACGGATTGGTGACGATGTCGAACTTGGAATCGAAGTAGAACAGGCCCGCCTGCCAGAACATCCGGTCGCTCGCCTGGTTAGCCAGGCGGAACTCCTGCGTGAACTGGTCGAGCGAGTCGAGGCCGTCCTGGGTGTCCGACCCGAAGGGGATGAAGCCAGGATAGGTGGTAGCGTCGTTGCCGGCGCCGAACGGGAAGAAGCAATCGGTTGCGCCCGACGTAAGACCCGGAGGAACGGGCGATCCCAGGGGAGCGCACGCGCCGCCGTCGATATCGCCGCGACTGGCGTTCTCCACCTCTTCGTAGGCCGTGATGGACGTGAGCGTCATGCCGCCTGCGAAGTCGAAATCGAGCCGCACCGATCCGCCCAGCGCCTCCGCTTCCTGCGGGTTGTCGAGGCCGCCATCGAAGTACACGGTGTCGCGGTCATAGTTCCCGTTGAACTCGTTGCTACCCGGCGTGAACACGTTGGCGCGGAAAACCGAGGCCGAGTTGCCGCTCAAGTCGCGGCCGTGCACGTTGAACAGTGCCTTGAAGCTGTCCGAGGGGGTCAGCAGCAGTTGCGCCCGATAGGCCATTTCCTCGAATCCGCCGAGCGCGTCGTTCTCGCCCGTGAAACCGTTGTCGATCCAGTCGCCGCGTTCCTGATAAAGCAGCGAGAGCCTCCCCGCCACCGTCTCAGAACCGCCACCGATGGCGCCCTGAATGATTGCAGTCTCGAGCTCGCCATAGGTCAACGAGAGGTCGGCGTCGAACTCCTGGCTCGGCTTCACCGTGTCGAACTTCACGATACCCGCGGGCGTGTTGCGACCGAACAGGGTGCCCTGCGGGCCGCGCAGCACTTCCACGCGCTCCAAGTCGAACAGCGGGAAGCTCTTGAGCACCACGTTTTCGAGGACGACTTCGTCCACGATGATGGACACCGGCTGCGAGGCGGCCAGGTCGAAGTCCGCGTTGCCGAGGCCGCGGATGTAGAAGCGGGGCGCCAGGCGCCCGTTCGAGGATTCGGCGTACAGGCTCGGCACGCGCGTCGCAAGGGCCCGGATGTCTTCGCCGCCCTCGAACATCGCCGCGAGCTGCTCTCCCTCGATCGCGGACACTGAGATCGGAACGTCCTGGATGTTCTCCGACCGCCGCTGCGCAGTGACGATCAGCTCGTCGAGCGTGCCCGTCGTCTCGTCCTGAGCGATAGCGGTCATTGCGGTGCCCGCCGTCAATGCGGCGACCAGAACCAACGCGGCGCCGCGCCGCGCTGACGACCTGAGCGTCACACGTGTTGTTGTCATGATGGTTGCTCCCCCGGGAAGTGTTCGGCGACCCGCCGAAATGCGGCGGAGTATAGCTGCCCTCGAAGTGTGGAAGCTATGCCACGAAGGGATCGGTGCGGCGGAGCGAGCAAATGCCAGCCCACATCATCTTGTGTACAATCGACGGCCCGCAAAACCGGCGCCGGTTTCCCGCGTAGGGCCATGATTTTAGCGCGCCGCAGCCTACCGGCGGTCACAATCGATGCCCAGCAAGCACATCAATGCTCTCAATGCCAGCCCCGGCGACTTTGCCGATACGGTGTTGATGCCCGGCGATCCGTTGCGCGCGCAATACATCGCGGAGAAGTACCTGGAAGGCGCGCGGCGCGTCACCGACGTTCGCAACATGTGGGGCTTCACCGGTACTCACCGCGGGCGGCCGTTGTCGGTGATGGGACACGGGATGGGGATCCCCTCGGCCTCGATCTACTGTCACGAGCTGATCAGTGAATTTGGCGTCAAACGCCTCATTCGGGTGGGCAGCTGCGGCAGCGTGCTGCCGACCGTCAAGCTGCGCGACATCGTGATCGCCCAGGGTGCGTCCACCGACTCCGGCGTGAACCGCATGCGCTTTCGCGGCTATGACCTCGCGGCGCTCGCGAGCTTCCGGTTGCTGCGCAGCGCCGTGCAGGCCGCGGAGCGGAGCGGCGTCCGCTTCCACGTGGGCAACATCTTCTCGGCGGATCTGTTCTATACGCCCGAACCCGAGATGTTCGACGTGATGCGCAAGTACAATATTCTCGGGGTGGAGATGGAAGCTGCCGGGATCTATACCGTGGCCGTAGAGCTCGGCGCTGAGGCCCTGGCGATCTGCACGGTCAGTGACGATATTACGACCGGCGCGGCGCTCACGATCCCCGAGCGGCAGTCGACCTTCGATGAGATGATTCAAATCGCGCTCGAGACCGTGCACCTGAGCGATGGAGCTCGATAGCCGCACGCCGATGAACACCGCCGCACGTCTGCTGCCCCGCCACCTGCCGGCGCTCGACCGCGTCCCGCTGGTCGACCAGGTCGGCGTGGAGGAACGCGTCGCGCGCTTCTGCACGCGCAGCATCAAGAAGGACTCCAAGGTCAAGGCGCTCAAGCTCGCCCTGAGCATGATTGACCTGACGACACTCGAGGGTCAGGACACGCCCGGCAAGGTGAGCCAGCTCTGCCAGAAGGCGGCGCATCTGCACGATACCCTCCCCGGCTTGCCTCATGTGGCCGCTGTCTGCGTCTACCCGACGATGGTCGGCGTGGCTCGCAAGGCGCTGCGCGGTCACGACGACATCAAGGTCGCCTCGGTGGCAACGGCCTTCCCAAGCGGTATGGCGCCTCTGTCCATCAAACTCGAGGAGACGCGCATCGCGGTTGAAGAAGGGGCCGATGAGGTCGACATGGTGATCTCGCGCGGCGCCTTCCTGCAGGGCGAGTACCAGCGCGTCTTCGATGAGATCGTGGCGGTGAAAGAAGCGTGCAGCCAGGCGCATCTCAAGGTGATCCTGGAGACGGGCGAGCTCGGCACGCTCGATCGTGTGCGCCGTGCGAGCGTGCTTGCGATGCACGCCGGTGCCGATTTCATCAAGACCTCCACCGGCAAGATCCAACCCGCCGCGACGCTCCCCGTGACGCTCGTGATGCTCCAGGCGATCCGCGACTACTATCACGCGACGGGTCGCAAGGTCGGCATGAAACCGGCCGGCGGGATCTCGAAAGCCAAGCTCGCGATCCAGTACCTGGTGATGTTGCGCGAAACGCTCGGCGCCGGCTGGCTCACGCCGGAATGGTTCCGCTTCGGTGCGAGTACACTCGCCAATGACTTGCTGATGCAGCTCGTCAAGCAGCAGACTGGCGTCTACCAGTCAGCCGACTACTTCTCCAAGGATTGACGTGGCACGACCCGACACCAAGCTCGATTTCGACACCGACTGGAAGTACGCACCGGCGCCCGAAAGCACCGACCACGTTCGGATCGACAAGCAATACGAGCTCTTTATCGGCGGCGAGTTTGTCGCCCCGCGCGTGCGCCAGTACTTCGACACCACCAATCCCGCGCGCGAGAAGGCGCTCGCGCGCGTCGCGCGCGCTGACGCGAGCGATGTCGACCGGGCGGTCGCCGCCGCACGCAAGGCCTACGAGCGCACCTGGTCGAAACTGAAGCCCGCCGAGCGCGGCAAGTACCTGTACCGGATCGCGCGCATGCTCCAGGAGCGCGCGCGTGAGTTCGCGGCCATCGAATCGCTCGACGGCGGCAAGCCCATTCGCGAGTCGCGCGACGTCGATATTCCGCTCGCCGCCGCACACTTCTTCTATTACGCCGGCTGGGCCGACAAGCTAGATTACGCGTTCCCGGGTCGGCGTGCCAGGGCGCTCGGGGTCGCGGGCCAGGTCATCCCGTGGAACTTCCCGTTGCTGATGGCGGCGTGGAAGATCGCACCCGCGCTGGCCTGCGGTAACACCGTCGTGCTCAAGCCCGCCGAAACGACGCCGCTCACCGCGCTCAAACTGGCGGAGCTGATGCGCGACATCGATCTGCCGGCGGGGGTGGTCAATATCGTGACCGGCGCGGGTGAGACGGGAGCCGCGATCGTCGAGCACCCCGACGTCGACAAGATCGCCTTTACCGGCTCGACCGAGGTCGGACGGCTGATCCAGCGCAAGCTCGCGGGCACGGGGAAGCACTACACGCTCGAGCTCGGGGGCAAGGCCGCGAATGTCATCTTTGCGGACGCCGCCATCGACCAGGCCGTCGAAGGCATCGTCAACGGCATCTTCTTCAACCAGGGACACGTCTGCTGCGCGGGCTCACGCCTGCTGGTGCAGGAATCGGTGGCCGAGGAAGTCATCGCCAAGCTCAAGGAGCGGATGGAGACCCTCATCGTCGGCGATCCGCTCGACAAGAACACCGACGTCGGCGCGATCAACTCCGCGGCACAGCTCGAGAAGATCGAGGAATACCTGCGCATCGGCCAGGCGGAAGGCGAGATGCACCAAAGCTCCGTGCGCGTGCCCGAGACCGGCTACTGGTGCCGTCCGACGCTCTTCACCGGCGTCTCGCAGTCGAGTCGCGTGGTGCAGGAAGAGATTTTCGGCCCCGTGCTCGCGATCCAGACGTTCCGCACCTTCCAGGAGGCGCTCGACAAGGCCAACAACACGCCCTATGGACTCTCGGGCGGCGTGTGGACCGACAAGGGCGCAAAGATCTTCAAGATGACGCGCGGCGTGCGCGCCGGCGTCGTGTGGGCGAACACCTTCAACAAGTTCGACCCGGGCGCGCCGTTCGGCGGTTACAAAGAGAGCGGCATGGGTCGTGAAGGTGGCCTGCACGGTCTCAGCGCGTACGTGGAGCTGCATTGATGGCGAAGCGCAAGGCAGCACACAAGACCGCCAAGACACGCGCCACCCCTGCGCGTGCGACGACGCGTCCCAGCGCGAAGGCCGCCTCAACATCGCGCGTGCCCGTTGCAAAGACCTATAAGCTCTACATCGACGGCAAGTTTCCGCGCAGCGAGTCGGGCCGGTATTACCCGTTGCAGAACGGCGGCAGCACAGTCATCGCGAATGTGTGTCGTTCCAGCCGCAAGGACTTTCGCGACGCGGTCGTCGCCGCGCGCACGGCATTCCCCGGCTGGTCGGCGGCGAGCGCGTATTTGCGCGGGCAGATTCTCTATCGCACGGCCGAGATGCTCGAGGGGCGCAGCGCGCAGTTCGTCGCCGAGCTCGAACAGCAAGGCGTGGCGCGGCGGCTCGCGCAGGCCGAAGTGACGATGAGCATCGAACGGCTGGTGCACTACGCGGGATGGGCGGATAAGTACCAGCAGATCTTCAGCGCCGTGAACCCGGTCGCCAGCTCGCACTTCAACTTCTCGGTGCTCGAGCCGACGGGGGTGGTGGCGATCGTCGCGCCGGAAGCAAGCGGTCTGCTCGGACTCGTGTCCAACGTCGCCCCTGCCGTTGCGGGCGGCAACACGTGCGTGGTCCTCGCTTCGCAGTCACTGCCGCTGAGCGCCGTGAGCTTCGCCGAAGTGCTGCATGCCTCCGATTTCCCGGTCGGCGTGATCAACGTGCTCACGGGAATGAAGGACGAGCTCACCGAGCAGTTCGCCTCGCACATGGACGTCAACGCCGTGATCTATTGCGATGGGGATAAGGCGGCCCAACGCAAGATCGGCGAGCTGGCGGCGGACAACATCAAGCGCGTGATCCTGCGTGCGGGCGTCGACTGGAACGACGCGGCCGCGCAGAGCCCCTACTTCATCAGCGACACCCAGGAAACCAAGACCACCTGGCACCCGATCGGCGTCTGAAAAGCGCCCTCACCCCGACCCTCTTGCACCCTCTCCCCTTCGGCAGTGAGGGTCTCCTCACCAGCAGATTCGCAGTTCCTTCAGGCCGCGAAAAACCAGTCCGCGCCGAAATTCCGGCGCACGCCCGTACAGCCGTATCCCCGGCAGGCGCCGCAGCAGTGTGGTGAACAGCACTTCGAGCTCGAGCCGTGCGAGCGGCGCGCCGAGGCAGAAGTGCGCGCCTGACCCGAACGCGAGATGCGAGTTGGGCTTGCGGCCGAGATCGAGCTCGTCGGGCCGCTCGAACGCCTGCGGATCCCGATTGGCACTGCCGTAGAGGAAGCCCACCACGTCGCCCCGCGCAAACTTCACACCCCCGTGCTCGAAGTCCTCGAGCACGAAGCGATGAAAGAGCTGCAACGGTGAGTCGTAGCGCAGCATCTCCTCGATGGCCGTAACGATCAGCTTCGGATCGTTTCGCAACTTTGTCATCTGCGCGGGATTGCGCATGAGCGCGAGCAGGCCGTTGCCCGCACCGTTGACCGTTGCCTCGTGCCCCGCGTTGAGCAACAGCATGCAGGTCGCCACCAGCTCGTCGCGTGACAGTCGATTGCCGTGGTCGCGAACCGCGACCAATGCGCTCACCAGGTCATCGCTCGGCATCCGGCTGCGTTCGTCCGCCAGCTCGTTGAGCGCGGTCGCGAATTCGGTTGTGGCGCTCTCGGCGCGCGCTTCGTCCTCCTTGCTGTAGTCCTTTTCGTAGAGGCGCACGATCTGCGCCGACCAGGGACGCAACTGTTCGCGTCGTTCCGCGGGCCAGCCCAGGAGCTCCGAAATCATGTGGACCGGCAACGGTACGGCGAGCTGTTCGAGAAACTCCATCTGCCCTTGCGAAGCAATCCCGCCGATCAATTCATCGACGACCTCCTGCACGCGTTCGCGGAGCTTCCGAATGCGCCGGGGATCGAGGGCCGCAGACACCAGGCGCCGCAGACGCGTGTGATCGGCGCCCTCCATCTCGAGCATGTTCACGCGCACGTAGCGGTTGTAGTTGGGCAGATGCGCCCAGCGCTCCGCTGCCTTCTGTCGCTCGGCCGGTGTCGCGACGTGATTCATCGTGCGCCCGAGCCGTTTATCGATGAGGAGTGCGCGGATGTCCTCGTGCCGTGTGAACAAGGTCATCCCCATCTCTTCCGAGAAAAAGATCGGGGTGCTCTCACGCAGCTGCTTGTAGACGGGATATGGATCGGCGGCGAACGCGGCTTCGTACGGCCGGAACTCGACGGGGCTCGCGGTGCTCATGCGCGCGGGACGCGGAGCGAAGCCGCTCTAGACCGCGCCCTTTTCGAGACGCGCGCCGACCTGCTGAATCACCGCGGTGGCACACCGCGCGCCCAGGTCTGCGCATTCCGCCAGCGGTCGTCCGTTGGTCCATCCATAGAGGAATCCGGCGCTGTAGGCGTCCCCTGCCCCGGTGGCATCGACCACCTTCGCGACCGGATAGGCACGCTGAACGACTTTCTCGTCTTCCCGGACGATCACTGAACCCTTTTCCGAGCGCGTGAGCACGAAGAGCGCATCCGTGCGCGCCGCACACCGACACGCCTCCTCGAAACTCTCGGTCTCGAACAGGCTCTGGATCTCTGCTTCATTGGCGACAACCAGTTTGACATCGCGGCCTACCGCACCCGCAAACGCGGCGCGATGCCGCGCAACGCACTGCGCATC
>DATFEQ010000026.1:0-26128 GCA_035250905.1 Steroidobacteraceae bacterium
GGCCGGCAGCGGGCCCAGGTCGTTCAGGACCTGCTGCTTGCGAGCGGCGAGATCGAGCCCGCGCGGGTATTCGTGATCACCGGCGAGGCTGCACCGAACGAGGGCGGCCTGGTTCGCATGGACCTTTCGTTGCGCTGAGCGCTGCACGCGCGCGATTACCAGCCGCGTTCGTCTTCCTCCTCGTCTTCGTCGTTGGTGCGCGGCCGCGGCGCACGCGGCTGTCGAGGCGGAGGCATGTTGGCGGTGCGGCGCAGGAGCAGCAGCCCGGCGAGCACGACACCGAGGGCGAGCGCGATCAGCAGTAAGGCGCGCCACATCGTCCGAATCTCACGCGCCCGCCGGGATGACGCGGATCAAGCCTTCCTGGCCGGTGCTCGCCACCAAAGTACCGTCGCGCGCGAAGATGCTGCCGCGCGCCAGACCTCGGGCTCCCGAGGCACTCGGGCTGTCGATCGCATAGAGCAGCCAGTCGTCGACCCGCACATCGCGGTGAAACCACATCGCGTGATCGATGCTCGCCAGACGGACGTCGTCGCGCAGCCAGGAGACGCCGTGCGGCAGCATCGCGGCATCGAGCAGGTGATAGTCGGAAACGTACGCGAGCAGGCAGCGGTGCAGCTCCTGGTTTGGCGGCACCGAGTCGACGGCGCGGAACCACACGTGCTTGAGCGGCTCGAGTTTCTCGGGCTTGAAATAGTCCGGCAGGTGCACCGGGCGGAACTCGAACGGACGCTCGTACTGCAGCATGCCGCGCAATCGCTCCGGAACGCGCGGCAGGATCTCGCGGCGATAGGCATCGAAATCCTTGAGCTGCTCGGGCGGCGGCACCTGCGGCATGCCAATCTGATGCTCGAGACCCGCCTGCGGCGTCTGGAAAGAAGCCGCCATGTTGAAGATCTGCTGGCCGTGCTGGATCGCGATCACCCGCCGGCTGGTGAAGCTCGTGCCGTCGCGCGCGCGATCGACGTCGTAGACGATCGGCGCGTTGAAGTCCCCGGGGCGCAGGAAGTAGGCGTGCAGTGAGTGCACGATGCGATCCTGCACCGTGGCGTACGCCGCCATCAGCGCCTGCCCGAGCACCTGACCGCCGAACACCTGCGGCGCGCCGATGTCGCGGCTCTCGCCGCGAAACAGGTTGAGCTCGATGCGCTCGAGCTCGAGCAGCTTCAGCAGGTCGGCCAGGCGGCGATCCATGGGCGGATCTTACCTTGACAGCCCGTGACCGCCTCATTAGTCTTCCGCCTCGCGCCGATTTGAGTTTCAGCTTGCGGGCGCTCTAGAAATACAGCTAAAGCGAAGCATGACCTGCTTGAGCTTTGGCTTGAGCGGGTTTTTTTGTGCCCGTTCGAGCCGGTACCGGCACTCATCGCACCCGCAAGCTCCCTCGCGGCGCGTGGTTCGCAGGAGGTGGCTCATGTCCGGGTCCAACGTTTTCGAATTCGACAGCACGCTGCTCAACTCACCCGTCCGCGTCGGTGACGCCGTGCGTGTCCTGTACCGCGAATTGCGCCGCGGTCGTCGCATCGTTGCGCGCATCTGCGGCTCGCGCAGCGCGCAGGCCGCGGGCTGGCTCGGCTATGCGCTCGAGCAGGGGGGAGTACCTTTCACGCTCGCGCACCCTGAATCCGGCGACGACGCGACCGCCGCCGAGCGCTTGCAGATCGTGGTATCGAACGATCCGACGTCAATTGCGGCGGTCCGAACGCCTGCGCCCTCGACCCCGCTCAGGATTGTGCTGCTCGGGCTCGGCACCGTGGGACTGGGCGTCTATCGCCACCTGTCGGCGCGACCGGATCTCTTCGAGGTGCGTCGCGTCGTGGTGCGCGAGGTCGACAAGCATCGCCACGACGGAGTACCCGTGGAGCGCCTGGCGACGAACCTGTGGCATGCCATCAATGAGCCTGCCGACCTCGTGATCGAGCTCGTCGGCGGCGTCGATCCCGCCGGCGACGTGGTGCACGCCGCGCTGTTGCGCGGCCGTACAGTCATCAGCGCGAACAAGGCGCTCATTGCGACACGCTGGGACAGCTTCGAGCGTTACGTGAGCACGGCCCATCCACGCTTGCGGTTTTCAGCGGCGGTGGGAGGTTCAGTGCCGGTCCTGGAGAACCTGGAGCGGTTCGCTCTGGATAGAGGAGTAGAGAGCGTGCGCGCCGTCATCAATGGCACCTGCAACTTCGTGCTGGACGAGATCGCACGGGGCGCGACCTTTGCAGACGCCATCACACTCGCGCAACGCCGCGGCTTTGCGGAAGCCGACCCCAGCGTCGACCTCTCGGGAGCAGACGCGGCCCAGAAGCTCAGTCTCATCGCTCGTGCCGCGTTCGGAACTGCGCCGGATCCCACCGACATCGACTGCCAGGGCATCGAGCGCCTCACGCCCGCCGACATCTGCGCGGCGCAAGCACGCGGCCAGCGCATCCGGTTGGTGGCAAGCTGCACGACGGAGCACGGCGCAGTTCGGGCCCACGTGAGACCGGAGGCACTCGAGGCGCGCGACTATCTCGCGGGTGCGCGTCACGAGGAGAACCGCGTCGAAATCAGCGTGGCGACGGGCGAAGCGTTGCGCCTCGCCGGCAAGGGTGCCGGACGCTGGCCCACCGCGTTGGCAGTGATGGGAGACGTCGTCGATGTTCTCGAATCGCGCCTGGCGGTCGTGACCGCTCCCGCTGCCGAGCAACGCACCGCCGGGCGCGCGCCCGCGTCCCTGGTCAGTAGATGAGCTTGCCCTTCATCAGCCCGTAGTGGCCGGGGAACGAGCAGAAGAACGAGTAGTCGCCGCCCTTGGTGAGCGTCGAGACCGGAAACTTGACCGACGTCGACTGGCCGCCGCCGATCATCTTGGTGTGCGCTAGGATGCGCTTGTCACCGGGTGGCAGGTAATCCTTGTCGAAACCCGCGCTCACGCCGGCATTCGTCACTGCCGTCATGTCGGCGGTCTTGGTGAGCACCCAGTTGTGGCCCATGGTCTGTGCGGGGAGCTTGCCCGTGTGCTTGAGCACCACTTCAACCTCGGTGCAGTCGGCCGCCACCTTGAGCTCGGTGACGTTGAATTTCATGAGGTCGTTGCCCTCGATGTTCAGCGTGCACGTCTTCGCCGCCAGCGCCACATCGGCGGCACCCAGCAGAGCCAGCGCGATGATCAATTTCTTCATCATGTCTCGCCTCCTACATTGAACCGGTCACGCCCAGCCGCTTGTGCATGATCGGGCTGGTCGTGGTGTATTGCAGAAACTGCTTCTTCTCCGGGTAAAGATGATGCTGGATGCCGAAGGCCGCGAGCGCGGCCTCGTGGAAGCCGCTCAGGATGAGCTTCTTCTTGCCCGGATAGGAATTGATGTCCCCGATCGCGAAGATCCCGGGAACACTGGTTTCGAATTTCTCGGTGTCGACGCGGATGGTGCGCTTGTCGAGCTCGAGACCCCACTCGGCGATCGGGCCAAGCTTGGGGTGCAGGCCGAAGAACGCGAGCAGGTGATCGGCGGCGAGCTCGTGCTGGATGCCGTCGGTTCCCGCGATCGTCACGCCCCTGAGCTGGCCGTCGACGAGCTGGAGCCGGTCCGCGATCCCCTCGATGTAGCGCATGCGCCCTTCGCTCACCAGTTGCCGCATGCGCGCGACAGATGCGGGCGCCGCGCGGAATTCCGCGCGTCGATGCACCAGCACGAGGCTGCGCGCCTTGCCGCACAGGTCGAGCGTCCAGTCGAGCGCCGAATCGCCGCCGCCGAAAATGACGAGGTCCTGGCCGTGAAATGCCGCGGCACTCCTGATGCGGTAGTGAATGCCCGTACCCTCGAAGGCTTCGCCCCCTTCGAGCCCCAGGCGTCGCGGCTGGAACGAGCCCACACCGCCGGCTATGACGATGGTGCGCGCGTTGAAAATCGTGCCGAGAGCGGTTGCCACGCGGAAGCGCTTGTCGGGCTGAGTTTGCACCTCGGTGACTTCCTGTCCGAGGTGGAATGTCGCGTTGAAGGGCTTGATCTGCTGCATGAGCCGGTCGACCAGTTCCTGCGCGCCGCAGACGGGGAGCGCCGGAATATCGTAGATCGGCTTGTCGGGATAGAGTTCAGTGCACTGCCCGCCGGCGTGCGCCAGCGAATCGACGACGTGCGCGGAGATGCCGAGCAGGCCGAGCTCGAACACCTGGAACAGGCCGCAGGGACCGGCGCCCACGATGACGACGTCACATTCGATTGCGGTGCTCACGGGGCTGCAAAGGACTGGTTGGTGAACTCGACCGCGCCGGGCTCGCGGATGCGGATGAAGCCGTGCTCGAGCATGGCGTGACAGGCGTTGCAGGCCGCGGTCAGCGACTTGAAAGCAGCATCGAAGCCCGCGCCGTCGCGCCCGCGGATCGCGCCATGGATCTCGCCGAGCGGCGGGCCCACGAGCGCGGGCACGACCTCGCTCAGCGGCGTCGGGAAATCCTCGAACTGGTCGTTGAACACCTGTACCGCCTGCAGGGCTTCGTTGATCTCATGCAGAGAATACGCGGCCAACTCCCAGTTGCGCGCGTGGCCGGCGTAGTAGAGCTTGGCGTGATGGATCTGCACTTGTGCCATCAGCACCGCAGTCTCCGGGGTGAGCGACTCTACCCGCTCCGTGAGCGCTGCGACCTGCTCTTCGCTGGCCTGCAGGCGCTTCTCGAGATCGGCCGACGCCCCGCCTGACGTCGATGCCGACGGCTGACACGAGACGAGCACGCCGCAGGCGCACACGGCGAGCACACGCGATCGGGCGCGGTTCATGAGTCTTTGCGGACCTGGCGAGTGAATGAGCGCGCCATTATAGGGCCTCACCGGAACGCTTCCTATTTGAGCGCGTCGAGCATCAGGCCATGAAAATGATGTACGCCGCTTTCGCGCCGCGGTGAATACGGGCCGGGCTGGTAGGCGCGCGAGCGCAGATTCCGTTGCACGCGCTCGCAGATCTGCGCGTCCTCCGCCTGGATTTCGTCGCCAAAGCGCACCAGCTCGCGCCAGCGCAGCTCCGGCAGCGTCTCCGGCGCGTACCAGTCGAACTGCACCTCGCAACGATCGACGCCGCGCGGGTTCACGAGGTTGGTCTGCAGCTGTCCCTGGTACAGGTTCAGCATCATGTTGGGGTACAGCCAGAAATAGCCGGCGGGCGGCTCGCCCGGCTGCGCACGGAAATGCGCCGCGCCCTGCTCACGCACGGCCGCGGACTGCACCACATGCTGCGGGCGCAACGCCGTCCCGTAGCTGCGATAGTCGATCTCGCGATTCAGTCCCGGGTGCACCAGCGGAATGTGGTAGCCCTCTAGGAAATTGTCGACGTAGACCTTCCAGTTGGCATTCACGGGATAGGTGCGACTCACTCCGTGCCGCATCCGGTCGATGCCATACGGGGCGCAGTCGGCGTCGAGCCCGGGGAAGAATTCCGACACGGCGGGCAGGTCACGCGCCAGCGTGACGAACAGCAGTGGCCCCCAGCGCTCGACGCGCGCGGGCTCGAGCCGGATGTCGCGGGGATCGAACGCGGCCTCTTCCATTTCGGGCGCGCGCACCAGTTGACCCTTCAGGTCGTAGGTCCAGCCGTGATAGCGACACGCGAACAGCCGCTGGCGGCCGCAGCCCGTGGCGACCGGGCCGGCACGATGGCGGCATACGTTGAAGAACGCGCGCAGCGTTCCGTCATCGTTCACCAGCAGCAGTGGCTCGCCGCAGACCTCGGTGGTGAAGAAATCGCCGGATTCGGCGAGCTGTCCTGCGTGGCCGGCGAGTTGCCAGCAACGGCCGATGACCTGCGCGAGCTCGCGCGCGTGCTCAGCGGCGTCGGTATAGAAGGCCGCCTCGGGAGTCCGGGCGTGGGCAATATCGGCGTGGTAGCGGCTCGACAAGGCGCGCCTCGAAGTCGATCGGGGCGCATCTTACTCTACCGTCGTCGCGGACGCAGGCGCACCACGCCGGAAGCGGAGATGTCGACCTCTTCGTGCTCGCGACCTTCGGTGCCGAGCAGCATCTTCATGCGGGCCGGCATGCCCGCGACGACCCCCAGGACTTCGGACGCCGCCGCCGGGCGCTCGATGTAGTAGCCCTGCACGCTCACATCGCCGCACTCGGAGAGGAAGTCGAGCTGCGCCGGCCGCTCGATGCCCTCGGCCGTGACGTGCAGGCCCAGGTTGCGGCACAGCGTAATGATCGAGCGCGCGATCGCCGCCGCGCGTGCGTTCGAGTCGACGCTGTCGACCAGGCTGCGATCGAGCTTGACGCGGTTGAGCGGCAGCTTCTCGAGCGAGGTGAGGGAGGAGTATCCGGTTCCGAAGTCGTCGAGCGCGATGCCGACGCCGAGGTCGTGCAGCGCGCGCAGCGTGTCGATCGTGACTGCCCCGGTCTGCAGCATCGTCTCGGTGAGCTCGAGCTCGATGCACTCGGCCGGCACGTCGTTGTCGCGCAGCAGGCGCTCGATGCTGTTCACGAACTCGCCCGACATGAACTGCTGCGAGCACACGTTGAGGGCGACGCGCGCCTGCGGCCAGCCGGCTTTGCGCCACAGCGCCACGGCGTGCGCGGCACGCTGCATGACCCAGGCGCTGAGCTCGATGATGAGACCGGACTGTTCGGCGACCTGGAGAAACTCGGCGGCCGGAACGATGCGGCCGTTGCCCTGCCGCCAGCGCAGCAGCGCTTCGACGGCAGTGGTCTCGTTGGTCGCGAGCGATACCTGCGGCTGGAAGTGCAGCACCAGGTCGTCGACCTCGATGGCGCGGCGCAGGGCCTGTTCCGTCTGGAAGCGGTTCGAGGTGGCGACCAGCATCTCGGGGCTGTAGACGCAGGCGCGATTTCGGCCGAGCTCCTTGGCGCGGAAGAGTGCGGCGTCGGCGGCACGCAACAGCGCCGCCCCATCGGTGGCGTGGTCCGGATAGATCGCGGCGCCCACGCTCATGCCGATGAGGAGCTCGCGCTGCTCGATCGAGATGGGACGCTGGAATTCCGCCACCATGCGCGTGGCGCGGGTTTCCACCTCTTCCATCGAGTCCTCGCCCGGCATGATGAGCGTGAACTCATCACCGCCCAGTCGCGCGACGAAACCGCGATCGCCGACGACCTCCCTGAGCCGCTCGCTGATCAGGCGCAGCACCCGATCGCCGAATTCGTGTCCCAGGCTGTCGTTGATCATCTTGAAGTTGTCGAGGTCGACGAACAGCACCGTGATGCGCTGCTGCTCGCGCGCGGCGCGGCGCAAGGCGCTGTGCAGATACGCGAACAGATGCCGCCGGTTCGGGAGCGACGTGAGCGCATCGTGGTGCGCCAGCATGCGCAACTGCCGCGTGCGCTGCGCCACGCGCTCCTCGAGCTCGGCCTGGTGCGTGCGCACCGCCTGCTCGGCGGAATTGAGCTCGGTCGCCATGTGGTTGAAGGCGATCGCCAGCTCGTCGAGCTCGCGAATGCCGCCGCGCGGCACGCGTGTCGTGAGCTCGCCACCGGCGAGGTCGCGTGTCGCCTCCGTCAGGCGCCGCACCGGCCGGGTGATGCCGTAAAGCGTTGCCGCGGTCACCAGCAGGATCACGCACACGACCGCGAGGCTCACCGCGGCGATCATGTTCTCGGCGTCCTGGGTGGTGGCGCGCGCCTCGGTGGCGGATTCAGCGAGCGCGCGCAGCGCCGGCTCTTCCAGGCTCACGCGCACCTGCTCGATGAGGGAGGCGCCACTGCCCGCGAAATCCTTGCGTCCGGACTCGAGATCCGAATCGAGCTGGCCCACCGAGCGATGCATACGCGCCGCGCGCTCGAAGTCCTCTTGCACCAGCTCATACCAGGCAAGACCGGGCGAACGCCTGAACTCCTCGCTGTACTCCCTGAGCTTCTTGCGAAACGCGACTTCGTTGCGTGCCGCCTCGCCCGCGTTGCGCACGCTCGGCTGGGTGAGCTGCACGGTGAAACTGGTGCGCGCCGCGTCGAGTGCGTTGGAGAGCTCGGAGAGTGAGCGGCGCGCGAACACGTTCTCGCCGACCGTGACCTCGCCAGCGCCGTCGACGCGCTTGCGCAGGCCATCCATCAGCGACCAGAAGGTGGTGAGGAGCGCGCTGCGCCGGTCGAAGCGCTGGACTAGCTCGCTGCCGTTGGTTTCGTGGCGGGTGACGGCGTCCGCGAGACTGCGCACCGCGGCGAGGTCCGCGTCGGTGCTGGTGAAGCGAATGTGTTCGGTGATGGCGGCCTGCATGCGCGCCTGCGCAGCATCGACCGCGGTGTGCTCGGCGGGCGAGCCGGGCTTGAGATAACTCAGGATCGCTCGTTCGTAGTTGGAGATGGCATCCGAGAGCGAGCGCGCGCGGCGTGCCAGGGGCTCGAGCTCCTGCTGCACCCGCGTGACGTTTTCGGTGGCGAGGCGCGTGCTGCGTTGAACCAGGAGGTTGCCGGCGAGAAAGACGACCACGATCCCGCCCAGGCCAAAGGCGAGCCAGCCCGTCAACGACAGGCGAAAGCGTGACGCACGCACGCTTTCTGCAGCTGCAGCCTCCGCCGGCGGCTCACTCGAGGGCCGACCCTGGTGGGCAATATTTTTCATGGAAAACGCCGCGAAACCGGTGCGGGCGACCTTGTCAGGGACGGCCGCCGGCGTCCACGCCACACGTCTCAGCATTGCCCCTAAAAGCTGACGCGTTATGACCAATCCGCGAGGATGGTAGGATGAGCGTCCCCGCAATCCTTCCGGGTTCACGTTCCATGGCTACCAACGACGAATTGCATCGCCGCCGGGCCAATGCTGTCCCCAGGGGTGTCTCCAACCTGCTCGGCGTGTACGCCGATCACGCTCAGAACGCGGAGCTCTGGGACGTGGAGGGCCGCCGTTACATCGATTTTGCGAGCGGTATTGCGGTGCTCAACACCGGACATGTGCATCCGCGCATGCAGGCCGCCCTGATCCGCCAGGCCGGCAAGCTCACCCATGCCTGCTTCCAGGTGACCCCGTACGAGGGCTATATCGCCCTCGCCGAGCGCCTGAACGCGCTCGCCCCGGGCGCGACGCCGAAGAAGACGATCTTCCTGTCGACCGGCGCCGAGGCGGTCGAGAACGCCGTGAAGATCGCCCGTTACCACACCAATCGCTCGGCAGTGATCGCGTTCACCGGGGGATTTCACGGCCGGACGCTGCTGTGCATCGGGCTCACGGGCAAGGTGCAGCCGTACAAAGCCGGCTTCGGCCCGATGCCGCCCGAAGTGTTCCACGTGCCGTTTCCGATTCCGTATCACGGCGTCACCGCCGAGCACTCCTTCGCGGCGCTCGAGAATCTCTTCAAGGCGGATGTCGACCCGGCACGTGTGGCGGCGATCATCATCGAGCCCGTGCTCGGCGAGGGTGGCTTCTATGTCGCACCGCCGTCGTTCATGCAGAAGCTGCGCCAGCTCTGCGACCAGCACGGCATCGTCCTGATCGCGGACGAAATCCAGACCGGCTTCGCTCGCACCGGGCGGATGTTCGCGATCGAGCACGCGGGCGTGGAGCCGGACCTGATGACGATCGCCAAGAGCGTTGCGGGGGGCGTGCCCATTTCGGCGGTGATCGGCAAGGCCGCCATCATGGACGCGCCGCCACCCGGCGGACTCGGCGGCACGTTCGCCGGATCGCCGCTCGGGTGCGCCGCGGGTCTCGCGACGCTCGACGTGATCCGCGACGAAAACCTGGTGGAGCGCGCGCGCATGCTCGGTGAGCGCATGGTTTCGCGACTCAAGGCGATGCAGGCCCGCATGCCCAGCATCGGAGAGGTGCGTGGCCTGGGCGCGATGGTTGCGATGGAGCTGGTCAAGAACCGCGACGCCAACGCACCGGATCCCGAGCTCACCAAGGCACTCACGCAGGCAGCCGGTCGCAAGGGCCTGGTCCTGCTCTCGTGCGGCGTGCGCGGCAATGTCATCCGCTTCCTCGCGCCGCTCACGATTGCGGAAGCGCTGGCCGATGAAGGGCTGCAGATCGTCGAGGATTGCCTCAAGGAACTGACCGCGGGTCAACGCAGCCCGGTCGCGGCAGCGAGCTGACGGCGCGTCCAGATGGACGATTCCACGCTCGAGGCGCTGCGCAATACGCTGCGCGCGGCTCCGCAGAACCGTGAGCTTGCGCTCATCGTGGTGCGCGCCTGCCTCGAGCGGGGCGACGCCGCTCGCGCCCGCGACGTCCTGTCGGAGGCGCGGCTCGACACGCATGCCTGGCCCGAGTCCGAGCGGCGTGAGCTGGCGCGCGCCTGGTTGCTCGCCGAGGATGCCGAGTGCGCGCTCGAGGTCCTGGACGGGGTCGAACCCGAAACCGCCCTTCTGCGCGCGCACGCACTCAGCCGGACGGGCGATCTCGCGCAAGGGCTGACCGAGTACCGGGATGCGGTCAAGGCCAATCCGGCGCTCGAGGATCGCGCACTCGAGGCGCGGCTCACGGCGCAGGTGGTGTCATTCGATGCCGCGCGTCGCGCGGCCGCCCGCAAGGTCACGCAGGAGGCCAACGACGACACTGACCAGAGCGAAGTCGTGCGCCTGCTCATGCCCGAGATGGAGCGCGTCACGTTCGCCGACGTCGGCGGCCTCGATGAGATCAAGAAGCAGATTCACCGCCGCATCATCCTGCCATTCCAGAAGCCATCGCTCTTCCAGCGCTTTCGACGCAAGGCGGGCGGCGGCATCCTGCTCTACGGCCCGCCCGGTTGCGGCAAGACGCTGATCGCGCGCGCCACAGCCGGCGAATGCGGTGCGCGGTTCTACAACGTGGCCGTCTCCGACATCCTCGACATGTACATCGGCGAGTCCGAGCGCAAGCTCCACGAGTTGTTCGAGCAGGCACGGCGCAGCGCTCCGGCCGTGCTGTTCTTCGACGAAGTCGAGGCGCTCGGCGGCAAGCGCCAGTATTCGCGCGAGGCCACCTCCTCCAAGCTCGTGAGCCAGTTTCTCTCCGAGCTCGACGGCTTTGCGCAGAACAATCAGAACGTGCTGGTCATGGCGGCCACCAACGTGCCGTGGGCCGTCGATCCGGCGTTTCGCCGGCCGGGTCGATTCGACCGCGTGATGTTCGTGCCGCCACCCGACCGCGGAGCGCGCGAATCGATCCTCGCGCGACTGCTCCAGGAGCGCCCGACCGCCGGCGCCCTGCCGGTGCGCGAGATCGCCGATCTCACGTCTGGATTCTCGGGCGCGGACCTGCGCGACCTCGTCGACACGGCGGTGGACGAGGCCATCGAGGCCTCGATCAACTCGGGGCGCGAGTGCCCCGTGACCATGGATCACCTGCGCGCGGCGCTCAAGGAAACCAAGGCGACCACGACGGAATGGCTCACCACGGCGCGCAACTACGCGCGCTACGCCAACGAAGGCGGCCAGTACGACGAGGTGCTCGAATTCCTCGAGCGGCACGGGGGCCGGCGGTGAGCGCGGGCTACCGCATCCAGGACGAGCCGCTTGCCACACGCCCACGTGGTTTCGTAATCGACCCGTTCTGGGCGCTGCTCGCGGTCATGATGGGTGGGGCGGCGTTCGGCGCACTGCTGTTCGCAGTGAATGCCTACTTCCTGCGCGGCCCCACCTGGAGGCGCGAGATCGAGCTCGCGCTCACCATGCTGCTGGGCGCGGGAATCCTCGGCTTTCTGCTGGTGCAGGCGGAATCGAGCGGGGCCCTGGCTGCCGGAGCCGTGAAGTACGCTTTCCTGCTCGTGGTCGCCTGGAAGCTTGCGATCACCTACTGGATCTACTACCTGCAGCAGACCGGATTCGCGCTGTTCGAGTACTTTGGCGGCAAGGTGCAAAACGGCCTGGCCGTCGTATTCATCGGCGCGCTGCTGCTGCGGCGGGTGCTCATCAACGCGGTCGATCACCCGGTGTGGCAAATGATGGTGTCCTGATGGCGCGCGATATCGAGCAACTGATCGATCGCGCCCGCGCCCAGATCGGCCACGGCAACCTGCCCGGCGCGATCGAGTCACTGCGCCAGGCGCTGAGTGCCGACCCGGATAACAGCGCCGCGCACGCGTTGCTCGCGCTGTGCCTGCACGACGAGCGTCGCCTGCAGGCCGCGGAACATGAAGCGCGCCTCGCGGTTGGGCTCGATCCGGACAGCGGGCTGGCGCACTACGCCGCGGCGATGGTGGCGCTGGCGCGGCGCGACTTTGCGCTTGCCGAGGAGCACTTGCGACGCGCGATCACGCTCCAGCCCGAGCACACGCATTCGCTGCTCGGGCTCGCGCGGCTCTATCAGATGTGGAACCGGCCGCAGGAAGCCCTGCCGCTACTCGAAAAGGCGCGCGAGCTCGCCCCCGACGATGCCGACACCTGGGCGGCGCTCGGCGATTACTACAAGTCGCAACGCGACTTCGACCGTGCCGAGCAGTTCGCGCACGAAGGACTCAGGCTCAGTCCGGAAAACACCGATGCGCTGCTGGTCATGGGCGAAGTGCTGCTGCAACGGGGCGACACCGCGGGCGCTCGCGAGCATGCGCTGCTCGTTTTGCGGCAGAACGCCAACCACGAGGGCGCCGTCCACCTGCTGACGGCAGTGAAAGCACGTGAAAGTCCGCTGCTCGGCCTGTGGTGGCGTTTCAACGCATTCTTTGGCGGCGGCTCGATCATGCGCCGGGTGGTGATGCTGCTCGGCATCTACCTCGTCTACCGCGTGGGCGTGCTGGTCGCGGGTGACCTCGGGCACCCGGCCATCCAGGGCGTGCTCGCGGTTACCTGGATCGGGTTCTGCATCTACACGTGGGTGGGACCCGCGCTGTTCCAGAAGCAGATCAAGCGCGAGCTCGAGCCCGCGACGCTGCACTCGAAGTACTAGCGCAACCCTGCTCTGGCTCGACCCTTAGCGCGTTTCAGCGCGGCGTGAGCGCGTCGGCGCGCGCTTCGGCTTCCTGTGCTTGCGGCGCCCGGCCGCGCGCGCGCAACGCTTCCGCGATGAGGCGCCAGGCAGAGGATTGCGTGCGTGGATCGCCGGTCGCGAGCGACAGGCCCTTGCGACCCATGTTCTCGGCCTGCGCGTAATTGCCTTCCGCCTGGCGCACGCGGCCGAGCTCGATCCAGAGCAGCGGGTTGTTGGGTTCGATCCTGAGCGCGCGCTCGATCGAACTGGCGGCCACCGCGAAGTTGCCGGCAGCGGCCTGCGTGCGCGCCTGGCTGACCAGGGACTGCGCAGCGGAACCGAGCTGATACTCGCGCACGGGCGGTGGAACAGGAGGCTCCTCGACCGGTTCGGGCGGCGGCGCCGGCTGTTCCGTTGGCGGCGGAGCGGGTGTCGGCAGGGTCGGCGCGCCGCCGGGTGCGGGCTGCGGCTGCTGCGGCGGCGGCGGCTTGTAGGGATTGGGCAGCTGGCAGGCTGACAGTGTCAGCGCGAGCATCAGCGCGAGAACCAACGCGGTTCGACTCATTGACGAATGATACCCTCGAGCCACTGCCGCGTGCGTTCAGCAAACTCGCTCACCGGATCGTCGCCGCAGCCGGGCTTGATGGGCAGCACCGCGTCGGCCGGCACGGCCACCGAGACCACATCCTCGGCACAGCCGGGCTTCGCCATGTAGCCGGTCGGATATTCGATCCACACCTCGGCGAGCGACTCGGGCAGCGTCGCATCCCACGACACCGGTCCGAGCTCGCGCATGAGCTTCGACCACACGCTGAGCGCTCCCGCCGAGCCGGTGAGTCCCGTGGGTTGATTGTCGTCGAACCCCACCCAGGTCACCGCGAGGTAGTTACCCGTGAATCCCGCGAACCAGCTGTCGCGGAAGTCGTCGGAAGTCCCCGTCTTGCCCGCGACGATGATGTCGGGTGACAGTCGTGCGTACACCGCTTGGCCCGTGCCTCGTTGCGTCACCTTGGTGAGCATGCGGTTCAACTGATACACGGTGGCCGAATCCGCGACCGGCGTGACCTCGAGCGGAAAGGCGCGCAGCGGCTTGCCATCCGCGCTCACCACCGCGCGCACGGCACGCAGCGGCGTGCGAAAACCGCCGTTCGCGAGGCTGTTGTAGAGCTGGGCGACCTCGATGGGCGCGAGATCGATCGCCCCGAGAATGAGCGCCGGGTTCTCTGCCGGCGGCTTGTCGAGACCGAGGCGCGCAAACGTCTTGGACACGCTCTTCACGCCGACCTCGAGGCCCAGGTGAACCGTCGCCAGGTTGAGCGAATCGGCCAGCGCGCGCGTGAGGGGCACCAGGCCATGCACCTCGTGGGTGAAGTTTTCCGGCCGCCAACGCTGCCCGTTCGGCAGCTTCACCTCGATCGGTGCGTCGTCGATGAGGCTCGCGGCGTTGTAGCGGCCCGTTTCCAGCGCTGCGAGGTACACCACCGGCTTGGCGAGCGAGCCGATCGCGCGCCGCGCGTCGAGCGCGCGATTGAAGCCATCGAGCCCGGTCTCGCGGCCGCCGACGATCGCGACGACGTCACCGCTCTGCGGCGCGGTCACGACCACCGCGCCCTCGAGCCGCGCGTCCTTGTCCTTGTAGCGCTTGTCGAGCCGCGTGAGCTCCTCGATCAGCGCGGCCTCGGCCGTCGCCTGCACGCGCGGATCGAGTGTCGTGAAAACCTGCAGACCCGCTTCCGTCAGGTCCTCCTCGCGATAATCGCGGCGCAGAGTCCGGCGCACGAACGCGAGATACGCCGGGTAGTAGCCCGCGGCGACATTCGCGGTGACGCCGAGCGGCTGCGCGATGGCTTTGAGCGCGTCTTTCTCGCCGACCGCGCCGAACTGCCCGAGAAGCCTGAGCACCAGGTCGCGTCGCACGCGCGCGCGCTCCGGATGCTTGCGCGGGTCGTAGTAGGACGGGCCGCGCACCACCGCCACCAGCAAGGCGATCTCGCTCAGTTCGAGCTCCTTGAGCGGCTTGCCGAAATAGAACTGGCTCGCGAGTCCGAAACCATGGATTGCGCGCTGACCGTCCTGGCCGAGATAGATCTCGTTGATGTAGGCGTTCATGAGATCGGTCTTCTCGAAGCGTGCATCGAGAATGACCGCCATCAGCGCCTCCTTGATCTTGCGCCACAGGGTCTGCCGGTCGTCGAGGAAATAGCTGCGCACCAGCTGCTGTGTGAGCGTGCTGCCGCCCTGCTCGATCGAGCGCGCACGCACGTTGACCCAGGCCGCGCGCAGGATGCCCTCCGGGTCGATACCGTGATGAGTCTCGAACTTGCGATCCTCGATCACCATGAGTGCGGTGGGGAGCAGCGGCGGCACGTCCTGCGGTGCGACCACGATGCGATCCTCGCCGTGGATCGGGAAGATGCTGCCGATCAGCACCGGATCGAGCCGGAAGATCGGCAGCTCCTCGCCCTTGACGTCGGCGATACGGGCGATGCTGCTACCCGCGGTGGTAACGCTGATGGTCTGCGCGTCGCGCACTTCGTCGATGAATTGCGCGCGTCGTGCGGCGATGTCGAAACGCCCGGCGCGCCGGCGATAGGTTCCCGGCCGCGTGAGCTCGGTCGCGGGCACGTAATGCAGGCGCGTCAGCTCCTCCTCGAGCCCCTTGGTGGAGAGCGGCAATCCTGCATAGAGCTCGAGCGGCTGCGCGAACACCTGCGCCGGCAGCGTCCAGCGCCGCCCCTCGAACTGCGGCGTTACCTGGCGGTCGAGGTAGAAGATGAAGACGACGTCGGCGAGAACCGCAAGAAGCGCGACGATGAGGAGGACGCGTCGCCAGCGACGCGCTCCAGAACCCTGCGATGACATGATTTCGCGTGCGTTCCCCGGGTAACCGCCCGAAAGCGTGCAGCCTGTCAGACAGCCGTGGCAAGGACGGCGTTCGAAATCCGGGCGCTTAAAGCTCCCGGCCTGCCAGCACCCCCTCCGGGATCGGCACGAAACGCGACCTTCCAGCAAGACCGCCCAGCAGATGGTTTTCTACCGAGGTCGGTCAACCCCGGGGAAACCCGCGCGTTAGCACCTTGCTGTGTGGCTTTCGCGCGAGGTGTGCCATGTTCCGATCCCTTGTGACCGCACTCCTGTTCACGTCCATCGCCACGGGCTGCGCGTCCAGCGCCTCGAGCAAGGTCTACCCTAGGTACCAGGCCCAGCAGGCATGGCGGGTCGAATACGGCAACGTCGCCGGCCTCGACAGCGTCACGATCGAAGGCGAGCGCAGCTACTTCGGTCGCGCGGGTGGCGGCTACATCGGCTATGAGGTCGGACGTGCGATCGTCGATGGCTCGGGTCGAGGCGTGGCCGGTGCGGTGGGTGCGGTCGCCGGAGCGGTCGCGGGCGATGCGGTCGAGGAGCGCGCGACGCGTCAGCAAGGTCTGCAGATCACGGTGGATCTCGACGAGGGCTCGACGGTCGCCATCGTGCAGGGCGCGGACCAGCCATTCGCCATGGGAGAGCGCGTCAAGGTGCTGCGGGGCCAGGGTGGCGCCGCGCGCGTCACCAAGATCTAGCGGTATATCAATAAGTTACGTCCGACGGGCGAGTGCTCATTTCGGCATGCGCACGATGTAGCCGCCTGACTTCTCATCGTGCTCGAGTGTCACGAGGCCCCGCGTCTGGCCTTCCTCGAGCAGCTCGTTGAAGCCGGCGAAGCCGTGATAGGACTCGCTGAAGCCCGGCAAGCGTCGCTTCAGCGCCTGCTTGATCATCGAGCCCCAGATACGCTCGTCCTCACCGCGTTCCGCGATCAACGCCTCGAGCGTCTTCACCAGCAGGTCGAAGGCTTCCTGCTTGCGCTCGTCCTCGCTCTTGCGTGGCGGATGCGCCACTTCCGCCGGCTTGGCGGCGCCCTTGCGGGGCGCGCGTCGCCTGCCGGGGGTCTCGCGCACCAGGTCATCGTAGTAAATGAACTCATCGCAATTGGCGATGAGGAGGTCCGAAGTGGAATTCTTGACGCCGACACCGATCACGACCTTGGCGTTCTCGCGCAGCTTGCTCACCAGCGGCGAGAAATCCGAGTCCCCGCTGATGATCACGAACGTGTCGACGTGCGCCTTGGTGTAACAGAGGTCGAGGGCGTCCACCACCATGCGGATGTCGGCCGAGTTCTTGCCGGACTGGCGTACGTGCGGAATCTCGATGAGCTCGAACGACGCCTCGTGCATGCCCGCCTTGAACTCGCGGTAACGATCCCAGTCGCAGTAGGCCTTCTTGACCACGATGCTGCCCTTGAGCAGCAAGCGCTCGAGCACCTTCTGCATGTCGAACCTCTGGTACTTGGCGTCGCGTACGCCGAGCGCAATGTTCTCGAAGTCGCAAAACAGCGCCATGTTGTGGATTTCTGCAGCAGGCACGAGGAGCTCCTTCGAGCCGAATCGGTGGCGGAAGTGTACGGGGCTTCGCGCGCTGTCGCCAAAAACATACGCAAGCTCGACTTGAGGCTGGCACCCCGAGTGCTGCATAGTCGGCCCAACCAGACGAGCGCGCGACTCAGGGGAAGCTCGATGCGCGAACCGCAAGATCCGTCCGACCGGGCGCCGGAAGTGACGCGCCTGATGCCAGCGCGAGCCGAGAACGCGCGCGCTCTGTACGTCATCAATCTCTGTTCCGCCAACGAGCCGATGCCGCTCGAGATGCCGGACGTACGCGGCTTCTTCGGGCTCGCCGTGTTTCGCTCGCGTCGCGTCGAGGATGGACGCGATCGGTATCGCCTGCACCTGGGCTACTTCGAAACGCGCGCGGACGCCGAGCGCGCATTGCCGGCGGTGCAGCGACGCTACTCCACGGCGTGGATCGCCGCCGCGCCTCGCAGTGGCCTCGGCTCGCTCGACGATACCAATGTGTCCGAGTTCCGCCTGATCCACATGCCGGCACAGCCGACGCAACCACACCTCACGACCGCATCGCCAGAGCCGTCGCCTGATGAGATTCCCGTCGCCGCCCCGCAGCGCTACGTGGTGCAGCTCGTGTGGTCGGACCAGCGTGTCGACCCGAACCATATCCCGCAGCTCGCGATCTACGACGCCTACACCATGTACACCGTGACGGTGATGCGCGGTGGCATCCGCTATTACGGGATTCGCCTCGGCTTCTTCACCAGCGTGATTTCCGCCCGCCAGATTGCGCTCTACGTGCGCCCCGATTTTCCCGCCGTGGCCGTGGTCCCGGTCAGCAGTCGCGAATATGACGTGGCCCGCACCATCGCGTGGCATCGGGATGCGCGCACGTCCATGCACGCCGAGGACCAGTCCACGCCAGCGTCGCGCGCGCTCGCACCGACAATGAGCACGCAGCCGTCTGCAGCAACGGGCACAACACCCAACGTCGCGGCGGCGGCACCGGCGCACGCCGAGCCGGTCGTGCCGCCCACGGTGGTCCCGGCAACGCAGCCGACGCGCTCTGCTCCGGAGGTGACGATGCCAGCTTCGCCGACATCGCTGCTCGAGCCGGTCCGGGTGCTTTCCGCGCGGCTGGTGCAATCGACGCCGCCCGCCTCGTCGCAGACGAGCGCGGCACCGAAGCCTGGGCCCATCGTGATCCCGGAGCGTCCCGCAGAGACGGCGCGACCGACGACGGCACCGGAAACACGATCCGCGACGGTGAAGATGCGCGAGGACGCGCAGCGGCGTGGTCCGGCCTTCAGCCGCGATGAGCTGCTCGAAGCCCTGGGCGAGAAGGACGCGCGCACATCCGACCCGCGCGCGGCCCGGGACTCAAACTATTCCCCGGTCGGCGTGCACAAGCGCGAGTCCGCGATCCGTCGGCTCTGGCATCGCCTGATCGGTTGAGGCCAGCGGCCGCCGGCGTGCGCGCGCGATCAGCGCGCGGGCTCACCCGGACTGCGCATGCGCTGCACGAAGAACCAGCGATGCCCTTCCGGATCTTCGGCCTCGTAACTGCGATCGGTCCAATATTCGCTTCCGTAGTCGGTGGTCGCGAGCGCGCGCGTGACCTTGGCGCCGCACTTCACGGCGTGGGCATGATGCGCGTCGACGTCGTCGACGTAGATGCACAGGGTCTGCGTGTTCGCGCCGCCGAGCGACCGGGGACTGGAGTAGGGAACCTGCCGGCCGGCCCTCGCGCCCGTACTGCCCACCATGATGAGGCCGTCGTCGAACGTCAGCTCGCTGTGCTCGATGCGCCCCGCCTCGCCATCGATCCGCAGACGCACCGTGAAACGGAACACCTCGCACAGCCAGTCGATGGCGGCGCGGGCGTCGTCATAAAAGAGCGCGGATGAAATCCGCGGCCAGCCGGGCGGCGCTGGTTTCATGACGAGAAGGTTAGCAAAACCGATGTGGCAAATGATGCCAAGGCGGGCGCCGGGCGCCGGCTTGCAAGTTTTACCAGGACCGCGCGAGACGGTTGCGATTGGCGGGCATCGGGAACCACAATCGCATGCGCAGCATTTAATTGGGAGACTTCGACCACCTCACCTGGCAGGAGGAAATCATGCTCACTAATGCCGTGTGGCTTTATGCAGTGGCAGCGGTTGTCGGTGTCTACATGGGGGTTCTGCACTCCCGGGGCCGTACCCCACCACCCGTACTCGCGGCCGTGCTGCACGGCGTGTTGGCTGTCTGCGCCACCGTCGTGTTGCTATTGGGCGTGTTGCAGATCGGCCTGGGCACCACGGTGCACACGTGGGCGCTGGCACTCTTCGTACTCGCCGCGCTGGGCGGACTCTACCTGGTGAGCTTCCACATCCGCGGCAGGCCCCTGCCCGGCGGCGTGATCGTGCTTCACGGCATGATCGCCGTGATCGCGTTTCTGATTCTGCTGGTCGCCGTGTTCGCTCTCGGGTAGAGCGGGCGACAATCTCACGGCGCAGGACTGCGCCGCACGACAAGGCGCCCTCTCCCTTCGGCAGGGAGAGGGCTCGCCGTGCTGGGGATCAGAAGCGGCGCGGGCGGGCGCCGCCGCCGCGGTTGTTCGAGCGCTCCTGCGC
This sequence comes from Steroidobacteraceae bacterium, assembly GCA_035250905.1. Taxonomy (GTDB): domain Bacteria; phylum Pseudomonadota; class Gammaproteobacteria; order Steroidobacterales; family Steroidobacteraceae; genus DATBVX01. The sequence continues at coordinate 19,790 of DATFEQ010000026.1, forward strand.
CTCGTTCACCTTGAGGGCACGCCCGTTCATGTCCTTGCCGTTGAGGGCCTGGATGGCGCGCGCGGCATCGGCATTGGACATCTCGACGAAACCGAACCCGCGCGGCCGACCGGTGTCCCGATCGGTGATCAGGCTCAGCGACTCAACGGTGCCGTACTGGGCAAACAGTGCTCGCACCTCTGCCTCGTTAGCAGTGAATGGCAGGTTACCCACGTAAATCTTGGTCATGACTGAAGAAACTCCAAATGAGGGATCAAAGTACGCGCGCACGCATGGGCGTGAAAAACCGGTCAAACGGTGGGGATGAGTCGAGATGTCACGAAGACGCGCACGAGCAGGCCGCGGACTATAGCCCAAATCGGGTCGGGGCGCCGGACAAACTTGCGCCCGGCCCCGACCCTCGGAGAGTTGCTGGCGCAGGCCAGCCGCCCGGCTCCCGGTCGGCCCGATGGGTGCACGACGCTGTGCCTTCTGGTTACGATAGAACCGGCCGCACTGAACAGGAGCCAGGATCATGAGCAAGGGTATGGACAAGAGAAAAGAGACCAAGAAAAAGCCCGCCAAGACGCTCGAGGAAAAGCGCGCCGAGAAGAAAGCCAAGCGCGCCGCGCGCGGCTATTGACAGTCCACAACTGCCGATGCTGAACCTGCGCACACTGCGCCGCTCGCTGCTGCTCGTCTCATGCTTCGCTGCCGCATGCGTGCCGGCCGCACTCTTCGCCATCGAAGCCCAAAAGTCCTCCGAGGGGCTGCAAAGCCTGGTGGCCGAGGTCCGTCAATTGCTACCGGTCATCAGCGGACAGATGCGCGACCTGCGGTATGCGCTGGCGCGGGCAGATCAGAGCACCAGTGATTCTTCGCGGCTGTTCTCCGGCAGCTACGAGTACCGGGAGCTCAAGCGCAGCGCCACCCGCATGACGGAGATCGGCAACAACGTGTACGCGCTCACGTCGCGCTGCGGAGCGGACGGGCAGAAGGTGGGCGCCGACTTCAAGAGTCGTGTGCGACGCCTGAATACTCACGTCAATCGGATCGACTCGTCCAGCACGCCCACCTTCGCACGCATGGCCATCGATGATCTGGAGCGCGACCTCGAGGAAATCGCTGGCAGCCTGCAAGCGGTCGCGGGCGTTCCGGAATGCTCGCCGGAAGCGGATGACGGGGACGAGGCGGAGCCTAGCCCAAAAACTCCCTGACCACCCCCGCGAGGTCCTGCAACGCGCGCGCGCCATCGCCGCGGAACGACGAACCGTGCATGGTCGCGAGCACCTTGGGGTTGAGCGCGACGAGGCGCTGGAAGGTGCTGTCGGTATAGGGCGTGTACGGCATGTCCCTGGCGAGTGGACCCGCGAGACTGGCGCGTATCGATTCGCGCGCGGGCGCGACCACATCCACCGTCAAGGCGGCCGGATCGCCCGGTTGAAAGAAGAGGTCCGAGCACAGCAGCGCCTGCTCGGTCTCCTCGAAAAAGAGTCCCGCGTCCCAGGAATGTGGCACATGCGGTGTCGCCAGGAATCGCAGCCGGCGTCGCCCGATCGCGAGCACTTCCTCGTCTTCGAGCCCGCGCGGCGCCCGGTCCGCGTAGTCGGTGAGCGAGACCATCGCGCCCACCATGCTGCACACCGCCTGGGCGCGCGGCGCCACCTTGAGCCACTGGTTGAGTGCACCGCACTCATCGGCCTCGAAATGACTGAAGCCGATCCAGCGCAGCGTCGCCGGATCGATGATCGACGCGACCCCCTCAAGCGTCGAATCGAACATGCGCCTGAAGCCTGTGTGCATCAGGAACGGCTCCTGGTCCTTGACGAGGAACTGGTTGAACTGGATGCCGTAATCGGCGTGAAAGGTCGAGATGCGGTAGAGGTCCGCCGCGATCTCCGTCACTCGGCTGGTCATGTCCTCACTCCTGTTCGTCCGGCGCATCGATGGGGCGGCGCGCGCCCCGCTGTCAGGGCCTGCCACCCAGGACCCTCGCCGGCAGGAGCACGAGCGCGCGCAGCAACGCGAATACGCCTTCGACGGCGACGCCGAGCAGTCGGAAGGGCAGCGAAATGAGCCACACGAGCGGCCACAGCACGAGCGCGAGCAGCGCGAGCGGCCAGCACAGCACCAGCAATATCAACCAGAGCACAAATTTCATCCTTGCACCTCTCGAATGTGGGTACGCGCCGTTCCTAACGGCTGCGCTTGCGGTTCGACCGCGCCTCTCGGTGCGACGTGGTCCGCCGTTTCTTCGCCACGACTCGGCGCGCGCGTCTCTTGCGTCCTGCCGAGGACGGGCTGCTGCGTGAAGCCGTCGCGGCTACGGATGTGGTCGGCGCGGACCAGGGTGCGCGCGTCTGGCGGAATTCCGGCATCGCCTCCACGCGCGCCACGTGGGCGCGCAGCATCGGATAGTCCGCAGCGTTGAATGCTGCTGGAACCGCCTCTGTCAGGAACGTGAAGATGCAGCTCACGTAGACATCCGCCTGCGTCAGCCGCCCGCCCACGAGCCACTGGGCGTCACGCTTTTGCGCGGCGTGACGCTCGAGTTCGGCGAGCGCACCGCGCAGCTGCGAGCGACAACGCTCGATCCAGGGCAGGTGGCGCTTCTCGGCCGGACGAAACACGCGATCGACGATTTCCTCGCGAGCTTTCTCCGCCGCGCCGTACGCGAGCGCCATGAGGCGCAGCGCCGCGCGACGCTCGGCACCCGTCGCAGGCAGCAACGCGCGCTCTGATCCCACCAGGTCATCGAGATAGTCGAGCATCGCAGAGCACTCGACCAGCACCTCGCCATCATCGAGTACCAGCGTGGGCACGCGACCGAGCGGGCTGTACTGGCGGATGCGGTCGAAATCCTTGCCGACGGACCAGTTGACGTGCTCGAACTGTATGCCGAGCAACTTGGCGCTGACCGCCACGGGACGTACGAACGGCGAATCGAACATTCCGATCAACTTCATCATCCTGTGCCTCCTTCCCGGGGGCGGCCATCATACCCGCAACCGCAAGCGCGCATCGAACTCGGCAGCAGCGCGATCAGCGTGGCTCGACCTGGACTTCCGTCTTGACAGAGTTCGCGATGTAACAGGACTCGTGTGAGCGATGGTGAAGGTCATCGAGCTCGGCGGGCGATGGCGTCCGGTCTGCCCACGCCACTTGCGGCCGCAACGTCACTTTCAGCATGGCCATGGCGCCCTGCGCGTTCTTGCCGATCTCACCGCTCGCGTCGTCCTCGTAGCGCTCGATGACGAAGCCCGCCTTGGCGGCGTAGAAGAGAAAGAAGAGCATGTGGCAGGAGGCGAGCGACGCGACGAAGGCTTCTTCGGGGTCTACGGCGTCCTGCTTCGAGAGCGGCGCGGGCACGACCTTGGGAGAGCTCGATGCCGGCACGCTCACTCCGCCGTCGAAGCGCCACTCGTGTGCCCGCGAATACTTGTTGTCCTTGAAGACCGCGCCCGCCGGGCGCGTCCACACCACGGTGGCGGTGTATGTGCTCATGCTAGCCTCCGCTCGCAATCGGTTGAGGGCGGGGATCATACTCCGAGCCCAGCGAATCCCTGCCCCCGGAAAAGCTCAAGGAGGGTTCATGGCCCGCGACGATGAGATCGTCGAACTCCTCACCGAGATCCGCGATGGCCAGCGCGAAGCATTGGCACGACAACGCGAGCAGCTCGAGCTGGCCCGGACCGAGTCCGAGCGCATGCGTCGCATCGCCGACGAGTCGGTGGCGCTGCAGCGGGCCGGCATCGAGCGGATGGGGCGGATGAGCCGGATAGTCCTGCCGATCATCGTGTTGCTGATCGCGCTCGTCGCCTGGCTCATTTTCAAGTATCGCCTGCTTTGAAGGGCCGCCTCCCGGCGTGACCCGGATTGCGCACTCAACGGCCTCGAGCCGCGACAAAACCCTGTGCAATGCCAAGATCGTCTACCATGCGCACGTATCGACCCGCCTCAGGTTGCTGCCACCATGATCAAGCGCTTCAACTTCACCGTTGATGATGCAACTCGTGTCTCGGCGCTCTGGCAGTCGCCCACGCCAGCGCGTGCGGCCTACGTGCTGGCTCACGGCGCTGGAGCGGGCATGGAACACGTCTTCATGGTCGCGGTTGCAACGGAGCTGCAGGCGCAGGGCATCGCGACGCTGCGCTATAACTTTCCCTACATGGAGCGCCGTGCGCGCCGCCCGGATCAACCAAAGGTTTGCCAGGCAACGGTGCGCGCCGCGATCGCCGAGGCCAACCGGCTCGCGCCGCAGGTGCCGCTCTTCGCCGGTGGCAAGTCATTCGGGGGCCGCATGACGTCGCAGGCGCAAGCCGAGTCACCGCTCCCAGGCGTACAAGGCCTGGTATTTCTCGGCTTTCCGCTGCATGCGCCGGGGCGGCGCTCGGCCGAACGTGGCGTACATCTCTCGGACGTCAAGCTCCCGATGCTCTTTCTGCAGGGAAGCCGTGACGAGCTGGCGGCGCTCGACCTGCTCGAGCCGATCATCCAGAAGCTGGGCCAGCGTGCGACGTTGAAGGTATTCCAGGACGCCAACCATTCCTTCCAGGTACCGGCGCGCTCCGGAAAGAAGAGCGCCGACGTCATGCATGAGCTCGTACAGGCCGCGGCAGGCTGGATGAACTCCCGCGCCTCAGCAACCACCTGACCTTGACGCTGACCGACACGCAACTGAGGGAAATGCTGGCAGCAGCCGTCGACGCCGCACTCGCCGCAGGCGTCTGCATCCGGAAATACTTCGGCAGCCAGGCACTCGGGATCGAGCGCAAGCGCGACGGCTCGCCGGTGACGTTTGCGGACCAGGAGGCAGAAGCGATCATCCGCGCTCACCTCTTGTCCCGTTCGAGCGTCGGGCCGCTCGACATCCTGGGCGAGGAGCAGGGCCTGCAGGGGCCGGGGACGCGTTACCGCTGGACAGTCGATCCGATCGACGGCACGCGATCGTTCATCAATGGCATCCCGCTCTTCGGGTCGATGATTGGGCTCGAGGACACGCAGGACCATCGCGCCGTCATCGGCGTTATTCACCTGCCCATGCTCAATCGGACCTACGCCGCTGCGCGTGGACAAGGCGCGACCTGCGACGGAAAAAGCGTGCAGCTGCCCGAGTCCGTGGCGATCGAAGACGCGATCATCGGCACCGGCGACATTGCGCAGTTCATCGCGGCCGAGCGGCTGCAGGACTACCGCCGACTCGCGGAAATCTCACAGTTCGTGCGCGGCTACGCGGATTGCTTCGGCCACGGCCTCGTCATCGGCGGCGCACTGGGCGCGATGCTCGATCCCGCATTGTGTGCATGGGACATCCTGCCCACGCGGGTGCTCATCGAGGAAGCGGGCGGGACGATGCTGCTGCGTGACTCGACGGTGGCTGGCAAGGTGGATGCCTTGTTCGGTAATCCCGCGTTGGTCGAGCACCTGGCGCGCGCGCTTTCGTTCTAGTCGCTGGCCACAGGGTATCGTTCACCGCCGCTCGACTACGGAGGCGAGCCGTCTGACGCCATCGGCGATCGCACTGTCGCGCAGCATGCCGTAGCCGAGGATGAGCGCCGGAGGCGGATCGGCTCGCACGCAGTAGCGATGCACGCCGCCGACGCGCACCGAGAGCTCCGCAGCCGCGGCCGCAATCGCCTGCTCGTCCGCGCCCTGGGGGAGCTCCAGCATCAGGTTCAGGCCCGCGGCGATGCCAAACACGCGCCGCTTCGGCACGTGCGTGCGCAGCGCCCGGGTCAACAGGTCGCGCCGGCGACGATAGATCAGGCGCATGCGCCGCAGGTGCCGGTCGAGCTCGCCCCGCTCCAGGAAATCAGCGAACGCGAGTTGCTCGATACCGGGAGAGCCGCGGTCCTCCAGTTCCTTGGTCTGCGCCAGACCCTCCAGCAGCTGCGCGGGCGCCACGAGCCAGCCGAGTCGCAACGCCGGCGCCAGCGTCTTGCTCGCCGAACCCACGTACACGACACGATCGGGCGCCACGCCCTGGAGCGAACCTATCGGCTCGCGGTCATAGCGGAATTCCGCGTCGTAGTCGTCCTCGATCACGAACGCCTGCCGCCGTACCGCCCACTCGAGCAACGCGGCGCGCCGTTCCGGGGCGAGCACCGAGCCGGTCGGGAATTGGTGAGCAGGTGTCACGAGAATCGCGCTGGCCGCGGTGCGCTCGAGCCGCTCCACGACGACTCCTTTTTCATCGACAGGCACCGTGACCACCTTGAGACCCGCCGCGCGGATCGCGGCGCGCTGTTCCTCGTGCGAGGGATCCTCCGTGGCGATGGCCCGCGCGCCGCGCTGCTTGAGCACCGCGCACACGAGACGGAAGCCCTGAGTAAAGCCGTTGCACATCACCATGTGCTGCGG
>DATFEQ010000015.1:0-22992 GCA_035250905.1 Steroidobacteraceae bacterium
CTCCTCGATGAACGCGGCGACGTGCGGCTGATCGCGCGCGAGCCGCAGCGCGAGCGGATGTTCGGGCGCTACGACCACGAACGTGACCCCCATGATGGTGTCGGCGCGCGTCGTGAAGACGCGCAGCAGCTGTTGTTGGCCATCGATCTCGTAGGGAAAGCCGAAATTGACGCCGACGCTCTTGCCGATCCAGTTGGCCTGCATCACCTTGACGCGCTCGGGCCAGGCGGGCAGCGAATCGAGCGCCGCGAGGAGCTCCTCCGTGTACTGCGTGATGCGCAGGTAGTACATCGGGATCTCGCGCTTCTCGACCAGCGCGCCGGTGCGCCAGCCGCGACCCTCGATCACCTGCTCGTTGGCGAGCACGGTCTTGTCGACCGGGTCCCAATTGACCACGCCGGTTTTCTTGTACGCGATGCCCTTCTCGAGCATCCGCAGGAAGAACCACTGGTTCCAGCGGTAGTACGCGGGGTCGCAGGTCGCGAGCTCGCGCCGCCAATCGATGGCGAATCCCAGCGACTTGAGCTGGCTGCGCATGTAGGCGACGTTGTCGTGCGTCCACTTGGCCGGCGGCACCGCGTTCTGCATCGCCGCGTTCTCGGCGGGCAATCCGAACGCGTCCCAGCCCATCGGCTGCAGGACGTTGCGACCCTGCATGCGCATGAAGCGCGCGATCACGTCCCCGATGGTGTAGTTGCGCACGTGCCCCATGTGCAGCCGTCCGCTCGGGTACGGGAACATCGAGAGGCAGTAATACTTCTCGCGCTCTGCGCCTTCCTGTGCCTCGAAAGAGCGCTGCTCGGTCCAGAAGGCCTGGGCCTCGGGTTCGGTGCGGGCGGGGTCGTAGCGCTCTTCCATCGGTAATGTTCAGGAAATCAAGGTGTTGCAGCGAGCGCGCAAGGATACACGAATTTCACGGCGGCATCAGGCGCAACGCCGCTCCGCAGGCCGAGCGTGGTCCCACCCAGACGCTGCCGTCCTCGCGCACCTGGTGGCGCACGCGCGTCGCGTTCAGGTAGGCGCGCGCCGCACCGATGTCACGCACGATCACGTCGAAGGCGCGCAGGCAGGGCATCACCGGTACGCCGGCACCGGGATAACGCGCAATGAAGGCGTGACGCGTCATGATGCGGATGCATTGCTTGCCAGGCTCAAAGCGCAGCTCGTCATCGCCCGCGACCGGGTCGATGCCCAGTAACGCCCGGTAGTGCTCCGCAATGCGCTCGGGCTTCGAGGCGACGATGGTCACGCCGTGCAAGCCGAGCGCCGAGTTCGGGTGATTCATCACTTCGGGCTGGTATACGAGCTCCGGGGTATGGTTGTGGACGTAGCAGAGAAGCCCCTCGGGTGAGCTCTCCGCGCCCAGGATGAACCAGCGGAACTGTGCGGCGCCCTGGCGGCTGCCGTACTCGACGTCGCGCGTCGCGATGATCACGGGCGTGGGCTCGAGACCCGCCGCCAGGCAGCGCGCGTGATCGGCATCGATGTCGCTGCTCGTGAACGCGAGGATGTGCAGTCCCTGGTAGCGGCGCAGGTAGCGCGTCAGGTGATGTTCCGGCTCGTCCGTCAGCACCGCCGCCAACTCGATGTAGCCATGCTCGAGCACGGCGTGCGAGGTCTCCTGCTTGAGCGATTCGCGCTCGCCGGTCTTGGCGTCCCAGCGCATCAGCAGTTTCGGCGGCGTGGGCGTGAAGCCCAGGCGCTCGAACGCCACGCGCATCGCGTGCACGTCGCGTCCCACCAGGCCCACGTGATCGATCACGGTCGAGGTCATCTGGCGGCGATGCTACGATCAACGCGGTCGACTGACTAGGAGTCCTGACCGTGCGTTTGCCGAGTGCGTGAACTCGCTACGACGCTGACCGACTACCTGTTGACAGCCGTGTGCGTGCTGTGCGCGTGGCGGCTCGCAAGCGCGAGCGTCCGCGCACGGTTCTACGGCCCGGCGGTGTTCTTCGCCGGGTTCGCGGCGGCCGCACTCGTCGGCGGCACGTGGCACGGATTCTTCAGCGAGGAGGAGACTCTCGCGCAGCAGCTCGTCTGGTGGCTCGCCATGCTGTTCGCGGGCGTGACCGCCTCCGGGCTCGCGCTCAGCGGCCTCGAGCTCCTCGGCGTACGTGCGCTGCGAGGACCGGTTCTCCTGCTCGCGACCCTGCTGGCGATCTACGCCCTCCTGGCGTGGCGCGATCCGCGCTTCCTGCTCAGCCTGATCGTGTCCGTCGTCGCAACCCTGGTGTGTGTCGCCGGACTCGTGCGCCGCTTGCGTGGACCGGACACGCGGGGAGCGATACTGGCATTGGCGGGCCTCGGCGTGTCCGTGCTGGCAGCGCTCGCTCAGCAACAGCGCGTGGCAATCGATCGTGTCCACTTCGATCACAACGCCACCTATCACCTGTTGCTGCTGCCGGCGCTGGGACTCCTGTTCGCCGGTTTTCTCCGCATCGCACGCGCGCGTGCCGCTCAGCGAGGTGCGTCGTGAAGCTCGCCCGACTGGCGTTCCCGCTCATTCTGGCGGCTTGCACGGCCACCTCCGTCCGTGCGCCACAACGCGCGCCCACCGAGCTCAACGACGTGCATTCGCGGCTCAATGCGACCGCCGTCCGCGAGCTCGTGCAGCCGACCAGGCTCGAGGAACTGCCCCCGCTCATCGAGCGCGCCGCTCGCGAGAACCTGGCCGTCAGCATTTCCGGCGGCCGGCACGCCATGGGCGGCCAACAGTTCGCTCGCGACGCGTTGCACATCGACATGTCGAGGCTCACGCGCGTGATTGCGCTCGATCGGCAGCGCGGCGTCGTCACGGTCGAAGCCGGCATCGGCTGGCCGGCGCTCATCGAGCAGTTGCATGAGCTGCAGCCGGGCGATCCACAACCCTGGAGCATCATCCAGAAACAGACGGGCGCAGATGAGCTCTCGGTCGGCGGCGCGCTGTCTGCCAACGCGCACGGCCGCGGGCTCACCTGGAAGCCGTTCGTGCAGGACGTGGTGTCCTTGCGGCTCCTGCAGGCCGACGGACGCGAGATCGAAGTGAGTCGCACCCGGAATCCGGAGCTCTTCCGGCTCGTGATCGGCGGCTATGGCCTCTTCGGCGTGGTGACGACCGTCGATCTGCAGCTGCAACGACGCATGAAGCTCAAGCGCGACGTCACGGTGCTGCCCCTCGCTGGTCTGCCCGATGCGTTCGCCGCGCGCATACGGGAGGGGTACCTCTACGGCGATTTCCAGTTCAAGACTGACGAGCAGGCGGACGACTTTCTCACCGTCGGCGTGTTCTCGGCCTACCAGCCGGTGCCGCTCGACACGCCGATGCCGGTCGATCAGCTGGGCCTCGATCCGGCCGCCTGGCGTCGCCTGTTCGCGCTCGCGCATCTCGACAAGGCGCGCGCCTTCGACACCTATCGCGACTATTACCTGAGCACCAACGGGCAGGTCTATTGGTCGGACACGCACCAGCTCTCGTACTACGACGCCGACTTCGACACGGAGCTCAAGCGACTCGCGCCCGACTATCCACCCGGCTCGCTCATGATCACGGAGCTCTACGTGCCCATGAAGAAGCTCGGCGCGTTCCTCGACTCCGTGGCGCGCGACCTCCGTGCACACGACACCAATCTCATCTACGGCACGATTCGCCTCATCCGGCGCGACGATGAGACCTTCCTCGCGTGGGCGCGCGAGGACTTCGCCTGCGTCGTGATGAACCTGCGCGTCGAGCACGGCGCGTCAGGGATGCAGAAAGCCGCGTCGGAGTTTCAACGGTTGATCGATCTCGCGCTCGAGCAGGACGGCTCCTATTTCCTCACCTATCACCGCTGGGCGCGCAAGGACCAGGTCTTGCGCGCCTATCCGCAGTTCGTCGATTTCCTGAAGCTCAAGCGCCGCTACGATCCGGCGGAGCGCTTCCAGAGCGAGTGGTATCGGCACTACCGCACGATGTTCGCCGCCGAGCTGGCCGCTCCGTGAGCAAGGCGTTCCTCCTGTGGACGCTGCAGGGCCTCTTCCTGCTGCGCGTGCTCGGTCAGGTTTACGTGGGGCTGTACGCGTCCGCGTGGCTCCCCTCCTGGCCGGAGTGGTATTCCGGGCTGCTGCCCTACCCGTTGCTGCTACCGGCGCAAATCCTGCTGCTCATGTGGATGACGGTGATCAGTTATGACAACACGCGCGGTGCCGGCCGCTTTCACGTCGAGTCGGATCGCGTGAGGCGGCGCTTGCGCTGGATCGCCGCGCTTTATGCGTCGGTCATGGCCTTGCGGTACGTGCTGACCATGACGTTCGCGCCCGAAATGCGCTGGCTGCACGGTACGATCCCCGTTGCCTTTCACTTCGTGCTGGCGGGCTACATCGCGGCCCTGACTCTCCCGGGCAACGCCAGAACTGCCGCCTAGCGGCTTTTGTCTTGCAGATCAGAGCCGGAGCGTCCAGCGACGGTCGCCAGCAGTATTTACAATCTCAAATACGGACTCGCCAACGCCACACAGGAGTAGACTGCCGGAGTCCCACACAGGCTCGACAATAGAACGCCGGGGGACAGCTCGCGCTATGCCGACCAAGAAAACTCGCAGCCGGCGCACCCGGGTGACGGCCAAGCGTTCCACCGTCCGGTCACGCCCAGTCGCTCCGCTCATTGCTCCCAACGATTCGCGCCCGTCGTTCTGCGTAGTAGGCGTGGGCGCTTCCGCGGGTGGGATCGAGGCGCTCAGTGAGCTCCTCAAGGCATTGCCGCGCGACACGGGCATGGCTTTCGTCCTCGTGCAGCACCTGCCACCGGCGCGCACCAGCATGCTGGCCGAGATCCTCGCGCGCACCACCACGATGAATGTCATGGAAGTGCAGGACGAGAGCCGCGTCGAACCGAATCACGTCTACGTCATTCCGCCGGGGCGCACGATGACCGTCAGTGGCGGCGTGTTGAAGCTCGGGCCGCAGCGCGCCGGACAGCATCGTCCGATCGACGAATTCATGACGTCGCTCGCCGACGATCTGGCGCATCTTGCCATCGGGGTCATCCTGTCGGGCACGGCCACGGATGGAACGGTGGGTCTCGAAGCGATCAAGGCCGCAGGCGGTATCACGTTCGCGCAGGATGAGAGCGCGCAACACGAAGGCATGCCGCTGAGCGCGATCGGCTCGGGCTGCGTGGATTTCGTGCTGCCACCCCCCGGCATCGCGCGCGAGCTCGCGCACATCGCGCAGCATCCTTACGTCACGTACCCGACCCTCGATGCCGTGACAACCAAGGAGGGCATCGAACGGGTCTTGAATGTGCTGCGCTCGGGAGTCGGCATCGACTTCGCACAATACAAGTCCAACACGCTTCACCGGCGCATCACCCGCCGCATGGTGCTGCGCAAGTTGATCAACCTGGAAGAGTACGCGGACCTGCTGCGCAACGATGCCGGGGAGCTCGAGGCGCTCACCCAGGACATCCTGATCGGCGTCACGAGCTTCTTTCGCAATGAGGAATCGTTCGACGCGCTCAAGAACCAGGTTTTCTCCCGGCTCTTCGCGGATCGCTCACGCAAGGACCCCGTGCGCGTGTGGGTGCTCGGCTGCTCGACCGGCGAGGAGGCCTACTCGATCGCGATTGCACTCACCGAGTACGCCGCGAAAGCCCACAACCATGTGCCCGTCGTGCTGTACGCAACCGATCTCAACGGCGCCGTCATCGAAAAATCGCGCGTCGGCTTCTACCCCAAGAGCATCGCACACGATATTTCGGCCGAACGGCTGAGGCGATTCTTCGTCGAAACCGACGGCGGCTACCGGGTCTGCAAGGCGATTCGCGACATCTGCGTGTTCGCACGCCAGAACGTGCTCACCGATCCGCCGTTCTCGCGCATGGACCTGATCAGTTGCCGCAACGTCATGATCTACATGGAGAGCACGTTGCAGCGCAAGCTCCTGCCTATTCTTCATTACGCGCTCAAACCCGGTGGCTTCCTGTTCCTGGGACCCTCCGAGACCATCAGCACCCACGGGGAGCTGTTTGCGAACGAGGATGCCAGGCACAAGATTTACTCGAAGAAAGCCGTGTCGACGCCGCTTCACGACAGCATTCCACTCGGTCACTACCTGCCCCTGCCGCCCGTGAAGCGGCCTGAGATCTGGCGCGATGCTCCGCAGGGCGTGCAGCTGGAACTGCAGCGCGAGGCCGATCGGATCCTGCTCACGCGTTACGTGCCGGCTGGAGTGCTGGTCGACTCCGAGCTCGAGGTCATCCACTTTCGCGGTGATACCGGCACGTATCTCACTCCGGCCCCCGGCAAGGCCAGCCTGAATCTCCTCAAGATGTGCCGCGAAGGCCTGCTCGTGGCGCTGCGCGGCGCGTTGCAGCGCGCACGCAAAGAGGATTTCCCGGTGCACGAAAAGGAGGTGCGGGTGCGCTCCAATGGCGGCTATCGCGAGCTCGCAATCAGCGTCATCCCGGTGCGCAGCGCCGATTCGAAGCAACGTTACTACTGGGTGCTGTTCGAGGACGCGGCGCGACGCGCCGAGTCTGGCGGCGCGGGTGTCGAGTCGGAGACGAACACGCGCGCTGCCGAGCCTCCCCGGCGCGACAAGGCGGATCGGGAGATTCAGCGTCTCACCCAGGAGCTGGCGGCGACGCGCGAATACCTGCAATCCGTGATCGAGCAGCAGGAGGCGGCCAACGAAGAGCTGCAGTCGGCCAACGAAGAAGTGCAGTCCGCCAACGAGGAATTGCAGAGCATCAACGAGGAGCTGGAGACCTCCAAGGAGGAGATCCAGTCCTCCAACGAGGAGCTGACGACCGTCAACGAGGAGCTGCACAACCGCAACGAGGAGCTCAACCGCGCCAACAACGATCTCAACAATCTGTTCGGCAGCGTCCAGATGGCCATGGTGATGGTGTGGCCGGACCTGCGCATCCGGCGCTTCACGCCAGTGGCGGAGAAGAGCTTCAACCTGATCGCCAGCGATATCGGGCGGCCGATCAGCGACATCAAGCTCAACCTGAGCGTCCCGGATCTGACTCAGCTCCTCACCGAGGTCATCGACACCGTCACCACCAAGGAGCTGGAGGTCCAGGACCGGCAGGGGCGCTGGTACCTGCTGCGCATCCGACCCTATCGCACGCTCGACAACCAGATCGATGGCGCGGTGGTCGTGCTGGTGGACATCGATGCTCTCAAGACGAACCAGGAGGTGCTGGAGCGGCAAGCGCGCCTCCTCGAGCAGGCTCACGAAGCGGTATTCGTGCGCGAGCTGGACGGCACGATCCTCTACTGGAACCGCGGCGCCGAATTCCTGTATGGCTATCCCCGCGAGGAGGCCTGCGGCCGGGTCACTCACGAGCTGCTCGGCAAGAGCTGGGAGAGGCAGACGCTCCTCAGCGAGGCACTGCAGCGCGACGGACGCTGGAACGGCGAGCTGGAACATCACACCAAGGATGGGCGCCAGATCGTGGTCGACAGCATCCAGATGCTCTTCCAGGAAGGCGAACACTCGCTCGTTCTCGAGACCAATCGCGACGTGAGCGAGCGCAAGCGGCTCGAGGGGGCCCTGCGCCGGCGCATCGACGAGCTCGACGCCGCCGATCGCCACAAGAACCAGTTCCTCGCCATGCTGGCACACGAGTTGCGCAATCCGCTGGCACCGTTGCGCAACGCGGTGCAGATCCTGAAGAGCGAACGCTCGAATGAAAGCACCAACGCCAAGGCGCGCGACGTGATCGATCGGCAGGTCGGCAATATGGCGCGACTGATCGATGACCTCCTGGACGCGGCGCGCATCACGCGCGGACAGGTGCAGCTGCGCACGGAACCGGTCGTGCTGCAAACCGTGCTGGAGCGCTCGATCGAGACCGTTCGGCCCATGCTCGAGTCCCGCAAGCACAAGCTCGCCGCCTCGATACCGTCGACACCGATCCTGCTGGCCGGCGATGCCACGCGCCTCGAACAGGTCTTCAGCAACCTGCTCAACAATGCCGCCAAGTACACCCCGAGCGGCGGCCTGGTCGATGTGTTGCTCGGCACGGAGGCCGCGAAAGGCGATGGCGGGTCGCAGGCCGTGGTCCGAATTCGCGACAACGGCATTGGCATTCCGCCGGACCTGATCCCGCGCGTGTTCGACCTGTTCGTGCAGGCGGACCAGTCGCTGGCCCGCAGTCAGGGCGGCCTCGGTATCGGACTGACCCTGGCGCGGCGCCTGGTCGAGCAGCACGGCGGACGCGTGAGCGTGCACAGCAGCGGGCTCGGACAGGGCAGCGAATTCGCGGTCTACCTGCCGATCGCACGAGCTGAGGAGAGCACACAGGCGAGCGGCGCGGATTCTTCGACCAGGAGGCGCGACGGCACCGAGGCCTCGCTATCGCCGCCACCGGACAGCCGCGTGCTCGTGGTCGATGACAGCCCCGACATTACTCACACGATGGCAGAATTGCTCGCTCTCCGCGGACACAGTGTCCAGACCGCATCGAACGGCGAGGAGGCGCTCGAAGCGGCGGTCGCATTCCGACCCACCGTCGTGCTCCTCGACATCGGCATGCCGGACCTCGACGGCTACGCGGTCGCCGAGCGCATGCGCCGCCTGCCCCAGCTCAAGGACACCAGGTTTGTCGCGGTGAGCGGCTATGGAGCGCCGGAACACCGCGTCAAGGCCAAAGAGGCCGGGTTCGACTTCTATATCGTGAAGCCCATCGACTACGCCAGTCTCGACGAGGTCTTGCGCCGGCCCGGCGCCAGCTCCTGATCCGCCGCCACACCCACCAAAGTCAGGTCCCGCATCTGACGAGCCGCGCTGTTGCCCCTACGGCGCCGTCCGCAAACTGTCCCCCGGCACTTTCCAGGATCCCCAAAATGCGGAATCGCAGGCACCCCCCTCCGGATCCGCGTGCTTCTCCCCGGGGAGCACCACTCCCCGGGGGGTCTTTTGCCGTGTTCGCGCCCCGACTTGCGATGGCCGAGCGGGTGATTCGATACTCCGGGTCGCTGCTCGCGTCCGTACCACAGGTGCCACCCGCACGCCCCATGTCCGCGCAACCGAAAACCGTCGCCGCCCGCGCCCAGCGCCAGGCGGAGACTTTGCGGCGCGTGGTGGAAGAGATCTCGAGCGAGCTCGAGTTGCGACCACTCCTCACGCGCATCGTGAGCCACGCCTGCGAGCTGCTCGACGCCGAGGACGGCAGCATCGGTCTCTATGACGCCCAGAAGCACCTGATCCGCACCGAGGCCACCTTCCGCATGCCGGCCGGCGAGGAAGGCGCCGAGATGGGACCCGGCGTCGGCCTGGCGGGCGCAGTGCTGGCGAGCGGTGCGCCCGTCGTGATCGATTCCTATGGGAGCCTCGCCAACATCACCTTGCCCGAGCTCAAGGACAACCCGGTGATCGGCGTTCCGATCCACGGCCACGGACGCCTGTTGGGATTCTTCGGCATCGGCGCCCGCCCGCCGCGGCGCTTCGATTCCGCGGACCTCGAGACGCTGCAGCTGTTCGCGCGCCACGCCGCCATTGCCATCGAGAACGCGCTGCGCTATCGCGCGGAGCAGCGGCGCAGCGAGCGCATGGAGCTGATCGCGCGCGTGTCGCGACTCATTTCCTCGGGCCTCGAGCCGGATGACCTGGTGCACACCGCGGCCGAAGTCATCCATGAAGTGCTCGGCTACCCGAACGTCGTCATCCCGCTGGTGGAAAAGGGCGAGCCCGATTACCTGCTGTTCCATGCGCATGCCGGCGCTTATCGCAACGTGTTTCGCGAGCCCTACACCATGCCGATCACGCGCGGCATCTGCGGCGTCGCGGTGCGCGAGCGTCGCGCGCAGATCGTCAACGATGTGCACAACGATCCCTACTACGTGGCGCCGCCCCTGCCGATCGAAGTCACTTCCGAGCTCGCGGTGCCGATCGTCCTCGGTAACGAAGCGTTCGGCGTGATCAACATCGAGAGCACCCAGCCGTTTCATTCCGACGACGAGGCGAGCATCCAGATCATCGCCGATCATCTCGCGGTCGCGATCAAGAACGCGCGCCTCTACGCCGAGGCGCGCCAGGCCGCGGTCATGCGTGAGCGCCAGCGTCTGGCGCGCGACCTGCACGACTCGGTGAGCCAGGTGCTCTCCAGCATCAGCCTGATCGCACAATCGCTCGCGCCCGCCTGGAAGCGCGATCCGCTCGAAGGCGAGCGTCGCGCCCGGCGTCTCGAGGAGCTGTCACGGCACGGCTTCGCCGAGATGCGGGCACTCCTGCGCGAGCTGCGGCCGGCGGACCTCGGTGTCAGCCAGCCGGGCGAGGCCGCCGGTATCGACGAAGTGCGCCGCGTCGGGCTCGCCACCGCGCTGCGCCGGCTCGCGACCCTCCTCGCCCCCGAAACGCCGGAGATCCGCATCGATCTCACCCACTACACGCCGCAGGCGCTCGCGAGCGAGGAAACGCTCTTTCGCATGTGCCAGGAAGCGCTGTCGAACGCGATCCGGCACTCCGGCGCGCGTCTCGTCACGGTGCACTCGCGGCTCGAGGACACTTACCTCACTCTGGTGGTCGAGGACAACGGCTGCGGCTTCAGTTTTGCCGACGAGCAGCTGACGCGCACCGAGCGCGACGGCGGGCTCGGCTTGCACACGCTGCGCGAACGTGCCATCTCGCTGGGAGGCGCGGTAAGCTACCAGTCGACGCTGGGGCACGGCACGCGCGTCACCTTCACCATTCCGCGCCGGGACCGCACACCCACATGAACGACAATGCATTGCGCCTGCTGCTGGTGGACGACCACGCCATCGTGCGCGAGGGACTGCGCGCGCTGCTCGACGACAGCGACGAGATCGTGATCGTCGGCGAGGCTTCGAACGGCGACGAGGCGGTGAGCGCCGCGCTCGCGCTCAAGCCGGACGTGGTGCTGATCGATCTCAAGATGCCGGGTCTCACCGCGCCCGATGCCATCCGGCGCATCCGCACGGAGCTGCCCGCCACGCAGGTGCTCGTGCTCACGAGCTACGCCGAAGAGGGCCAGGTCCAGGAAGTGATGGGCCGCGGAGCCCTGGGCTACGTGCTCAAGGACATCGCCAAGGCCGAGCTGGTACGCGCGATTCGCACCGTCGCCGCCGGGCAGCCGTGGCTCGACGCCGAGGCGCAACGCTCGCTGCTGGCGCAACTGCGCAAGCCCGCGCCCTCCGATCCGCTCGCCGAGCTCACCGAGCGCGAGCGCTCGGTGCTCGAGTTGATCGCGCAGGGACGCAGCAACAAGCAGATCGGCCGCACGCTCCACCTGACCGAGGGCACCATCAAGGGCTACGTGAGCAGCATCCTTTCCAAGCTCGGTCTCGAGGACCGCACGCAGGCCGCGCTGTTCGCCGTCCGTCACGGCGTGGTCGACAACACCGCGAAGAGCTGACGTTCCCCGCGAGCGGAACGTATCGACTTACTGTGGATTGCCGCGTGTTGCGGCGTAGTACCGCTTGTACGCAGCGGCGGGCAGCGGCGCGGAGAAGTGGTGGCCCTGGGCCATCTGAATGCCGGCTGTCCGCAGCACTTCCGCCTGGTGGGCGGTCTCGACGCCCTCTGCGATCACCTGCAGCGACGTCGCCGTCTGCAGCAGCGTCTTGAGTCCCGCCAGCCACGTGGGTTGCGCGTCACCGGGCGCGAGCTGCGCGATCAGCGTGCGCTCGACCTTGACGATGTCGAACTTGCAGCGCGTCAAAAGCGCGAGGTTGGCGCCGGAGAGCGTGACGTCGTCGAGTGCCACGCGCGCCCCGGTGCTGGGGATGCTGTTGAGCGCCTCGATCCCGAGCTGATCGGGCACGCCGCGCTCCGTGACTTCGAGGATCAACTGTCGCACCCGCGAGCGCAGTCCGGATTTGACCGCAGCGTATTCCAGGCCGCCGCGGCCCAGGATTTCCGGCGGGACGTTGATGCTGATGTGGGCGTCGGGATTGTGCACCAGCCAGGCGCCGATCTCGGCGGCCACGGTGTCGATCACCCAGTAGGTGATCAGGCCGGAAAGCGGTGTGCCTTCGGTCGAGGGAATGAATTCGCAGGCATCGACGACGACCTCCTCCCCGCGTCGCCAGCGGATGAGCGCTTCGGCGCCCACGCAGCGACCGTCGAACAGCGAGACGATCGGCAGATAGACGAGAAAGAACTCGCGCTTATCGTACGCCTGGCGAATCTCCTCGAGGTCGACGACGGCGGGCATGGAGCCAAGAGATACGGCGCCGCCCGGCCGCTGTCAACGACCCGTCCGCGCCCACACCAGGGCCTGGTTGTTGGCGGGCAGGGCGTGATCGGCCACGAGCGTGAGGCCGACGCCCTCGGCCAGCGCGTTCACGGCCTCGAAGTCGCGGATCCCGCTCGCGGGATCGCGCATCTTGAGGTAGCGGTCGAAACCGGCGTTGCTCGCGGTCGTGAAGGCACCGCGGTAGCGAAACGGGCCATACACGCAGAGCGCGCCGCGAGCCTCCAGGATCTGGCCGACACCCTGGTAGAAGTGCTCGACACCGCTCCAATCCATGATGTGAAAGGTATTTGCGGTGAAGAGCCCATCGACCGGCTCGACTGGCCACGGATGGGATCGCACGTCGAGCGCTATCGGGGCGCGCAGGTTGGCCGGGCCCTCGAAGTCGACCCGCTCCGCGAGATCAGGCAGTCCCTCGGGCAGTTCGCTGGGCTGCCAGGTCAGGTGCGGCAGGTGGCGTGCAAAGTGCACTGCGTGCTGACCGGTGCCGCTGCCGATCTCAAGGACTGTCCGACAATCGCGGTACGCCGCGGCGAGGATCCGCAGGATCGGGTCCTTGTTGCGCTCGCTCGCTTCGGAATGAGCCAGCACCGCCACCTCCCAGAAACGGGGTCAGATTTATTTTCCTTCCAAACGGGCATCAGGCCGGAAAATAAATCTGACCCCTCTTCGTTGCGACGTGGTTCACAAGCGAGCGCGCGGGCCATTCCCGTTTTTGTGATTCACTTTCCGCTGCGCGGCGCGGACCTTCGCCATCATTCGCCCGTGGCCATCGACTACAACTGCCGAGCAACCTGCCCCATCTGTGGCTGGAGCCCGCAGCTCCCCGTCTCGCCTCCGCCCTGCCCGGACACCGATCCGCCGATCTGCCCGTGGTTCTTCGACGAGAGCGACAGCGAGAACTCGCAGCGGCGCGCTCACCAGGCGACGCCGTAATCCTCGCCGTGGTGGCTCGAGCCGCCCCAGAGCGTGCCGTGCTCGCGGTCGAAGTAGATCGCGTTGATCGGACCTGAGGTGCGCTCCTGGTAGTCGAGCGTATATCCCCTGCGCCTGAGCTCGGTGCGAACCCAATCGGGCATCGACTCGCTGAGCGTGAGCCGACCCGGCTGGGATTCGTGGGCGTCGAAGGAACTGCGCATCTGGTAGCTGGTGAAATTGGCCGCCTCGCTGGCTTCCTGCACGGTCATGCCGAACTCGACCACGTTCAGGAAGAACTGCAGCAGGTTCTGGTCCTGGGTGTCGCCACCCTGCACGGCGAACGCGAGATAAGGCTTGCCGTCCTTGAGCGCGAGCGTGGGCGTCAGGGTAGCGCGCGGGCGCTTGCCGGCTTCGATCACGTTGAAGGGATTCTCCGCAGGATCGAGCACGAAGCTCTGCGCGCGCTGGCTCATGCCGATGCCGGTTTTTCCCGCGATCACGGCCGGTGGCCACCCGCCGCTCGGCGTCACCGAGACCACCCAACCCTTGTCGTCCGCCGCCTCGATGGTGGTGGTGCCGAGGCGGAACGTGCGGTCGAACTCGGCCTGCGCGGCCTTGGTCGGCGCGGGTTGCTTGCTCTGCCAGCGCTCCAGATAGGCGCGATAGGGATTGGTGCCACCCTGGAACGCGTACGGATCGCCGGGGCGAATGTCCGGATCGTTGCGCTCCGCATCGACCAGCTTCACGCGTTCCCTCGCGTAATCCTTCGACAGCAGTCCGCGGATCGGCTCCTCGGGCGGAAAGTACGGGTCACCGTAGTAGAAATCCCGATCGGCGTAGGCGAGGTTCATCGCCTGGTACACGGTGTGAATGTAGCGGGCGCTGTTGTAGCCCATCGACTTGAGATCGAAGTTCTCGAGGATGTTGAGGGCCTGCAGCATCACCGGGCCCTGCACCCAGGTGTTGAGCTTGTAGACCTCGATCCCCTTGTAGGCGACGTGCACCGGTTCCTCCAGGTAGACGCGCCACTTCCCCAGGTCTTCGAGCGTGTGCAGGCCGCCGGCCTCGCGCGAGCCGCGCACGAACTCACGCGCGATGTCTCCCTTGTAGAAGCGATCGTAGGCGGCCTGGATCGCGGCCTTGCGATCCTTTCCGGCGGCGAGCGCCTGCTGTTCCGCTTCCACCAGCTTGCGCAGTGTCGCGGCGAGGTCCGTCTGCCGGAAGAGCTCGCCGGCGCGCGGCGCTTCGCGCGCTTCGCCGAGATGCGGCAGCATCACGCGCTTCGATTCGCTCCACAGCTTGAGGGTCGCCTTTTCGCGCTCGATGCGATCCGCGGTCTCCTGCTCGATCGGGTAGCCGTCCGCCATCTCGATCGCGGGCGCGAGCACGTCCGCGAGACTGAGCGTGCCGAATTCGGCGAGCATGACCATCAGGCCGCCCGGCGTGCCCGGCGTCACCGCCGAGAGCGCGCCGGTTGCCGGCGGGTACTTCATGCCCTGCTTGCGGTAGAACTCGGGCGTCGCGCCCGTGGGCGCCACTCCGAGCGCGTTGACCGCGATGACCTTGCCGGTATTCGGGTTGTAGATGAGCGCCTGCGTCTCGCCGCCCCAGCTCAACACGTCCCACATGGTCGAGACGGCGGCGAGCATCGCGCAGGTCGCGTCGACCGCGTTGCCACCCTTCTGGAACATCATGGCGCCGGCCGTGGCGGCGAGCGGCTTACCGGTAATCGCCATCCAGTGCTGGCCATGCAGCGGCGGCTTGGCGGTCTTCGCGAGCGCGGGCGCGGCCAGGAGGCCGAGCCACGTCGCGGCTCCCGTCAAGGCACAGATCAGGGCAGCCCGGGCATGGAAGCGCATCTGCATCTCCTCAGTGATCAACCGCGATTTCTGTAGAGAGTCGGCTCTACCCGGCCCCGCTTCTCGCTCTCGGGCGGCGCGCGGGCGGCCAGGAGCCCGATCAGCAGCCAGAACAGGCACAGCGCGACCACCGGCACGTTGCCGGTGCGCGCATAGGGCGTCAATCCCGAGCGCGGCTCGACCTCGGTGGTCAGGACGCCCGGCTCGAACTGCCGGATCTTTTCGAGCACGCGCCCGTCAGGCCCGATGACAGCGGTGATGCCATCGTTGGTCGCACGCAGGAGCGAGCGGCCGCCTTCGAGCGCGCGCATGCGCGCGATCTCGAGATGCTGGTGGGGCGCGGTCGAGTCGCCGAACCAGGCGTCGTTGCTCACGTTCACCAGCAGCGTCGCCCGCTTCAATACCTCGAGCTGCTGGCTGCCGTAGGCGTCCTCGTAGCAGATGGTCGCGCCGAGTCTCTGTCCCCCCGCTGCCAGCGGTGGCTGCTCGGGTTGACCCGCGGTCATGTCCACGTACGGAAGGCTCATCAGGCGCATCCAGCCGCGCACGAAGTCGGGCACGGGGAAGAACTCGCCAAAGGGCACGAGACGCCGCTTGTCGTACCAGGTCAGGTCATCGCTCATCGCCAGGATCGAGTTGCGATACTGCTTGCGCTCGAAGTCGTAGCGCAGCGCGCCGACGATGAGATCCGAGCCCCTGGCCCGCGCCTCGCGGTAGCGCTCCTTCAGAAAATCGTCGATCTCGTGGGCCAGCGCGGGCAGGGCCGCTTCCGGCCACACGATGATGCGGCTGCCGAGCGCCTGCCGGTTGAGCTCGCGATAGAGCTCGAAGGTGCGATCACGGTTCTCCTTCTGCCACTTGAGGTCCTGCGAGATCGCGCCTTGCACCAGGCTCACGGTCAGGGGTTCGCCCGCCGGCTGCGTCCACTCGAGCCGCGCGAGCCACCAGCCGCCACCCCAGATGGCCGCAAGTACGATCACACCCAGTACGCGCGCGCCACCCGGCTCGCGCAGCGTGGCGACCAGCGCGCCGGCCGACATCACGACGAGCACACTCACGCCATACACGCCCACCATGGGCGCGTACCCGGCGAGCCACGAGTCGATCTGGCTGTAGCCGAGCGCGAGCCACGGAAAACCGCTCAGCACCCAGCCGCGCAACCACTCGACCGTCACCCAGAGCGCGGGCACGGCGATGAGCCAGCGCATCAGCGGCGGGCGGGGCAGCCAGCGAGCGACGAGGTAGCCCACCAGCGCGTGGTAAGCGCCCATGATCGCGACCAGCGCCAGCATCAGGAAGATGGCGACCCACAGGGGTGCCTGGCCGAACACGTGCACACTGGTATAGAGCCAGTACGTACCCGCCAGGAACGTGCCCGAGCCGAAGGCGAAGCCGAGCCAGGCGGCGCGGCGCGGCGTCGCGGACTCCCACATCAGGAAGAGCGCGACCAGACACAGGACGGCGAGCGGAAAGACGCTGAACGGCGCGAAGGCGGTGGAAAGCAGCGCGCCGAGCACGAACGCGAACAGCGCGTCGAAGCGGCGCGTCGGACCGAGTTCCTGGGCGCGCGCGAACAGCGCGTCGAGGCGACGCGTCGGGCCCGGATCTTGAGCGTACCGATTTTTCAATGATCAGCCGGAACGTTCGTCCGGAGGAGGCGCCACGTCGCGGGGCGTGGTCACGCGCAGCGTATCGATGCGGCGCCGGTCGGCACGCTGCACGCGAAACTCGATGCCCTCCACGGTCACGCTCTCGCCCCGGCGCGGCAGGCGCCCGAGCTGGTGCGTCACCAGCCCGCCGATGGTGTCGAACTCCTCGTCGGTCAAGCGCGTGCTGAAGTACTCGTTGAACTCTTCGATGCGCGTCAGCGCGCGCACCACGAACGTGCGCGGGCCCTCGCGGCGGATCGGCTGGTCGTCCTCGACGTCGTACTCGTCGTCGATCTCGCCCACGATCTGCTCGACCACGTCCTCGATCGTGACCAGGCCCGAGACCCCGCCGTATTCGTCCACCACGATCGCCATGTGATTACGGCTGCCGCGGAACTCCTTGAGCAGCACGTTGACGCGCTTGCTCTCGGGAACCACCACCGCGGTGCGCAGGAACTCCTTGATGTCGAACTCCTCGGCGCGCTCGCCCTGCGCGAAGAAGCGCAACAGGTCCTTGGCGAGCAGGATGCCGAGCACCTGGTCGCGGTCCTCGCCGATCACCGGGAAGCGCGAATGACCCGATTCCACCACCACCGGCAGCATCTGCTCCGGCGGATCGTCCCGGTGCAGCACCACCATCTGCGAGCGCGGCACCATGATGTCGCGCACCTGGGTGTCGGCCACTTCCAGCACGCCCTCGATCATCGAGAACGCATCGGCATCGAGCACGCCCCGCCGGCTCGCTTCGCGCAGGCTCTCGACCAGCTGGGCGCGGTCGCGCGGCTCGCCCTTCATGCTCTGCTTCATGCGCCGCAGCCACCGGCCGGTCGCGTTGGTCTGGTCGTCAGCCATTGCAGTCAGTGATTCGCCTGGTAGGGATCGGCATACCCAAGCTGGCCGAGCACGGAGCGCTCGCGCCGCTCCATGCGCCGGGCATCGGCGTCGCGCTCGTGATCGTAGCCCCTGAGGTGCAGCGTGCCGTGCACGATCATGTGGGCCCAATGCGCAGCGCGCGACTTGCGCTGCTCGCGCGCCTCGCGCGCGATCACGGGCGCGCACACGACGAGATCGCCGAGCAGGCGGCGTCCGTCGGCCTCAGGCAGCGTGGCGCCGAACGACAGCACGTTGGTCGGTCGGTCGCGGTGACGGAACTGGCGATTGACGCGACGGCTCTCGGCGCGCCCGACGACACGCACGCCGAGACTCCACGCGCCGCGGCGCCGGCCTAGCGCGGCGCGCACCCAGCACGCGATCTGCCTGCGTGGCGGAACCCAGGGCTTGCGAGTGGCGTACTGCACGGCAACCTCGAGACTCACCGACCCTCACCCCGGCCCTCTCCCGCGAGCGGGAGAGGGAGAAGACCGCAGTGCCGCGCCACCCTCTTTCCCCCTCGCCCCTCCGGGGAGAGGGTCGGGGTGAGGGGCGGAACCCACGCGGTCATGACTTCTTGTCCTCATACGCCTGCACGATGCGCTGCACCAGCGGGTGGCGCACCACGTCGCGAGCGGTGAAGAGCGTGAATGCGACGCCCTCCACGCCCTTCAATACCTCCATCACGTGCTTCAGACCCGAGGCGCGATTGGCCGGGAGGTCCGTCTGCGTGATGTCACCCGTCACCACCGCCTTGGAGCCAAAGCCGATGCGCGTGAGGAACATCTTCATCTGCTCGATGGTGGTGTTCTGCGCTTCGTCGAGGATGATGAAGGCATCGTTGAGCGAGCGGCCGCGCATGAATGCCAGCGGCGCGACCTCGATGACCGCGCGCTCCGTGAAGCGCGCCACGCGATCGAAGCCGAGCATCTCGTAGAGCGCGTCGTACATCGGCCTGAGGTAGGGATCGACCTTCTGCGCCATGTCGCCGGGCAGGAACCCCAGGCGCTCGCCCGCCTCGACCGCGGGCCGCACCAGCACGATGCGGCGCACGCGATCGGCGTGCAACGCCTCGACGGCGCACGCTACTGCGAGATATGTCTTGCCCGTGCCGGCCGGCCCGATGCCGAACGTCAGGTCGAAATGCCGGATGTTGGCGAGGTATTGCTTCTGGTTGGGGCCACGCGCGTGAATCCCGCCGCGATGCGTGCGCACCGCCAGCTCATCCTCGGGGGCGGCCACCGCGGGTGAGCTGCTCATACCGAGCTCACGCAGCGACAGATGCACCCGCTCCGGCGTGACTTCACCCGAATTCGCGAGGGCGAACAACTCCTTGAGCACGTGCTCCGCATCCGCGGCCGCGCCGACCTCGCCGGCGACCTGGAACTGGTTGCCGCGATGACGGATGTCGACGCTCAGGCTTTCCTCGATCTGGTGCAGGTGCTCATCGAGCGGGCCGCACAGCATCTGCAGCCGCGCGTTATCGGCGGGCTCGAGCGCGAAGTCGCGGGTCGCGAGTTCCGACGCCAAGGGTCTCCTAACCTGCGGCACGCAACCGCTCCGCGCCGGCGGCGCCCGCGTCCATCACCAGGCGCCCGCGCAGGCTGTTCGGCCGCGCCTCGGTGATGACTACGTCTGCAAAGCGATTGATGAGGTGTTCCGGGCCCTGGAAATTCACCCAGCGATTGTTCTCGGTGCGGCCCGCGAGCTCGCGGGCGTTGCGCCGGGATGGGCGCTCGACCAGCACGCGTTGCACGCTGCCGACCATGCGCTCACTGATGGCGTGGGCGTGCGTATTGATGCGCGCCTGCAACCGCTCCAGCCGCAGCTGTTTCTCGACGGGCGTCGCCTCGTCCGGCAACGACGCCGCGGGCGTGCCCGGACGCCGGCTGTACAGGAAGCTGAAGGACTGATCGAAACCCACGTCGTCGATCAGCTCGAGCGTCGCCTCGAAGTCGCGCTCGCTCTCGCCCGGGAACCCCACGATGAAATCGGAGCTCACGCAGATACCCGGGCGCACGGCACGCAGCTCGCGGATCTTCGCCTTGTACTCGAGGACCGTGTAGCCGCGCTTCATCTGCGCGAGGATCCGGTCGGAACCGCACTGCACCGGCAGATGCAGGTGATTCGCGAGCTTCGGCACGTTGGCGAATGCCTCGATGAGGCTCGCGTCGAACTCGGCCGGGTGTGAAGTGGTGAAGCGGATGCGCTCGAGGCGTTCGATGGCCGCCACATGGTGAATCAGCGTCGCGAGATCGACCAGAGTCCCGTCGCTCATCGGCCCCGCGTAGGCATTGACGTTCTGGCCCAGCAAGGTCACTTCGCGCACGCCTTGCGATGCGAGCGTCTCGATTTCGGCGAGCACCTGCTCGAACGGACGGCTGATCTCCTCGCCGCGCGTGTACGGCACGACGCAAAAGGTGCAGTACTTGCTGCAGCCCTCCATGATCGACACGTAGGCGGTCGCTCCCTCGGCGCGCGGCGCCGGGAGCGAGTCGAACTTTTCGATCTCCGGAAAGCTCACGTCCACGACCGCGCGGCCGTGTGCCTTGAGCTCGCGAATCATGTCGGGCAGCCGGTGCAGGGTCTGCGGACCGAACACCAGGTCTACGAAGGGTGCGCGCGCCGTGATGCCCTCGCCCTCCTGGCTGGCGACGCAGCCGCCGACGCCGATGATGACGTGGGGCCGCCGCTCCTTGATGCGGCGCCACTCGCCGAGCAGCGAGAACACCTTCTCTTGCGCCTTTTCGCGCACCGAGCAGGTATTGACGAGCAGGACGTCCGCGGAGTGTGGGTCCTCGGTCGGCTCGAGCCCTTCAGCCACACGCAGCACGTCCGCCATGCGGGCGGAATCGTACTGGTTCATCTGGCAACCGAAGGTCCTGACGAACAGCCGACCTGGCATTGGGCTCCTCTCGAGCGGGGGCCAGCAGGGTAGCGGTTCAGGGTGAATAAATGAAGGCGCCCGAGCCGGCGCCCGCGCGTCGGCTAGGTCGCTTATCTCTTTTATAACAATGACTTAGGCACTTTCGACTACTTCGCGGGCTTGCGGTAAAGGTGCACGAAGCGATCGGTCTTCTGCCGCACCTGGGCATTGAAGATCTCCACGTCCAGCTTGTCCTCGGGATTGCGCAGCTTGTCGAAGTGACCTTCGAACCTGAAGCCGTGGCTCTCGATGTCCGCGCGTGCAAAGGACTCCTCGATGCGATGCAGGAACTGCGCGTCGCCCTTACCCGCGCCGGCCCTGGCAGCGTGATCGACGATCAGGAAAGCGCCACCCGGCTTGAGCGAGTCGTAGATCTGGTCGAGGAACCTGCCGGCGTCGATGGGGGCCCAGCCGTTCTCGGGGTCGGCGTAATAGAGATCGTGATAGGACATCACGATCCAGACCTGGTCCAGCTCCCCCTTGCCGAGCTTGAGGTTCCTGGTATCGATCACCGAGTGCTTCACGTTGGGCAGGCGGTTGCCCGCGAGATGCGCCTTGAGCTCCTTGGCCGCGAAATCCTCGTACGCCGCGTTGTTCAACAGCAGTACGCTCCCTTTCGTCCCCACGACGTAGCTCATCAGCTCGCTGTAGTAGCCGCCGCCACCGAACACGTCGGCGACTTTCATGCCGGGCTTCAGGCCTGCGAACGCCATCACTTCCGCCGGGTACTCGCGCGCATCGCGGGCCCGGTCCTCCTTGCTGCGCGCGGGACTGGCGACCGCCTCCTCGTAGATTTTCGTGTCGGCGGCCCGTGCGCCGGCGAGCAGCCCCATCGCGGACAACGCCAGGACTGCCCCTGCGAGCTTCTTCATCCAACCTCCCTCACCCTGCTAGCGCAGGTATCCCAGGCTTTCGAGCTTGACGATGATCTCGTTGGCCGCCATGTCCGGCGTGACCTCGCGCGTGTCGATGTCGATCTCCGGGCTGACGGGCACCTCGTAGACATCGCTGACGCCGGTAAATTCCTTGATGAGTCCGGCCCGCGCCTTGGAGTACAGCCCCTTGCGGTCGCGCTGTTCGCAGACCTCGAGCGGCGTGGAAACGTACACCTCGATGAAGCCGCCGTAGGGCTCCACCATCTCGCGCACGCGCCGGCGCGTCTCGGTATACGGCGCGATCGGCGCGCACAGCGCGATGCCGCCGTTCTTGACGATCTCGCTCGCCACGAACCCGATGCGCAGGATGTTGAGATCGCGATGCTCGCGCGAGAACCCGAGCTCGCTCGAGAGGTGCTTGCGGACGATGTCGCCGTCCAGCAGCGTCACGCGCCGCGCGCCGCGCTCGAGGAGCCGCACCAGCACGGCGTGCGCGAGCGTCGATTTGCCGGCGCCGGAGAGCCCGGTGAAAAAGACGGTGAAGCCCTGCTGGTGACGCGGCGGATGCGTGCGGCGCAGTTCCTCGACCACTTCCGCGTACGAGAACCACGGCGGGATCTCGGTGCCCTCCTGCAGGCGCCGCCGCAGTTCCGAGCCCGAGATCGTGAGCACCGTCTGTCCGGGCCGGGTCTCGTCGACCGGCACGTACTTGTCGAGGTCCTGCACATAGACCATCTCGCGAAACGGCACCATCTCGATGCCGAGCTCGGGCTGGAAGCGGCGCATCAGCTCCTGCGCCTCGTAAGGACCATAGAACGTGCTGCCGCGAGAATCCTTGCCGGGACCCGCGTGATCGCGCCCGACGATGAAGTGGCTGCAGCCGTAATTGCGCCGGATGATGGCGTGCCAGAGCGCCTCGCGCGGTCCCGCCAGGCGCATCGCCAGCGGCAGGAGGCTGAGCGCGGTGGTGTGCTCGGGGTAGCGCTTGTAGATGTGCTCGTAACAGCGCACGCGCGTGTAGTGATCGACGTCGCCCGGGCGCGTCATGCCGACGACCGGGTGCAGCAGCAGGTTGGCCTCCGTCTGGTGCGCGGCGCGCAGGGTCAGCTCGCGCGGTGTGTCGCGCAAATGCCGGAAATCATAATGCGTGGGCGGCGCGACACCGCGCAGCGGCCCGCCCACGTAGACCGGGTTGGTGCGGTTCAGCAGGTGATTGACACCCGGATGCACGATGTCATCGCTCCCGAAGACCGAAGTCGCCTCGAGGCGTCGGTCGGGCACCCAGATGTCCTTGACCTCGAGCACCGCGAGCAGGACACCCGTTGGATCGCGCAACGCGAGCTGCAGCCCCTCGCTCAGCCGGTCCGCGACCGCGTGCGTGACGTCGAGCGTGATCGGGATCGGCCACAGCGTCGCGTCGGCCAGGCGCATGTCGCGCACCACCGGATCGTAGTCGCGACGGCACATGAAGCCGCCGAGCGGCGAGAACGCGCCGTTGAGCAGCAGCTCGATGTCGCACATCTGCCGCGCGGTCAGGTCCCAGGACGGCCAATCGCGCGATTGCGCCCTGACCGCGGCCGCAAGCGAATCGATGAGGTAGAGCTCCTTGAGCTCTCCCCCGTAGGGCGCGATGAGATCGGTCATGAGCGGGCGCGGCGCTCTCAGAACGGAATGTCGTCGTCGAAGTCCTCGGGCTGTCCGCCGCCGGCGGGCT
>DATFEQ010000083.1:0-3692 GCA_035250905.1 Steroidobacteraceae bacterium
TTCACGTGGGAGGTGATGGTGTTGTCGTCGAGCACCACGTTGGCGGCGTCCATCAGCTGCTGGCGGTTCTTCACGTGCCCGGGATGCTCGGCGAGCGAGTGCACGATCCAGAACTCGGTGAGCGAGAGCGGCACGACCCGCTCGTTCCACGAAGCCTGCAGGCGCTCGGTGTCGAGCAGTAAGGGTCCGCGACGCAGCTCTTGCTCGGATCTCGCCGGCCGGTTGAGCGCGTCGATGCGCCGGAACAGTGTCACCACGCGGGCGACCAGGTGCGCGAGGCTGATGTCCTTGGTCAGGTAGTCGTCCGCGCCCAAGCGCAGGCCCGAGATGGCGTCGATCTCGCTGTCCCGGGCGGTGAGAAAAATGATGGGGAGCGTTGACGACAGGGCGCGCAGCTCCCGGCACAGCTCGTAGCCGCCGTCCACCTCGTCCTCGAGCGAGATGTCGATGATGGCGAGATCGGGAAGCCGCGCGTGGAAAGCCTGCATCGCGAGCCGGCGATTCGCGAACGCGCGCACGGCATAACCATTGCGCTCGAATGCGGCCGCATAGTTGGCGCGGATGGCGGGCTCGTCCTCGACGATCGCGATCAGTTTTTTCATGGCTAGTTGGTGTCCAGTCTACCGTCCGCGCGGCCGGCCCAGCACGCTTGCCCGAATTGATCACAATCGATCAGCTCCTCGCCTGAATCCCCGCATGGGCGTGCCCGCATCCACGGGCCCAATGGGTCCTGCCGGAAGCGGCAATGGGTGCCGCGGAGAGGGCCAATGGGCAGCGCGATCGAGCCACGACGGGTCAGCACGCCGATCGACAGGAATTCCTGGGCGCAATTCACCAGCCGCCGCGGCACGGGTTGCGAACCCTTTGCGCAGCGCCTCGCGCGCGCGCGATTGCTGTTCCTCAGGCGGCGCGAGACCACCGCCAACTGGCTCGCGCTGGCGCTCGCGATCTCTCTCTATGCCCTGTTCGGCTGGACGCACACCGCCCATGCGAGTCCGGTGGACGGGGTGCGCGCCGGCAGCCTGCTGTTGCGCAATCGCAGCGGCATCCTGCAGCCCGCGGTGCGCGTCGACACCGCTGTCGAGGCGCAGGTGAGCGGCATGATCGCGCGCGTCACGGTGCGCCAGCAGTTTCGCAACGATTCATCCGAATGGATGGACGCCGTGTACGTCTTTCCGCTCTCGGAGAAGGCGGCGGTGGACCGGCTGGAAATGCACGTCGCGGAGCGCATCATCGTCGGCGAGATCCGTGAACGCGAGGTGGCGCGCCAGGTCTTCGAGAGCGCGCGCCAGGCGGGCCAGCAGGCCAGCCTGGTCGAACAGGAACGGGCGAATCTTTTCACCAGCTCGATCGCCAACGTTCCGCCCGGCGAGACGGTTGCGGTCGAAATCGGCTACCTCGAGTCGCTCGACTACTCGAGCGAGCAGTGGAGCCTGCGCATCCCGCTCACCATCACGCCGCGCTACAACCCGGGCGAGTCGGACGGCGACGACACAACGCATAGGAAGACGACTCGAGCGGTGCCGGACGCGGCGCGCGTCGCCGCACCGGTCCATCCCGGTGGTGCCGATTCGCAGCGTGCCTCGATCCGCGTGTCCCTCGATGCGGGATTTCGCCTCGCGAAGCTGCGCAGCCTCCATCACCCGGTCCAGGTGAGCGACCAGGGACGCCGCTATGCGGTGCAGCTGGTCGAGGAGGCCATTCCCGCCGACCGCGACTTCGAGCTGGTGTGGTCGGCCGATCTGGGTGCGACGGCCGGCGCCGCGGTGTTCACCGAGCAGATCGGCCGTGAGACCTACGCCCTGCTGATGCTTGTGCCGCCGCACGAGCAGGCGATGCGACCGGCGGCGCCGCGCGAAGTGATCTTCATCATCGACACCTCGGGCTCGATGCAGGGGCCCTCGATCCTCCAGGCGAAGGCGGCGCTCGCGCTGGCGCTCGATCGCCTGCAGCCGACCGACCGGTTCAACGTGATCCAGTTCAACAGTTTGACCGAGACCCTGTTTCCGGAGCCGGTCGTCGCGAATGCGGCGAATCTCGAGGCGGCGCTCGACTACGTGGCCGCGCTCGAGGCCGACAACGGCACCGAGATGCTGCCCGCCCTGGAGGCTGCGTTCGCCATGCCCGCGAGCGCGGCGCACTTGCGCCAGATTGTCTTCATCACGGACGGGGCGGTCGGCAACGAAGAGCAGCTCCTGACGCTCATCAAGCGCAGCCTGGGCCGCGCGCGCCTGTTCACGGTCGGCATCGGCGCCGCGCCCAATGGGCACTTCATGCGGGGTGCCGCGGGGATGGGACGCGGGACGTTCACCTTCATCGGCTCCGACCGCGAAGTCCGGGAGCGGATGGGGGAGCTGTTCGAGAAGATCGAATCCCCGGCGCTGACCGATATCGAGCTGCGCTGGCCCGACGGGCTGAGCGCGGAGCTCGCGCTCACTTCGGTCCCCGACGTCTATTACGGTGAGCCCGTCATCCTCAGCGCGCGCCTCGTGGGGCGCGTGCAGGGCTTGCTGTCACTCACGGGCCGCAGCGACTCAGGATACTGGCTGCGCCAGGTGCCGCTCGCCATCGCCACGCCTTATCCCGGCGTGGCCTCGCTCTGGGCGCGCAGCTGCATCGACGATCTGCTCGATCAGCGTCGCGCGGGCGCCGATCCGGAAACCATTCGGCGCGAGGTACTGGAGCTCGCCCTCGCGCACCGCCTGGTGAGCCCGTACACCAGCCTCGTGGCCGTGGATCGAACCCCGGTTCGGCCCGCAGGCGTAGCGAGTGGCAAGGCAGCGGTTCCGCACGTGGCGCCGGCGGGCTCTGCCTGGTCCGGTGCCACGGTGGGCTATCCCGCGACCGCGACTCCGGCGCCTCTGCATGTCGCACTGGGGGCGGCGCTGCTGTTCCTCGGTCTTCTGGCGCTCGCGCTGGCGCGCAGGGAGCGCGCATGAGGATCCGAGTTCTCGCGCCGCCGGTGCTGCTCGCACTCGCCTGCTGGCAGTTTGGCGCTGCGACCTACATCCATGCGAAGGCGTTGCTCGCGCAGGCGCTGCTCGAGAGAGCCTGGGTCCGGTCGCTGCACGGAGAGCGATCGGTGCGTCCGTGGCCGTGGGCCGACATGCACCCGGTGGCCCGCCTCCGGGCCCCCGCGCAGGGGGTGGAGTGGATCGTTCTCGACGGTGCCTCCGGCCAGGCGCTCGCCTTTGGACCCGCCCACATTCTCGGGACGGCATTGCCGGGACAGCCCGGTTCGGCGGCGCTCGTCGGTCACCGCGATACCCACTTCCGCTTCCTGCGGGAGATCGGCAACGGCGACGCGCTCGAGGTCGAGCGGCTCGATGGCGAGCGCCTGCGCTACGTGGTGACCGGGCTGCGAATCGTGGACACACGGCTCGAGCGCCTCGCGCTCGATGGCGATGGCACGTCGCTACGCCTCATCACCTGTTACCCGTTCGACGCGGTCCGACCCGGCGGACCGTTGCGTTTTGAAGTCATCGCAAAAGCTGAACAAAACCTGTCTCCGAGCACGACTGTCGCCTCAAGGCAACGCAAATTGCGCGAACACCGTGCTGAATCTGGAGTCCAATCCCCCACGAATAAGGTGATGTCATGAGCCTTCGCGACCGAGTCCAGACCATCATCCAGGCCGGCGACACCGCCGCCAGTGCGGCGCGCACGCGTTCTCGCGATGCGGCCATGAACTG
>DATFEQ010000091.1:0-26674 GCA_035250905.1 Steroidobacteraceae bacterium
CGTTCGGGCGTCGACGTGACGCTCAAGCCAATTCTCGGCGAGGTGACGGTGCGCGGCGAGCCCGCGGATGCACGCCTGTTCGTCGATGGCGAGGCGCGCGGGTCCGCGAATCAGACACTGTCGCTGCCCTCGGCGGAGCTCACCCTCGAGATACGCCGCGAGGGATTCGAGACTTTCACGACCAAGGTGACGCCGCAGCCCGGAATACCCCGGGTGGTGGAATACAAGCTATTGACGCCTGACCAGACCCGTGCCGCACGGGTGCCCCCCGTCATCCGCGCACACACCGGGATCGAGCTGAAGCGGATGCCGATTGGCGCGTTCACCATGGGCAGCGCCCGGCGCGAGCCGGGGCGGCGCGCGAACGAGGTGTCGCGCGCGGTGACGCTGGCCCGGACGTTCTACCTGGGCGTGCGCGAGGTCACCAACGCCGAATACCGCCAGTTTCAGACCGAGCACCTCTCCGGCGTCATACGCGACCGGTCGCTCGACCAGGACAACCACCCGGTCGTGAACATCTCGTGGCAGGAAGCCGCGGAGTTCTGCAACTGGCTGAGCCAACAGGACGGATTGCCACCGGCGTATACGGCCCAGGGCGAGGGTCTTACACCGGTGGTACCGGCTACCACCGGGTACCGGCTGCCGACGGAAGCCGAGTGGGAGTGGGCGGCCCGCTACGAAAGCGGGCGCGCTACCCGCCGTTATCCCTGGGGAGCGTCGCTCCCAATCGCACCCAAGGCCGGGAACTTTGCCGATCGCTCGAGCCTCGCAGTGCTCGAAACGGCACTCAGCGACTACGATGACGGCGTGCCGACCACCGCCCCCGTGGGCAGCTTTCAGGCGAGCACCCTGGGACTCTACGACCTGGGGGGAAACGTGACCGAATGGGTGCAGGATTTCTACACTGTGTCGCCCGACCTGGGCGGTGCGGCGACGACCGATCCCACGGGCCCCGCGACCGGCACGCGCCGCGTGGTACGCGGGTCCAGCTGGCGCTCGGCGAGCATCCCTGAGCTGAGACTCGCCTGGCGCGATTATGCAGAGGGCAAGGCGCAGCACATTGGTTTCCGGATCGCGAGATATGCAGATGCAGCGGACAGCAAGTCTCCCTGAACGGCCGGCCTGGAGGCGGCGTGTGCGCACGCTCGCCGCGCTGATCCTTGCCGTGGCGGCGGCGAACGTCTGGTCGCAGGAGCCGACCAAGCCGGCAGCCGAGTCCACACCCGCCGCCACGGAAAAGAAACCGGAGCCGACGGCACCGGCGGAGAAAACTCCGGCGCCGGCGGACTCGACCGCGCCCGCGTCAAGCACCACGACTCCCGCGCCGACGGAAGGCGCGCCGGCGGAGGGTGAGAAAGCGCCCGAGCGCTTCATCCCGACGCAGAAATCCTCCGCCGACAACAGCGCCACTTTCCCGATCGACATCTGAAGCAGGCCGGCCTTGAAAATACAACTCCAACAGTCGAACGATTTCCTGTTCAGCACCTTCGCGCTGATCGTGAGCGCGATCCTGGTGCACGCGGTATACGTGGTGCAGATCAGGCCGCGGGCGGAGGCGATCCTGTCCGAGCAATATGCACAGTCGCGCGTCGACCCGAACTACGTCGCCGAGCGCTCGGTGTTCGTGATGCTCAAGGAATACGAGCCCGAGGTCTGCGTCATCCTGATGATCTGGTCGCTCGCGCTGCTGGTCTACCGCGCTGTCGCGAACTCTCGCCAGCGGCGCCTGCTGTCACAGGGGCTGTTGAGTGTTCCGCCGGGGATGCGCATCCTGCCGAAAGACACGCGCGAGTACGCACGGCAGCTCGAATCGCTGCCGGGTTCGGTGCGGCAGCTGCTGTTACCGCGCGCGTCTGTGGCGGCGCTCGAGCGTTTCGGCACTACGGCCAACATCCATGACGCCGCCGAGGCGGGCCGCGCGGTGTGCGAGTCGGAAGCCGAGCGGCTCGATTCAGAGCTCTCGATGGTGCGCTACACGGTCTGGGCGATTCCCGCGATCGGCTTCGTGGGCACCGTGCGCGGCATCGGCGAGGCGCTGCAGTATGCGCATCAAGCCGTGTCCGGAAACATCAGCGGCGTGACCGAGAGTCTCGGTATCACGTTCAACGCCACTTTCGTGGCGCTCACCTCGAGCATCATCGTCATGTTCTTCCTGCACCAGCTGCAGCTCGCGCAGGAGCGCATGGTGCTGGACACCGAAACCTATCTCGACCAGCACCTGCTGAGGCACATGCGGTCGGGCTGATACGGGCGAAGTCAGTGAGTGTCGCGGCCATAGAAATCAACGATGCAGCGGTGCTCGGCGCCGTCGACGGGGTTGTCCGCGAGGCGAGTCCCGGGTATGCGCTGCTCAGCGTCGAGCCGCCCGCCGTGGGCGAAGATGCGTTGCGCGTCTCGCGCGCCGAGCCGCTAAGCGTCAACAACCATTTCTGGGACGACCTCGACGAGCGGCCGATGATCGGTCGCATGGCGGGCGGCCGTTCGCACGCCGACCTCGCTTATCTGCATCTCGCAAAGGTCTGGAATGCAATCCGCGAGGGCGCGGGAGCCGTACGTTGCGTGGTGCCACCCAGCCTGAGAACGTCGCAGCTCGCGCTTGTCCTCGGCATGGCCCGCGAGGCGGACATGCCGGTGGCGGGTTTCATCGACAGCGCCGTCGCCGCCGCGGCCACGTGGCCCGGCAACGGCCGGCTGCTGCTCGTCGATCTGCACCTGCACAAGGCCATCATCACCGCGGTCGCGGTGGGCGAGAACGTGCGCCGCGAACGCTCGGAAGTGGTGCCGGGCCTCGGCTGGCTCGGCTTCACCGAAGCGTGGCTGCGCATGATCGCGCGCGAGTTCATCACCGAGACGCGCTTCGATCCGCTGCACCAGGCGGACACCGAGCAACAGCTGTTCGAGCGCTTGCCGCGCCTGCTGGAGCATCTCGCCGCCAACGATTTCGTCGAGGTGGACGTGAGCTTCGGGGCGGAAACGCACATGCTGAAGCTCGCGCGCGAACATTTCGTGCACCAGGCGGATCCGCTGTACAGCGACCTGCTGATGCGCGTGCACCGGCTGCGCACCGCCGGCCACCAGACGACGATCGCGCTGACGGAGCGCGCGGCACTGCTGCCGGGGTTGGTGACGAGGTTCACCGAGTTCAACGATTGCACCATCGCGCGCGCCGGTGCTGGCGTGAGCGCGCGCACGGCGTGCGCGTTCGACGAGCTCTGGCAGGGAAGCGAGGATTCGGTGCAGCTCCTCACCGCGGCGCCGCGGCTGGAAGCAGCGGCTGAGTGGACCGTGCTGCAGGAGGCGCAGCGCTCGGAAGCGGTCGCGCCGCCGACTCACGTGCTGTATCGCGGCCAGGCGATCGCGCTCGGGGGCGAGCCGCTCGTGATCGGCCTGGCACCCGTCGGCGCTGCGCGTACGTTGCAGGTGGTCGGCGCGGCGGCGGGCGTGTCGCGCGTGCATTGCTCGCTGATCCGCACCGCGCAAGGTGTGACCGTGATCGATCACAGCCGCTACGGTACGTGGCTGAACGACGAGGCGGTCGTCGGGCGTGCGCCGTTGCGCGCCGGCGATCGCCTGCGGCTCGGCCGCCCGGGCGTCACGCTCGAGCTCATCGCTTCGGAGCAGCCATGAGCCGCAGCCGCCGCACCACGCAAGTGTTCACGATGTCGTTCCTCGACTGCATCTGCTGCGGGTTCGGGGCGGTGGTGCTGATCTACACCATCATGAGCGCCGAGGCGGGCGTCACCGAGATCAGGCGTCACGACGACATGCAGGGCGAGGTCAACAAGCTCGAGGAAGAAGTGCTGGAGGGCTACAAGAACCTCGTGGTCCTGCGCAACACGCTCGAGAAAACCACCGACCAGAGCGCGCGCGCCTCGGGGCGCATCTCGCGCGTGCTCGAAGAGCTGGAGAAGACACGCCTGGAGCTTTCGCGCTACACCGGCGACAGCATGGCGACGCGCGAGCACGTCAACCAGTTGAAGGCGGACATCCGCTCGCTCGAGGAGGGCACGCGCCGGCTCGCGGCGGGCACGACGGCGAAGGGCGATGAGGGCGAGAACCTGCGCAGTTTCCGCGGTAGCGGCGATCGGCAGTACCTCACCGGCATCCGCGTGAACGGCAAGCGTGTCCTGATCCTGCTGGATCGATCGGCCAGCATGCTCGATGAGACGCTGGTCAATATCCTGCGCATGCGCAATCTCCCGCAGGTCCAGCAGTTGCTCGCGCCCAAGTGGCAACGCGCGGTGGCCACCGTCGACTGGATCACGACGCAGATCCCGCCCGACAGCGAGTTCCAGGTCCTCGTGTTCAATACGCAGGCAGTGCCGGCGGTGGAAGGCAGCGAAGGCAAGTGGCTCAAGGGCAGCGATCCGCGCGCGCTGAACGCGGCGGTCCAGGCGTTGCGGCGCACCGTGCCGAGCGACGGCACCAGCCTGATCAACGCCTTCAATGCGGCCAAGCAGTTCTCACCGTCGCCGGACGAAATCATCATCGTCACGGACGGCCTGCCGACACAGGGCGCGACCGCGCCGGCGCTGCGCAAGGCGGTCGACGCCGAACAGCGCGTCAAGCTCTTCGACCAGGCGCGCGAAGCGCTGCCCGCGCGCGTGCCGGTGAGCGTGATCCTCCTGCCGATGGAGGGCGACATACCCGCGCCGGCCAAGCTGTGGCGCCTGGCGCGCGAAACTGGCGGTACCTTCATGATGCCGTCGAGGGACTGGCCATGAAGCTCAAGCGCCACGAGACCGAAGTCTTCAGCATGTCGTTCCTCGACTGCATCTGCTGCGGCTTCGGCGCGATGATCCTGATCATGGTGATCACGCAGACGGCGCAGCCGGTGGTGCTCGAGCGCGCGCGCGTGGACAGCAAGGGCCAGGTGCTGAAGCTGCAGGAGGAGCTCAACGAGATCCGCGGCGAGACCACGGTGCTCAATCGCGAGCTGCGCGGGCGCATCGAGCAGCTCTCCACCGAGAGCAACCAGCTCGCGCGGCTGCAGGGCGATCTCACCAAGATCAAGGGCGAGTATGCCACCAGCCAGAGCGACGCCGAGTTTCAGAACCTGATGGAGTCGGAGCTGGTCGCCGCCTACCAGAAGCTGACTGCGGACATGGAGCGACTGCTCAAGTCCGGCTATCGCCGCCCCAAGACCGCGGCGGTGGGCGGCATTCCGGTCGACAGCGAGTACATCATCTTCGTCGTGGACACCTCCGGCAGCATGCAGGAGTACAACTGGCGCGCCGCCGGCGAGATGCTGAACGAAATCCTCGACATGTACCCCAAGGTCAAGGGTCTGCAGATCATGGACGATGAAGGCGCTTACATGTTCGACGGTTACCGCGGCCAGTGGATCGCCGATACGCCGGCGCGGCGCAAGGCCATCCTCGATCGCTTCAGGACGTGGACGTCGTTCAGCAACTCGAGCCCGGTCGAGGGGATCCTGGCCGCCATCCGCACGTTCTGGGCGGCCGACAAGAAGATCAGCATCTTTCTCTTTGGAGACGACTTCACCGGCGAATCCATCCAGGGCGCGCTCGATGCCGTGGACCGCGCCAATCGCGTAGCGGGCGGTGAGCGCCGCGTGCGCATCCACGCCATCGGCTTCGCGATGCCGGTGCGCGTGCCGCAATTCGGCAACCAGCGGTTCTCCGCTCTGATGCGCGCCATGTGCGAACGCAATGGCGGGACGTTCGTCGGACTGCAGGAGCAGCGCAAGACATGAAAACGATCAACCGCACCGCTCTCACGGTGCTTTCGCTGGCGGCGTTGGCGGCGCTCGCCGGCTGCGGCGACGTCGAAGTCGCCGCCGAGTCGCAGATGCCGACCCCACTCATCGATCCGCTGCCGGTCACGGTGGGCATCCACTACAGCGATGACTTCAGCAAGTACCAGCACGCCGAGGAACGCTGGGGCGTGAAGTGGAAGGCGGAGCTCGGCCCCTACCACGTGCGCATGGCGGAGAAATTGTTCCTCGCGGCGTTTCGCGAGACCGTTCCGGTCAAGGATCTCAAAGCCCTGCCGGCGAGCCCGCCGTACGTGGCCATCATCGAGCCGCGCATCGAGCAATATTCGTTCATCACGCCCAAGGACACCGGGGCGAACTACTACGCGGTGACCATCAAGTACCGGCTCAACGTGCTCGCTCCGAGCGGCGAGACGGCGGATTCGCTCACGTTCACGGGTTACGGCAGCTTCAAGTCGGGTGGCATGAGCACCACCACGCCCATGGTGAGCGCCACCAAGGCCGCCATGCGCGACGCCGCCGCGAAGTTTCTGGTGCAGTTTCCCGAGCAGGACGTCGCCAGGAAGCTGGTCGCCGGGACCCCGCTGATCGAACCGTCGGCACCGGTGGTGGCGACCACGCCGAGCACTCCGGTCTCCGGCGAGGAGCTCGTCATCCAGACGGTGCCCATCCTCGATCCGGCACCGGCCGACGGAGCCGCGGCACCGGCCGCGGACACGAGCACGCCGCCGACACCGCAGAGCAGCCCGGGCGATACACCGACAGCGCCGCCGGCGGACGCACCTGCGCCTACGACGCAAACGCCAGCGCCGGCCGAGACCCCGCCCGAGCCCGAAACACAACCGAGCACCCCACCGTCGCCGAGTCCCGGCGAGTAGCGCGCGCGAGCGCGAGCAGCTCTAAGCGCTCGACTTGGACGTGCGCACGTAGACGGTCTGGCGATGACGAACGCCGGTCGTCTGCACCGGTGCGCCGTCGACGAACCGTGGCCGGTAGCGCGCGCGCCTGATGGCGGTCACGACCGACTTGCCGACGGTCTCAGTCACATCGCTGGTCGCGATCGTGGGGTCTTTGACGCGTCCTTCCTGCGTGACCATGAACTGCACCTCGACGACGCCCTCGGTGTATTCCTCCGCGTCCACGGCCGGATTGCGCCTGGAGCTCGACGGCGGGCGGTAGATGATCAGGTAGGGCGTGTCCAGTGCGGCCGTTCCCTTGGCACCCGGCGCGGCGAGCGCATTCCAGGCTTCCTTGTAGGATCGCATTGCGTCGCGCGGCTTGGCGGCGACCAGGTACCAGTCGCCCAGGTCGATCAGCGTGTCGCCGCGTTGCGTAGCGGCCAGGTCGGGGTGCGCGTCGAGCACGGCCAGCGCCAGCTTGAGCGCGTCCTCGCCCGCTTCGTGGAGCATGCCGGGTGCCTCCGCCATCACCGGCGCGGTCGACGCGCCATAGACCGAGCCGGACGACTGCGGGTTGCTGACCCCGACCGGTGGTCCCACTGGCTCAGCGCCGTAAACGTACTCCAGCCGATACATGCGGGCGATGCCGCGCAAGGGCGTGACCATGCGCGGGTCCTTGTCTCCACCCGCCCTGCGCGCGATTTCGAGCGCGCGCGCATACGTCTGGCGCGCCGCGATGAAGCGACCGGACTCCTCCAGCCAGCGCGCGCCGCGCTCGAGCATTGGAATCAAGCGCGGGTCGTACCGGCCGTAAGCCGACTCGGCGAGCCGTAGCGCGTATTGCTGTTCGCGCTCGGCGTCTTCGTACTGACCCTGGCCGATGTAGCTCGCAATGAGCGCTTCCACCAGCCCGAGCTGCTCGACGTTGAAGAGGCCGTCGAGCTTGCGGCTCACGTCGACGGCGCGACGCAGCGTGTCGGTCGACGCGACGTAGTCGCCCGCCGCGGCATAAGTCACTCCGAGACCGAACAGCGGGGCGATCACCTCGCGCGAGAACCCGCCGTTGTGGGCCTCCACGATCTTCACGGCGCGCTGGAATTGCACGGCCGCACCGTTGGTGTCTTTCAGGCGCAGCATGGTCGTGCCCAGGTTGCTGAGCGGCGCGACCATCTCGCTGGCATCGGGACCAAAGCGCGCCTGTGTGAGATCGACCAGCCGCTGCGCCGCGGGCAGGGCTTCCGCAAACCGGCGGGCGTCGAAATGCTCGCGGAACATGCGGTACACGGTGGCGCGGTCAGTGATTTCGGCTACGGCAGGCGTCGCTGTCGCGGTGGCTGAACCTGGTTGCGGGTCTTCCGTCGGGGAAACCACCATCGGCGGCGTTCGCGTCGGTGATGTGGGTGCGGGCGGAGTCGAAGCCGGCGGCGTTTGTTCAGGCGGGGCCTGTGTTTGCGGCGCCGGTGCCGGGGGAGTCTGAGCCTGCGCGAAAGCGCGCTCGGACGTCAGCATCACAGCGCTCAGCGACAGGCCGGCGCACGCGAGCACCGCGAGCGCGGGGCGCACCGGGGTCAAGGAATTTCGGACTGTTAGTGCAACACCAGCCATTCGCGGCCTCCGCGACAGCCCCGGATCTCGGCGAAAGCGTTGAAGAGTGGTCACCAGTATACCCACCATTCGCGCGCTGCTCCGCCGATGCTCCCCCCGATCGCGGCGGCTTGGACCCCGACCTCATCTCGGAGTTCGGGCACCGGCTCGACGCCCACACTCGGCTGGCCCGCGATTGCGCCGGTGCCAACCGAGACAGCCATTGCGACTACAATGACTTGCACCACTGGGATCGCACACATGACGGCCCCGGATCCGCCCAAACCGACCGCCCTGGTCGCCGGCGCGAGTGGCCTGGTCGGCGGCCAACTGCTGGAGCACCTCGCGGCGCAGCCCTACTTCGGCCGCGTGATCGCCGTGACGCGGCGGCCGCTGCAATCCGATCTGCCGCGACTCGTCAACCGGATCGTGCGTTTCGAGATGCTCGAGGAATCCCTGCAGGGGACGCGGGCCGAAGTGGCCTTCTGTGCGCTCGGCACGACCATGCGCAGCGCCGGATCGCGCGAAGCCTTCCGCCAGGTGGATTTCGATGTAACGCTCGCCTTCGCGCGCGCGGCGCGTGCGGCCGGCGTACAGCGATTCGTCCTCGTGTCAGCGATCGGCGCTGACCCCGCCGCCAACAACTTCTACTTGCGCATCAAGGGTGAGACCGAGGTGGCGGTGAGCGCGCTCGGATTTCCTGCCCTCGACATCATGCAACCGGGCCTGCTGCTCGGCATGCGCACCGAGGTGCGGCCGCTCGAACTCGCCGCCAGTGTGGTGATGCCGATCCTGAACCTGGCGCTGCACGGCCCCGCGGAAAAATACCGCGCGATTCCAGCGAGCGCGGTGGCCGCCGCCATGGTGGGCGCTGCGCGCGGCGCCAGCAGGGGCATTCGGCGCTACACGCATCGCGAGATGCGCAAGCTCGACGCCTCCCGCGGGGCCCGCCGCGCGGCAGCTCCGTCATCGATGTGACGGCAGGCGAATCGAGTTGTCCGCGTGCACGCCGAGGAGCCCGAGCAGCAGCCCGGCGATGATGGCGAGGAGCGGGTCGGTGATCTCCGCCGAGCGCTCCGGCAGCCAGAGCTGCGCCACCTCGATCGCCGCGAGCAGCGCCGCGGTTGCGAGCGCGGCGCCTGCAACCCCCAGGCCGCGACGCGTCAGCAGCCACACCAGCGAGAAATACCAGAAGCACTTTTCCAGCAGGACTGAATAGTTGACCTCGAGGCTGTCGCTCAGTGAGTTCTTGAACGGCACCCAGCTGAACGATTGCGGCTCCGCCAGCACCTGGAACGGCTTCAGCCCCTGCAACACGATCGTGGCCGTCAGCAACACGATCAGGAGCGCAGCCCGCTGGCGGTCGGGGATCGAGACGAACAGCGCCGCGAGCGGCATGCACACCAGCAGTGCGAGTATTTCGGAGGGCACCAGCACCTTGCCCACGATCACGACGCGCCCCGCGAGCACGATGATGACGATCACGAATAGCGCGAGCAGGGCGTATTCACGCCGCCAGAGCTGTCGCACGGTGTAGCCGACCACCAGCCAGCCCACGAGGTAGCGAAACGTGTCGAGCACCGCGAGCTCCGGCGTGAGGAGCGGCTTGATGGCGTCCTTGTACTTCTGCCAGTCGATGGTCGGCACGAACGGGGCGAGTCGAAAGGCGAGCCACAGCAGCAGCACGCCGAGCGGGACCGGGTCGGGCCGACCCGCCACCACTCCGGGAATGCGCAGCGTCGTGCCCAGTTCGAGATAGACGATCGCGATCAGGCCGCCGGCGAGCGTGCCCACGGCGTTGATGATGACGTCGGTGAGGCTCGAGACCCGCGACGGTGCGTACGCCTGCAGCAGCTCCACGGCGACCGACAGGAGCGTTCCCACGATCACCGTGGCCACGAGCGCGGTGAGCCTGCGCCACTGCGCCGGCCACGCGAGCACCAGGCACAGGCCGAAGGGCATGTACAGCAACAGGTTCGCCACCAGGTCGCCGCGCGAGGTGGGCTGGAAGCGCAGGCTCTCGAGCAGCGCCGGCAGACCGCGCTCGCCGAGCTCCGCGAACTGGAACGGAAAGAGCGAGCCGTACAGGATCAGGAGCGCCGTGGCGAGCACCAGCCAGCGCGCGATGGGCTGTACGCGATGGCGAACCGCCGTCGCCGTGCGGACCTGCGGGTTCATCGAACGGCTCGCGCTGCGCTCAGGATTCGCTGGCTCACACCGCCAACATATCCAAGAAGCAGCGCGCGCAAAAGCCCGGCGCGCTTTGCCATTCCGGGCCGCAGCCGCTAACGTGGCCGCCGGCTCACAGCCGATCGGGGATATGAGGCCGACAT
The DNA here is from genome assembly GCA_035250905.1 of Steroidobacteraceae bacterium. Classification (GTDB taxonomy): domain Bacteria; phylum Pseudomonadota; class Gammaproteobacteria; order Steroidobacterales; family Steroidobacteraceae; genus DATBVX01. Next base: position 10,554 of record DATFEQ010000091.1, read on the forward strand.
GCGCTACGACGGGCAACGATCAGCGGCGGGTGCGACGCAGGCCGCACGACGCCGCGTGCAGGGCGCGCTGCTGGGGTTGATCTGCGTGCTGACGCTGTCCGCGTGCAGCCATTGGTCATGGAATCCGTTCCAGAGGAAGCCCGAGGCGCCGCCACCCGCAGTCGACGTGCTCAGTATCGAGTCGCGCTCGCCAAACCCGGCCAGTGACCGGTTCACGCAGAGCTGGGAAGGCGTGCGGCTGGTGGTGGACGTCTACAGCGACACGGGCATCGGGCGCGCCGTGCTCAAGCCGCGCGATCAAGGCTGGCCATTGCGCCTCGCGTTCCGACTGCATCTCGCGGCGCTCGAGGGTTTCGAGGTGCGCGGCGCCCAGAATCTGCGCTGGAGCCTGGGGCACGATCCGCTCACGGAACCCGCGCTGATCGATCTGCCGGCGGGCGCCTACGCCTCGGACTCGCCCGAGCTCGAGATCCAGTGGGTCGATCACTATCGGTAGATGTTGGAAGCACTCCGGAGACGGCCGCCGGGTGTGGCCGTGCCGAGAACGCCGCTTCACGAGTCATGTCAATTGAGCTCCCGATCGTCGAAGTGCTGCCCGCGCTGAGGCAGGCCTTGCGGGAGCATCGCAGCGTCGTGCTCCAGGCGCCACCGGGCGCGGGTAAAAGCACCGGCGTGCCGCTCGCGCTGCTCGACGAACCGTGGATGCGCGGCAAGCGGCTCGTGATGCTCGAGCCGCGACGGCTCGCCACGCGCGCAGTCAGCGCCCGCATGGCGCAGACCCTGGGTGAACCGGTGGGACGCACCGTGGGCTATCGCATGCGTCTCGACACCAAGGTGAGCGCCACGACGCGCATCGAGGTGGTGACGGAAGGCGTGCTCGCGGCGCTCTTGCAGGAGGATCCGGCGCTCGAGAGGTTCGCCTGCGTGATCTTCGACGAGTTTCACGAGCGCAGCCTCCAGGCCGATCTCGGCCTCGCGTTGACGCTCGACGTGCAGGCCAACCTCAACGAGGAGCTGCGCCTCCTGGTCATGTCGGCCACGCTCGCGGCCGAGCCGGTCGCGGAACTGATCGGTGACGCGCCGATCGTGCGCGCCAGCGGTCATAGCTACCCGGTCGAGACTCGCCACGTTGCGCCCGCGGCCCAACGCGGACGCGGCACGGGCGCGGATGCCGAAACCCTCACGCGGCGCACCACCGCCGCGGTGCTGCGCGCACTGCGCGAAGAGCACGGCGATGCGCTCGTGTTTCTGCCCGGTGCCGCCGAGATCCGGCGCGTCGAAGCCGACCTGCGCGCTGCCGTGCTTGGGCGCTCGACCGCAGTTCTGCCGCTGATGGGGGAGCTCACCCAGGAGGAGCAGGATCGCGCCATTCGCCCGAGCGCGCCGGGCCATCGCAAGATCGTGCTCGCGACCAACATCGCCGAAACCGGTCTCACCATCGAGGGCGTACGCGTCGTGGTTGACTCGGGCTTCGCGCGCCGGCCGCGCTTCGATCCGGCGAGCGGCATGAGCCAGCTCGACACGCTGCGCATCTCGCGTGCCTCGGCCGACCAACGCCGCGGGCGCGCCGGACGCGTCGCACCCGGCGTGTGCTATCGCCTGTGGAGCGCAGGCACCGACCAGGCGCTCGAGGCGTTCACGCCCGCGGAGATCCTGGAGGCGGACCTCGCGCCGCTCGCGCTCGAGCTCGCCGGCTGGAACGTCACCAGCCTCGCGGCACTGAAGTGGCTCGATCCGCCGCCCGCGGCGGCCTACGCCCAGGCCTGCGATCTGTTGCGCACGCTGGGCGCCCTCGATGTCGCCGGGCACTTGACCGCGCATGGCCGCGAAATGCTCAGGCTGCGTGCGCATCCGCGCCTGGCGCACATGCTCCTGCGCTCCCGCGCATTGCGCCTGGGCGAGCTCGCCTGTGACGTGGCTGCGCTGCTTGGCGAGCGCGACCTGCTGCGCCGCAGAGAGAGCCCGCGCGATGCGGATGTCCGCACGCGTCTCGACATTCTGCGCGGCGAGCAGCTGAACGCACGCGCGGTCGATCGGTCGGCACTGGAGCGCACGCGACGCATGGCCGCGCAGCTGCGGCGGCAGCTGGACAACGCGCACAGTCAGGGAACGGCGGTGATCGACGGGCCCGATCAGGTGGGCGTGCTGCTCGCGCTCGCCTACCCGGACCGCATTGCGCGCTCGCGTGAGGTGGGATCGGGCAGGTACCTGCTGAGCAACGGTCGCGGGGCGTATCTCGAAGGAGCACAGTCGCTCGCGCGCAGCGAGTTTCTCGCGGTCGCCGAGGTCGCTGGCGCCGAACGCGAGGCGCGCATCTTCCTGGCCGCGCCGCTCAGCCGCGCCGCGCTCGAGGCGAGCTTCGCCGCGGAGATCGTCGGCCGCGAGCGCGTGTCATGGAACTCGCGGGAGCGTGCCGTGCAGGCGGTGCAGGAGCGCCTGCTGGGATCCCTGGTTGTCGACGAGCGTGCCACGGCGAAGCCGGATGCCGAGCTGACGGCGCACGCATTGCTCGCCGGGATCCGCGAGCTGGGCATCGATGTTCTGCCATGGGAGCGCGACACGCGGAACTTGCAGGCACGCGTGCGGTTCGTCGCCGCGCTGCCGAAGGAGCAGGGCCACTGGCCGGACCTGTCGGATCAAGCCTTGCTCGCCGGCGCCGAGCAATGGCTCGGGCCGCGCCTCGCGGGGATGACGCGCATCCAGCACCTCGCTCGGCTCGACCTGCTTGCGGCGCTCGAGGGTCAGCTCGACTTCCGGCAACGGCGTCGCCTGGAAGAGCTCGCGCCCACGCACCTGGTTGTGCCGAGCCGTTCGCGCATCCGCATCGACTATCTCGAAGTCGACGCGCCGTCGCTGTCGGCAAAAGTGCAGGAGTTGTTCGGTATGGGGGCGACGCCGCGCATCGGGGGCGGTGAAGTGGCCGTCCTGGTCAAGCTGTTGTCACCCGCGGGCCGGCCCGTGCAGGTGACGCGCGATCTCGCCAGTTTCTGGCGCGGTGGCTACGCGCAGGTTCGCAAGGAATTGAAGGGTCGCTATCCGCGGCACGACTGGCCGGAAGATCCGCTCAGCGCACGCGCGTCGCGCGGCGTGCGGCGTTGAAGACTCGCGACCAGTCCGCGATCAGTTCTGCATCGCGAAGCGCATACGCAGCGCCAGGCGCTGGCTGGTCGCTTCGCCGTCGATCATCAGCGGCTTGAATTTCCACTTCTTGAGCGCGCGGATCGCGGCCTCTTCGAACATGTCGGCCGGTTCCGCCTTCGCCACCGCCACGTCGACCACCTCGCCGGCCTCGTTGGTCGTGAAGTGCAGGTCCACGTAGCCCTCGATCTGCCGGCGCTGCGCCTTCGAGGGGTACTCGGGTGTGACCGACCTCACCACCATGTCGTCGCGGACGGCCTGTGGCTTGGCGAGCGCTTCAGCCTTGCGCTTCGCCTTGTTGACGGCGGCGCTGGCGGCCTCGAGCCCCGCTCCGCTGGCACCCATGGCGCGGGCCTCGTCGAGCATTTTCTGTGCGGTCGACACGTCCTTGCGGCCCGCGGCGTCTTCGGCGCCGGTCAGGAGTTGCGCGCGCAACGAATCCGTGACAGGCGCCAGGCCGTTGTACGTCGGATATTGCGACTTGAGCGCCTGCACGTAGAAGAGCGCGCTGTCCGCCTCGGGCGCGAGCAGTTGCCCGGCCGCGAGACGCTCGCGTGCCAGGCCTGCGAGCCGGTCCGCCTCGCCGCTCTTGGCGCGCTGGCCGTTCTTCAGATCGCGCTCGGCCCTGGCGAAGTCGACGCCACTGACGCCGAGCTGGCGCGCCTGGTTCAGCCATTGCTCGGCCTCGGCGAGATCGCCACGCGTCGCGGCCTGGCTGCTCTTCTGCAGCATCTTGGTGGCGAGCGACCGTAACCCCTGCTGCGGCTGCGAGCTCGCGCCATCGAGCTCGCGCGCCGTGGTGAAGTAGTAACGTGCGCTGTCGCCCGTCGGCTCGATCAGCCGGTCCTGGCTCAGCCGGTCATTGCCGAGCTTGATGAGGCTCGCGAGCCTCTGGCTCGCCGCATCGGCGCGCGCCTGCTCTTGCTGCACGCTCTGCGTGCGATCCGCCTCGCGCGCGAGCTGCGCCTCGAGCAGCGCGATGCGCGGGTGCGCGGGCTCGATCGACTTCGCGAGCTTGACCGCGGCGCTCGCATCACGCAGGCGCTGGTCCAGCAGCGCCGCTTCGGCGCGCGCCAGCATGACCTCGGCGACGCGATGCACGCCGTCGCGCGCTTCCGCGTTGGCGGGATCGGCCGCGAGGGCCAGCTTGTAATGATCGAGCGCGCTGGCGCCCTTGGGATCGAGGTAGCGGCCGGCTTCGAACGCCTCGCGCGCCTTCTGCAACTCGGTCTCGACCGTCACCGCTGGATCACCCGTGCCACCGGTCGCCGCCGAGCCGGCGGTGGTCGCATCTGCGGGCAGCGCGTCCTCGGATGGACCGCGCATGAGGAGCCAGCTCGCGATTACGCCGACCACGACAACTGCGCACCCGATGGCTGCGAACAGGGGTCCGCGCCCGGACCTGGAGGTCGCGGCGCTCGCCTCAGTGGCCGACTTGAGCTCGAGGTGCCAATTGATGCCGGCGTCGAGTACGCCCGCGAGTTTCTCGGCGACGTCCGCCTTGGCGATAAAGCCCTGCAGCTCGCCACTGTGCAGGAAACGGGTGAGGCGCGTCTGGTCTTCCGGTTCGCCCGCCGCCACGAAGCCGAGGTCGGGGAGCTGCTCGCGCAACCGCGTCATCACCTGCTCGAGCTGTGTGTGCACCAGCGCCAGGTCGATCAGCGCCACGGCGCAGGGCGAGGACAGCAACATGTCGGCCGCCTGCGATGCGCTGGTCGCGTGCCACACGCGGTTCGGCAGCGTCACGACGCGGCGCACCGCCAGCAGGAAGAAGTCGTCCTCGGTGACGGTGAGAACGTCGATGCCGGCGCCTGAGGGCGCAGCCGCGATGGTGTTCACCTGGGTCGAGCGCAGGGCTCGCGCAGCGCTGTGTTTCACGACGAGACTCCGGGCATTGCTAATCGAGGCAGACCACGAGCTGGGCCGAGTGGCTGCGCCAGTTGATGGGAATGACGAAGGAGCGGATGTTGCTGGGCGTGACCGCGTGGTCGGGCTGGCCGCTGATCACGCGCGGCACCGAGATCATGAATTCGTTGCCGAAATCGCGGCGCGCGTTGCCCGAAATCTGGTTGGCCACTTCGCCGACGAGGTCGCACATGTTCTCGTGCGTCATCTCCGTCTCGCCCAAGCGCATCAGCAGCACGGTCAGCAGCGGGCGCGAGGCCGTGAAATACACGATGCCCTTGCGCTTGCCCCCGATCGTGATGATGCCCGTGTACTCCTGGATGCCGGGCGCGCCTTCGTTGACCAGATAGGGCGACCCGACCGAGGCCGGCTGATTGGCCGCGGTCTGGAAGTAGTGGGTGGTGCCCTCGACGAAGGTTTCCAGCTCGACCTTGGTCATCAGAGCGCTCCTCGCAACAGCTCATCGAGCGCATCCGTCAGCTGCCGATCGGTGAACGGCTTGCACAGGAACCCGTTGGCGCCTTTCTTCATCGCCTCGATCGCGGTCGCCTTGTCGGCGAGCGCGCTGATCACGAGGATCAGCACATCCGGGTTCATGGCGACCAGCTGCTCGACGCACTCGATGCCGTCCATTTCGGGCATGGTGATGTCCATCGTCACCACGTCCGGCCCGGTGCGACGGAAGAGCTCGACCGCCTGCTTGCCATTGCCCGCCGAGCCCACGAACTGCAGGCGCGCGCACTGGTGCGAGCGCTCGATCTTGCGACGCATGACATTCGAGTCGTCGACGATCATCAGTTTCAGGGGGGCGGCAGCGTTCACTCAAAGGCTCCTTGGGTTGTTGGCCGGGTAAACGGCACTCAGGCGGCCTGGGCCTTGGACGCGATCGGCAGCCAGATCCGGAAGCGCGCGAAGCGTCCCTCGGTGGTCGATACGCCGACCTTGCCGCCGAGCTCCTGGATGAGGTTGCGAACGATGTCCATGCCGACGCCGCGCCCGGCGTCCTTGGTGACCTCGCTCTGCGTCGAAAAGCCCGCCATGAAGATGAGTGACAGCGCCCGACGGTCGTCGAGCTGTGCCGCCTGTTCCGCCGTCAACAAGCCACGCTTGACGGCCGTCTCCTTCAGCTTGGCGGCCGACAGCCCGCGACCGTCGTCCTGGCAGACGAACTCGAAGCCCTCGGTGCCGCGGTCCTCGAACTTGATCGTGATCAGGCCGGTCGCGCCCTTGCCCGCGCCGCGGCGCTCGTCCGGCGACTCGATGCCGTGCGCGACGCTGTTGCGCACCATCTGGATGGCGATGTCCTTGATCGCGCGCCGGTAGTCCTTGGGCACGGTCTCGAGGCCCTGGCAATTGACCTTCACCTGCTTGGCCATCTCGCGCGCGCTGCGCTCGGCCAGCGACTTGAGGCTCGACTCCAGCGTGTTGGCGGCTTCGGCGCCCTCGGCCAAGCGCTGCAGGAGGGCGGGCGCGGGCTGCACCATCGTGCCCGCCGGTCCCGTGATGCCGGTGTCGTGTTCCTCGGGAAAGTGGCGCGCATCGCCTTCGTGGGTCATCGCGACGCGCAGGTCCGCGAGGCGGCCCACCATCTCGCGCACCTGCGCGAGGTGGCCGAACAGGTCGTCGAGCTTGACCACCAGCGGCAGGAAGTCGTTGCCGGAAAGGCTCGCGCGCTTGCGCAGGTCGGCGAGCATCTCCTCGAAGGCATGCGCGCGCGATTCCACGGTCTTGAGACCGAGCGCCGCAGCTTCGCCCTTGACGCCGTGAATCTGGCGGAAGATGCCGTCGAGCTTGGCGCGGAACGCGGTTTCCTCGCGCGCCGGCTCCTTGAGGATCGAGTTCACCATCTTCATGGCGACTTCGCTCTCCTCGAGGAAGCTCGTGAGCTGTCGCGGCTCGACGTGCAGGATGTGCAGCAGCAGGTCGAGCTGGGCCTGCGCCTTCTCCTGCGATTCCAGCAGCTCGCGGGCGAGCTCCACGCGTCGCGTGACGTCGATGACGGTGACCAGCAGGCGCGACATCTGCCCGTCGGCGCGCACGCGGTTGAAATCGAACTCGAGGTAGTTCGTGTCCATCGTGCCGGAGCCCGTGTCGAAGCTCACTTCGACTTCGGCCAACGGATTGATGGTCTTGATGAGCTTCTCGTTGACGCGCTCGCCCCACATGAGCTTGACGTACTCGAGCGCGGTCTCGAGCGTCTTTTCCGGCACGATACCGCGCAGCAGGCTCTCGAACGTCTGCCGCTCGAAGTCCTTGCGGTGGAAGATGCGCTCGAGCGCCTCGGAACGCTCCGAGCCGATCTTGAGATCCTTGTCGAGCAGGAAGAGTCCCTGGTTGACGGTGCGCAGGATGTCGTCGGTTTCCTTCTTGGCGCGCAGCGTCGCGGTCTCGCGCCGGCTGGCCTGGCCAATCAGGAAGAGCGCGACCACGAGTAGCACCGCTCCGCCCGCGAGTGAGCCGAACAGCAACGTGCGCAGCTGGCTGGAACGCGCCTGCGTGTCGGCTTCGACGGCGGCCGCCAGCTCGCCGATCAGGCGTGACATCTGCTCGTGCCGCGCCAGGCCGAAACGGGCCGCTTCATTGAGCTCGCGGTTGAGCTGGAGACCGGCATTGCTCAGCTGGGTGCCGCGGGTTGCGGTCTCGACGTACGGGCTCGCCTCGAAGGCGACGATGGGCTTCAGCAGCTGGTGATACTCGCCCCAGACCTGGCGCAGGTTTTGCAGCCGGCGCTGGTTGCTCGCGGAGGCGAGCGGGGCGAAGCCGTGCATGCCGGTCTCGGCGGTGGCGTGCTTGTCGAGCTTGGCGAGCGCGGCGTCGAAGCTCTTGACCGCATTCTTCAGCTCAGTCAGTCCCCGGGCCAGGTAGCGGCGCGCGCTGAGATCGGTTCGCACCAGTTGCGCGCCAGCGGCGATCACGCGCGGCTGGTAGCGCTGCTCGCTGACGTCGCGCAGCGCCGCCATGCTTTGCGCGGTGCGCGTGGCGAACAGAGAGTTGATGGCCAGCACGGTGCCCGCGGCGGCGAGGAACAGCACCAGCACCGCGACCAGTCCCTTGTATCTGCCTAGTTTGAACATAGCCATCGAGCCAGCTACCTCGATTCGTTGATCCCCATCTGGGCGCCGGCGACGCGCTTTCCGGGCGCCATTGCCCGCTGCGCGCAACCGCCCGTTCCGGGCCCGTTCCAGGCCACAGAAACAGGGCTAAACGGCCGCTATCTTTGACAATAGTCGGCAGTGCGGATGTGGACGCAGGTCAGATTTCTGGGGGTCGAAAGCCGAAGCAGTTCATATTTCCGGCAGGTTGCCGGGAGGCGTGGGATTACCGGGGCTTCAGGGCCAGCAGGAAGTCGCTGGCGCTCTGGAAACGTTCTGCCGGGCGCTTGGTCAGGAGGCGGTCCAGGAGTGCCTGGTGGCGTGCCGCGGGCCCGCTGAGACGGGGTACCGGCGCGTGCTGGTGTTGCGCCAGGATGTCGAAGACGGTGCGTCCCTGGAACGGCTTCTGCCCGGTGAGCAGCTCGTAGAAGATGACGCCGAGGCTGTACAGGTCCGAGCGCTCGTCGGCGGCGCGTCCTTCGCCCTGCTCGGGGCTCATGTAGTACGGCGAGCCGCGGATCTCGCCCGCACCGGTGAGCGCTTTGTCGCCGGTGATCTCCTTGGCGAGGCCGAAGTCGATCAGCACCAGCGTGTTGTCGGCGCGCAGCATCACGTTGGCCGGCTTGAGGTCGCGATGCAGGATGCCGGCCACGTGGATGACGCGCAGCGCCTCCGCAATCTGGCGCGCGTAATCGAGTGCCTCCTCCTCGCTCATCGGGTTCTGCATGCGCGTCTTGAGATCGCCCGCGGGGAAATACTCGGTCGCGATGTAACTGAGCTTGCCGGTCGAGCCGAAGTCGTACACCTCGACGATGGCGGGATTCTTCATCTGCGCGATGATCTTGTACTCGCGCGCGAAGCGCTCGACATCGGCGCGCGTCGCCGGGTTCTCGGCTGCGCGCCTGAGCACCTTGAGCGCGACATTGCCGCCGATCTCCTGGCTCGAGGCGAGGTAGACAGCCGAGCGATCCGACTCGGCGAGCGTCTGCAGCACGCGATAGCCCGTGATCTCGGCCGGCAGCTCATCCGGGGACGCCGAGCGGCGCGTTTGCGAGCGACGCCGTTCGACGCCCGGCGCGCCGCGCGACTGCATGGCCGCGCGCACGCGCGCCGCCAGCAGCGGCGGGGAGATCAGTCGCACCGGGATGTAGTCGGCCGCGCCCGCCCGCACGGCATCGACGGCCGTCATCTCGTTGCCGCCGCGCGCGAGCACCAGGAGCGGAGCGCCGCAGCCGCGCAACGAGCTCATCAGCGCTTCGGGTCCGCGCTCGCGATTGTCGGTCGAGCGATCATGCTCGTAGCCGACGAGCAGCGCGCTGTACGCGGCGAAGGTGGTGACGGTGGCCGGATCGGTGGGAAGCGGGGCCGCGTCGATCTGCGCCTCGGCGAACGCGATCTGCAAGTCAGCCTGGACCTGGCGACGCAACGCCTCCTCGAGGCCGAGAATGAGAAAGCGCTGAGTCATCCGCTGGTGCGCCTCCGTCCGTAGGGCGCGCCATCATGGCACAGGCAGCGCCGCGCATGCGTGCGTGGCGCTCGCCGGTGCTGAGTCATGGGACGCGAATCACGATCTTGCCGAAGTGAGTGCCGGATTCCATGTAGTCGTAGGCCGCCGTGGCCTCGGCGAAGGTGAATACCTTGTCGATGACGGGCTTCAACCCGTGGCGCGCCAGGAACACGTTCATCGCCTCGAAGTCCGCGCGCGAGCCGACATAAATGCCACTCACCTGCGCGGTGCGAAACGGCAGCACCGCAGCCGGGATCTGCGCGCCCCAGCCACTCAGTCCGCCGATGTACGCGACGTGGCCATCGTAGGCGAGGCTCGCGAGCGCCTTGGGCAGCGTGCCTTCGCCACCGACCTCGAGCACGTGGTCCACGCCCGCGCCGCCGGTGAGTCGCAACACCGCCTTGTCCCAGTCGGGCGTCGTGCGGTAATTCACCGTGTGCCATGCGCCGAGCTGCCTCGCGCGCGCCAGTTTCGCGTCGCTGCTGCTGGTGATGATCGCTTTCGCACCGGCGGCCACGGCGAACTGCAGTCCGAAGACCGACACACCGCCCGTGCCCTCGAGCAGGACGATCTCGCCGGGTTGGAGATGGCCGCGCGTGAAGAGGCCGTTCCAGGCGGTGACGCCCGCGCACGGCAGCGTCGCGGCTTCCTCGAAGCTGAGGTAGTCGGGGATGCGCACCAGCCCGTCCTCGCTCAGCACCACGTACTCGGAAAGCATGCCGTCGACCGCGCCGCCGAGCGCCGTGGCGAACGCACGTGCATCGGCTTTGCCCGCGAGCCAGCCCTGAAAGAAGATGCCCGCGACCCGGTCGCCTGGCTTGAAGCGCGTGACGTCGGCACCGATGGCGGTCACCTCGCCCGCGCCATCCGACAGCGGGATGATGCCGCTCATGTCGGCACCGCCGCCGTACTGCCCGCTCTTGACCAGCAGGTCGCGGCGGTTGAGAGAAGTGGCGCGCACTCGCACCAGCACCTCGCGCGCGCCCGGAGACGGCATGGGCGCATCACGCAAGGCCAGGCGATAGCCCTGCTCGGTCTTCTCGAGCCGGTATTGCTTCACGGTCGCCGCGCGGGCGATGTCCATGTGGGTGACGCTTGCCACCAGCAACCAGACGGAGACGACAAGGGTCAGTGACTTGTGCATCGAGAGCCTCCCTCGCGCGAGCGTCGGCTGATTGTAGTGGAATTGAATTTCTTACAAGAACGTCATCTCTTTCGTGACGCACTGTCGGCGCCAGTTCACAATGCGTGCGCCCCTCTAAGAATTGTCCCGACTTGCGTGCCGGCGCGTTGCGGGCCAAGTGAACGAGGCGGGGAGAACGCGATGAGCCAGCCCACACGGGAAACCCCAGCTATCCTTTCGACCGGCGTCGCTGGCCTCGACGCTGTGCTGCAAGGCGGGCTGCCTCCCGGCCGGATGTACTTGCTCGAAGGAGATCCCGGCTCGGGGAAGACGACTCTCGGCCTGCAATTCCTGATGGACGCGGCACAACGCGGCGAGCCGGCCCTGTTCGTCACGCTGTCGGAGAGCGAGCAGGATCTGCAGGACACTGCCCGGTCGCACGGCTGGAACCTCGATGGCATCGGCTTCGTCGAGCTCATACCTTCCGAGGAGAGCCTAACGACCGACGTCAGCTACCGCATGTATCACCCGTCCGAGGTTGAGTTGGGGCAGACGATCAAGACGGTGCTCGCCGAGGCCGACCGCGTGCAACCGACGCGCGTCGTCATCGACTCGGTCTCCGAGTTGCGGCTGCTCGCGGCGAGCCCGCTGCGTTATCGGCGCCAGATCCTCGCGCTCAAGCGTTACTTCGCGCGCCAGGGCAGCGCGGTGCTGTTCACCGATGACCAGATGGGCGCGGAACAGGACGTGCACCTGCACAGCCTGGTGCAAGGCGTCATCACGCTCGAGCGGGTCATCCCGGAATACGGCACGATGCGGCGCCGGCTGCAGGTCGGCAAACTTCGCGGCCGCGCATTCCGCGAGGGCTATCACGACTTCGTGATCCGTCGCGGCGGCGTGGTGGTGTTCCCGCGGCTGGTGGCCGCCGAGCATCGCGGCGCTCACGTGCGCGATACGCTGCGCAGCGGCCTCGATTCCCTCGACTCGCTACTGGGCGGAGGCCTCGCGCGCGGCACGAGCACGCTGGTCATGGGAGCCGCCGGAACCGGCAAGTCGTCGCTCGCGACTTTGTTCGCCAGGGCTGCGGCCGAGCGTGGCGAACGCCCCACGATGTTCGCGTTCGATGAATCCATCGCGACCCTGCTGGAGCGTTCCGCCGGCCTCGGAATGAAGCTCGATGGGCTGATCGAGGATGGGCGCATGACCGTACGGCAGGTCGATCCTGCCGAGCTGTCACCCGGCGAGTTCGCCCACTCCGTCCGCGAGGCGGCGGAAGCGGGCAGCCGGCTCATCGTGATCGACAGCCTGAACGGCTACCTCAACGCGATGCCGAGCGAGCAGTTCCTCACCTTGCACCTGCACGAGCTGCTCGCCTACCTCGGTCAGCGAGGCGTCACCACGCTCATCCTCATGACCCAGCACGGCATCGTCGCCCGCGACTCGACGGCTCCCGTGGATGCGAGCTACCTGGCCGACACGGTGATGCTGCTGCGCTATTTCGAGGCGGCCGGAGAGATCCGCCAGGCGATCTCCGTGATCAAGAAGCGCACCGGCCGGCACGAGCGCACCATTCGCGAGCTGCGGTTCGATCACGGCATCAGCGTGGGCGAGCCGCTGCGCAACTTCCAGGGCGTCCTCACGGGCACGCCGCAACTCATCGGCAAGATCCCCGGCGATGGCGCAGGACATCGTGTCGACGCCTGATCCCGAGCGCGTGCTGGTGCTCGCGCCGACCGCGGCGGATGCGGCGCTGACCCAGTCCATCCTGGCGGAAGGGGGCCTGAGCTCGTGCATTTGCGCGGACCTGGCGGAGCTGATCCAGGAACTCGCGAGCGGCGCGGGCGCCATCCTGCTGACCGAGGAGACCATCGCGCGTGAGGACGCGCCGGATTTGGTCGAGGCCCTGCAGCGTGAGCCCGCCTGGTCCGATCCGCCGATCCTGCTGGTGGCCTCCGCGGGCGCTGACTCGCGCACCGCCGCGTGGGGGATGGAGCTCCTCGGCAACGTCACAATCCTCGAGCGCCCGGTTCGCGTCAACACGCTCATCAGCGCATTGCGCAGCGCGCTGCGGGCCCGGTATCGCCAGTATCTGCTGCGCGACCAGATGCGTCCGCAGGCGCTGCTCGCGTCGGTCGTGGCCTCGTCCGCGGACGCCATCGTCAGCAAGACCCCGGAGGGCGTGATCACCTCCTGGAACGCCGGCGCTGAGAAGCTTTTCGGATACGCGGCCGACGAAGTGATCGGCCGGTCCATCACGATGATCATTCCCACGGACAGGTTGGACGAGGAGCGCGACATTCTGCAACGCCTGGCCCGCGGCGAGCGCATCGAACACTACGAGACCGTGCGTCGCCACAAGAGCGGCCGCCTGATCGATATCTCGCTGACGGTCTCGCCGATCCGCGATGAGACGGGCAACATCATCGGGGCCTCGAAGGTCGCGCGGGACATCACGGAGCGCAAGCGCGCTGCCGACAGGCTGCGCGAAAGCGAAGAGCGCTTTCGCTTCCTGTCGGAGACGATTCCGTCGATCGTCTGGACGACAGCTGCGGATGGCACCGTCACGTACATCAATCGTCGCGGTTACGACTACTTCGGCGTCAGTGAAGAGGAGCGAGTGCGCGGCGCGCCGGGCTTCCTGCTGCATCCCGAGGATCGCGAGCGCGTCCTGGAGAAATGGCGGCAGCACCTGCGGGACGGGACTGACTTCGAAGTCGAAGGACGCAGCCGCCGTCACGACGGGGCCTACCGCTGGTTCGTGTCGCGCGCCGTGCCGTTCCGGGACGCGAGCGGAACGATCGTGTCGTGGTTTGGCGTGACGATGGACATTCACGAGCAGAAGGAAATGCAGGAGGCGCTGCAGCACGCCGACCGTCGCAAGGACGAATTCCTGGCGACGTTGGCGCACGAGCTGCGCAACCCGCTCGCCCCCATCAGCAATGCGCTGCACATCATGCGCCTGAAGGCGGGCGATCCACCCACGGCGGAACAGGCGCGCACGATCATGGAGCGCCAGTTCGGCCAGCTAGTGCGCCTCGTGGACGATCTGCTCGACGTGGGGCGGATCACGCGCGGCAAGCTCGAGCTGCGCAAGGAGCGCGTGGAACTCGCGAGCATCGTCAAGCAGGCCGTCGATACGACCTGGCCGCTGATCGAGATCGCCGGGCACGAGCTGACCGTGTCGCTGCCGGCGCAGCCGATTCACCTCGATGCCGACCCGGTGCGGCTGGCGCAAGTGTTGTCGAACTTGCTCAACAATGCCGCGAAGTACATGGAGCGCGGCGGTCACATCTGGCTCACGGCTACGCGCAGCGACCGTGAAGCCGTCGTGACCGTGCGCGATCAGGGCATCGGCATTCCGGCCGAGGCGCTGTCCACGATCTTCGAGATGTTTACGCAGGTCGAAGAATCCCTGGAAAAGTCGCGAGGCGGCCTCGGTATCGGCCTGACGCTCGCCAAGCAGCTGGTGGAACTGCACGGCGGCAGCCTCGAGGCCCGCAGCGAAGGGCCGGGCCAGGGTTCCGAGTTCAGCATTCGCATGCCGATCGTCCCGGTGTTGACCGCCGTCGCCGCACCGCGCGAAGACGCAGCCGGACCCGGGCTGCCGGTGAAATTTCGTGTCCTGGTGGCCGATGACAACATCGACGCCGCCGAGAGCATGGGCATGATGTTGCGCCTGATGGGGAACGACGTTCGCACCGTGTGCGATGGACTGCAGGCCGAGGAGGTAGCCGCGGTGTTTCGACCGGACGTGGCCCTGCTCGACATCGGAATGCCGGGGCTCAACGGGTATGAGCTGGCGCGGCGCATTCGCGCGCAACGCTGGGGCAAGGATATGGTGCTGGTCGCTCTGACAGGCTGGGGCCAGGAACACGACAAGCGTCGGGCGATCGACGCGGGCTTCAACCAGCACTTCACCAAGCCAGTCAGTCCCGGCGATATCGCCGAGCTCATGACCCGCCTGCACGCCACGAGCGAACGGCAAGACAAAAGCGCCGCGGCGCGCTAAAACCCTCGAGGTCAGTCGCCCTTGAGCGCCTCCTGCGCCTCTTCGCCGGCTTCCTGGATTACCTCGCCCGCCTGTTTCATTTCCTTGTCCACTTCCTTGGCGGCCTTCTGCATTTCGTCCTGCGCTTCCTCCATCCCTTCCTTCACCTGCTCCATGGCTGCGTCGATTTCTTCCCCGACGCGCTCGGCGGCACCCTTCTTCTCGCAGCCGGCGCTGAGCAGAGCCAAAATTCCCAGCGACATCGAAACCAGTACCAGGCGCATGACGGTTCCCCCTGTCTTGTAGCGACTACCGTGATTGTGCATAACCGGTGAGCTCGACGTAACCCCGGCCCTTGACCCGTTGCCCCGCGCGCTCGCCGTTCACGTCGGCGGCACCTTCCCAATAGTACGGCGTCGTGCCGAGCTCCTGGTCCGCGAGCACCGGCACGAGCTGCAGGTCGAGCTCGAGCCGCGGTACACGCAACCGCCAGCGAGAGGGATAGGTTCCGCCACGCGGACTCTCCCAGCGATCGAGCACCTCGATCTCGACCTCGGCGCTCGCGAGGGCCTGCGTCGCGCCGCCCGCATCGACCCACGTGCCGGCGCTGAAGGGGTCGCGCGCGCCGCCACGCCTGCGCAGCGCGTAGAACATGAGCGCGCTGCCGTCTTCGAGCTGCAATGCGAACCAATCCCAGCCCTCCTGGTCGCGCGCGAGCGCACCGCTCCCCCATTCGCGATCGAGCCAGGCCGTGCCGCGAACTTCCAGGCGTTGCGTGCCGCGCACCAGCTCGCCGCGCGCCTCGAGCAACGGGATCGAGTAGTAATAGCTCGCGGCGCCGCGATCGGCCGACTTGCGACTGAGGCCTGCCTCACCATTGAGAACGGGCGTCATCGCGGGTGTCAGTGCGAGCCGCAGCGCATACGCCGCGTCGCCAGCCGAGAGTCGCCACTGCGATCCGTCCGACTCGAGCGACCAGTCCCGCAACCACACGCGCAGCGGCGCGGCCTGGGTGCCGGCCAGCTGCAAGGCTTCGCGCTCGCGGCGCTCCGCGTAATGAAAAGCTCCCTGCGGCACGTCCGTGATCGCGAAGTGTGCCACGTACACCTGGCGCGCTCGCCACGCCGAGGAATCGGGCGCGGCTTCCGGGCGCGCGCCCAGCGCATAACGAAAGAAGGTCAGCTCGAATCCGAAGCGCTCGCCGCCGGCGGAGTCGAGATGCCCGGTCAGGTACCACCACTCGTGTCGAAACTCCGGGTGCGGGCCGTGATCGCGCGGAAACTCGAACGCACGTGGCGTGAGCGCGAACGCGAATTCATCCGCTGCCGGGGGCGCGAGCAACGTCTCGATCCGCGTGCCGGGCGATGC
>DATFEQ010000022.1:0-18331 GCA_035250905.1 Steroidobacteraceae bacterium
CGCTGTCTCGATGCTCAGGGTGCGCGCGATCTCTGGCGGCAGACCGCACTCGCGCGCCGCCGCCTCGAGCGCCTCGATGAGCAGGTAGAAATAGGCCGGGCCGCTGCCCGAGACCGCCGTGACCGCGTCCATCTGCGCCTCCTGCGCGAGCCACACGGTGGCGCCCACCGTGCCCAGCAAGTCCTGCGACAACGTGCGATCGGCTTCGGCGACCTGCGATTCGGCGTAGAGCGCGGTCACACCACACCCGATCAGCGCCGGGCCGTTCGGCATGCAACGCACCACGCGTTCGTGCCCGCCCAGCCATGCGCGAATCGCGGCGATGCGCACGCCGGCTGCCACGGATATGACGAGCGGGCGCTGCCGTGCGATCACGGGCTGCAACCCGAGCAGCACGCCCTTCACGTCCGGAGGCCTGACCGCGAGCAGCACGATCTCGGCGGCACGCGCGGCGTCGGCGTTGACGGCATGCACCGCGACGCCGAATTGGGCGCGCACGCCTTCGAGCGCGGCGGGTACCACGTCGGCGACGGCGAGGCGCGCGCGTTCCACGCCACTGTGAATCAATCCGCCGATCAGGCCGCGCGCCATGTGGCCCGCGCCAACGATTGCAATTCGCGGTGTGTGCATCTGGGATTTCTCTAGTTGTCCTCGGGGGTCGTCGGGCGCTCGCCGAATATCGCGGTACCGATTCTCAGGTGAGTCGCCCCTTCCTGCACGGCGGCCACGTAGTCGCCGCTCATGCCCATGGACAGCACGTCCAGCGCGTGCCCGTGCCGATTGAGCGCAGCTTGCAGGTCTCGCAGCTCGGCGAACCAGCGGCGTTGCTGCGCAACGTCTTCGGTCGCCGGCGGCACGCACATGAGTCCCCGCAGCTTGAGTCGATCCAACGCGGCGACCTCGTCTGCCAGCGCCTCGACCTGCGACGGCGCGACACCCGCCTTGCTCGGCTCATCCGCGAGCTTCACCTGCAGGCACACGTTGAGCGGCGGCGCGTGGAAGGGGCGCTGCGCGCTCAGCCGTCGCGCGATCTGCAGACGATCGATGCTGTGCACCCACGCGAAGCGCTCCGCGATGAGCTTCGTCTTGTTCGCCTGGAGGTGCCCGATGAAGTGCCAGCGCACCGCGGCGTCGTCGAGCGCGTCGATCTTGCGCATTGCCTCCTGCGGGTAGTTCTCGCCGAAATCCATGACGTCAAGCGCGCGCACGGCGCGGATCGCCTCCAGGGGTTGCGCCTTGCTCACTGCGACGATTGTGATCTGGGTCGGATCGCGCCCCGCGGCACGGGCAGCGTTGTTCATGTGCGAGCGCACGCGAAAGAGGTTTTCGGCCCAATTCTGCGGAACAATTAACATATTGGCTGCATTCAGGCTCCGCTATACTCACGTCGCTTTTTTGGGCCCATATCCGCCCGGTGTAACCCGCGGGTAGGTGGCCCGAAGCCCGTTGCCCTCAAGGAGGCCGAATGGCCGTCGACATCGCGCAATTGCTGGCGTTCGCCGTCAAGAACAACGCTTCGGATCTGCACCTGTCCGCGGGCGTGCCGCCCATGATCCGGGTGGACGGCGACATGAAGCGGATCAACATGCCGGCGCTGACGCACAAGGAAGTGCACAGCATGGTGTACGACATCATGAATGACAAGCAACGGAAGGCTTACGAAGAGTTCTTCGAGACCGACTTTTCGTTCGAGATTCCGAAGCTCGCGCGCTTCCGCGTCAACGCCTTCAACCAGAACCGCGGCGCCGGCGCGGTGTTCCGCAACATTCCCTCGCAGATCCTCACGCTCGATGACCTCGCAGCGCCGAAGATCTTCAAGGATCTGTGCATGCTGCCGCGCGGCCTGGTGCTGGTGACGGGTCCGACGGGATCCGGCAAGTCGACCACGCTCGCGGGCATGGTCAATCACTGCAACGACAACCGGCCGGATCACATCATCACCATCGAGGATCCGATCGAGTTCGTGCACGAGAGCAAGCGCTGCCTCATCAACCAGCGCGAAGTGCATCGCGACACGCTCGGATTCAGCGAGGCGCTGCGTTCCGCCCTGCGCGAAGACCCGGACGTGATCCTGGTCGGTGAAATGCGCGACCTCGAGACCATCCGCCTGGCGCTCACCGCCGCGGAAACCGGCCACCTGGTATTCGGCACGCTGCACACCAGCTCCGCCGCCAAGACCATCGACCGCATCGTGGACGTGTTCCCCGCCGCGGAGAAAGAGATGGTGCGGGCGATGCTGTCGGAGTCGCTGCGCGCCGTGATTTCGCAAACGCTACTGAAGCGCGTCGGCGGCGGACGCATCGCCGCGCACGAGATCATGATCGGCACGCCGGCGATCAGGAACCTGATCCGCGAGGGCAAGATCGCGCAGATGTATTCTTCGATCCAGACCGGCCAGGCGCAGGGCATGCAGACACTTGATCAGTGCCTGACCGAGCTCACCACCAAGGGCGTCGTCAGCAAGGAAGAGGCGCGCTACAAGGCACAGCACAAGGACAGCATCTAGTTCCGGCGCCCGGCCCCCGGACGCGGTAGGTAACCATGGAACGCGATCAAGCCATCAAGCTGATGCAGGACCTGCTGAAACGCATGGTCGACAAGAAGGGCTCGGACCTCTTCATCACCTCGGGCTTTCCGCCGGCGATCAAGATCGACGGCGAGATCCGGCCGCAGAGCGAGCGCGCGCTCACGCCCGAACAGAGCGCGACGCTGGTGCGCGCCATCATGAACGACAAGCAGACGCGCGAGTTCGACTCGACCAAGGAGTGCAACTTCGCGATCGCACCGCCCGGCATCGGGCGCTTCCGCGTGAGCGCCTTCGTGCAGCAGGGCCTGATCGGCGCGGTGCTGCGTACCATCAACGCCAAGATCCCGACCTTCGAAGAGCTCGACCTGCCGCCGATCCTGCGCGAGGTGGTGCTCTCGAAGCGCGGCCTGGTGATCATCGTGGGCGGTACCGGCTCGGGCAAGTCGACCACGCTCGCCGCGATGGTCGGTCACCGCAACGAAAAGACGCGCGGCCACATCGTCACCATCGAAGACCCGGTCGAGTACATCCATCCGCACCAGGGATGCGTGATCACGCATCGCGAAGTCGGTGTGGACACCGAGTCCTGGCACATGGCGCTCAAGAACACGTTGCGCCAGGCGCCCGACGTCATCCTGATCGGTGAGATCCGCGATCGCGACACCATGGAGCACGGCATCCAGTTCGCCGAGACCGGCCACCTGGTGCTCTCGACGCTGCACGCCAACAGCTCCAACCAGGCGCTCGACCGCATCATCAACTTCTTCCCCGACGAACGGCGCGAACAGCTGCTGATGGATCTGTCGCTCAACATCCGCGCCATGATTTCGCAGCGCCTGATTCCGCGCGAGACCGGCACGGGTCGTATCGCGGCGATGGAGATCATGCTCAATTCGCCGCTGATTCAGGACTTGATCTTCAAGGGCGAAGTGGTTCAGATCAAGGACGTGATGTCGCGCTCGAATCGCCTCGGCATGAAGACCTTCGACCAGGCGCTGTTCGAGCTCTACGAGACCGGCTTCATTTCCTATGAAGACGCGTTGCGCAATGCGGACTCGAAGAACGAGCTGCGGCTGCGCATCAAGCTCGAGAGCAAGCGCGAGATGAAGGCGGAAGCGGAGGGCGCGCAGTCGCTGCGCATCGTCGAGGAAACGGAAGGCAAGGTGTTCTGATGTCGAAGGGTGCCAGCATGCCAGAGACGACCACCGATGCCGCCGGACAGCCGACGCTCAACACCAAGCCGCTGTTCCAGCTGATGGTGGAGAAGAAGGCCTCGGATCTGTTCTTTACCTCGAACGCGCCGGTCAAGATCAAGATCGAGGGGCAGATCTTTCCGGTCAACAAGCAGATCCTGAGCCCCGAGACGGTGCGTCAGGCCGCCTACGGGCTCATGACGCCGGAGCAGGTCGAGTACTTCAACGAGGAGCTCGAGATCGACTTCGCGATCTCGGAGCCCGGGCTCGGGCGTTTCCGCGTCAACGTGTTCCATCAGCGCGGCTATCCCGCCATGGTGCTGCGCTACATCACCGCCGACATGCCGCGGCTCGAGCAGCTGGGGCTGCCCGACATCCTCAAGGAACTGGTGATGCTCAAGCGCGGGCTGATGCTCATGGTGGGCGCGGCGGGCTCGGGCAAGTCCACCACGCTCGCGGCAATCATCAACTACCGCAACGAGACCTCCTCCGACCACATCGTGACGATCGAGGACCCGATCGAGTACCTGCACACCAACAAGAAATCGATCATCAACCAGCGCGAGATCGGACTCGACACCAAGTCCTACGCGCGCGCACTGCGCGGCGCGATGCGCGCCGCGCCGGACGTCATCCTGATCGGCGAGATCCGCGATCGCGAGACCATGGAAGCCGCCATCACGCTGGCGGGCACCGGCCACCTGTGCATCGCCACGCTGCACGCGAACAACAGCTCCGAGACGCTCGATCGCATCATCAACATGTTCCCGCGCGATCAGCACAACCAGATTTTCCTCGACCTGTCGCAGTACCTGCGCGCCATCATTTCGCAGCGCCTGGTGCGCACGCGCGACGGCAAGCGGGTCGCGGCGGTCGAGGTCATGCTCAACACCCCGCACATCTCCGAGCTCATCAAGCGCGGTGACGTGGTGGGCGCCAAGGAGGCGGTGCGCACCACCACCGAGCCCGGTATGCAGGGCTTCGATGCGTCGCTCCACCAGCTCTTCAAGAAGGGCAAGATCGAGCTCGAGGAAGCGCTCGCGAACGCCGACTCGCGCACCAACCTCGAAGCGAAGATCAATTTCGGCTGAGACGTCTCGCCTACGGCTGCGCCTTGAACCGCTCGTTCGCCTCCTGGAAGCGCTTCTGCAGCGCCTGGAGGTCCATCGGCCTCTCGTGCAGCGACTCGGAATCCCATTCGCTGCGCGGCACCGCGAAGAAATCGCCGCCATATATGTGGATGGCGCCCGTCATCCGCGGGATGGGGTTGGTGACGGAGTGGATCGCATCGACTGACAGGTTGAAGACCTCCTTCTCCGAGAGCGAAGCCGCGCGCGAGGCCTCGATGACGTCCTCATCCTTGCGCTCCCACACGATGTTGTCTTCGCGCCCGCTGTAGATGCCGATCGTGGCCCACATGTTGTGGTTGTGCGGCAGCAGCACCATCATCGGCGCCCAGATCACGTTCAGGATCGTGAGGTCCGGCGCCCGGTAGATCGTCTGGATGCCCACCGCGCTCGGCTCACCGAGGCCCTTGAGGATGGATCCCGGGTCGGAGACGGTGCGTTCGAGCACCTCCCGCACAGCACGCTGGCTGTCGCTTTCGCCCGCCGCGCGCTTGACGTCCTCGATGAACCGGTCCCGATCGAAGCGGGCCGCGGACGCTGGCGTCGCGACCTCGCCACGTGCCGTGGTGGCACTTGCCGCCACCACGCCCGCGGCAGCGGTCAGAAAGGATCGCCGTGTCAGTCCCGAGCTCATCGTGATTCCTCCGTGAATGAGCGGTTTGAGCCGGTACCAGCGTACCCCCGCTTCCGCAACGTACGTACTGCCTAAAGACAGACCTTCGCCCGCTCATTCACAATGGAGCCGCGCGGACGCGAGTCATGCATGCGATCGAAGGGGGCCGATGATGAAAGCAGTCCTGTGGATGACTCTGGCGGCGGGGCTGGCCGTGGGTCCGACGGCTTTGGCGCAGGAGGCGGCGCCCGAGGCGTCCCCGGACGCGGGCGATTGGAAATGGGAGACCACGCTCTACATGCTCGGGGCGTCGATGGATGGCCTGACCGGTGTTCCGCCGCTCCTTGTCGACGTCGACATCGGGTTCGACGACATCCTGGAGAACCTGGAATTTGGCGCGATGGGCCGGGTTCGCGCCATCCGCGATCCCTGGAGCATCAATCTCGACGTGATCTACATGGGTCTCGGGGTGTCAGGCGGCCCGCCAGACTTCGCCGTACCCTTCGATGTCGACGTCGATCAGACTGCGGTCGAGTTGGCCGCGGGCTTCAAGTACAACGACTACTTCGAGTCGATCGTGGGCGTGCGCTACATGGATGTGAGCCTCGACATCCGCACTTTCGGCCCGCTCGGCGTTGAGGCCTCGGGCAGCAAGGATTGGTTCGACCCGTTCATCGGCGCGAACTTTCGCGCGCCGCTCGGCGAGAAGTGGAGCTTCCGTGGCCGGGCCGATATCGGCGGCTTTGGCGTGGGCTCCGATCTCGCCTGGCAACTCGAAGCGCTCTTCGATTGGCGGTTCTCCGAGCGTGCTTCGGCGCAGGTCGGTTATCGCGCCATCGACATCGACTACGATGACGACGGTTTCATCTACGACGTCCTCATCCAGGGCCCGCAGGCTGGCGTGACGTTCCGCTTCTAGAACACCGTCGCCGCGTCGAACACGGGCCCGTCCACGCACACCCGCTTCATCGCCGGCCCGGACCCGGTTTGCACCTGCACCGTGCAGCCGGCGCAGCCGCCGACTGCGCACGCCATGAATTCCTCGAGCGACACCTGGCAGGGGATCTGGAAGCGGCGCGCAACGGCGGCGGCGGCCTTGAGCATGGCGGTTGGTCCGCAGGCATACATCTCGACCTGTGCGAGCTCGGCGGGACCGAGCGACTCGAGCCACGTGGAGGCGAGCGACGTCACGTAGCCGTGAAAGCACCCCGGGAAATCCGCGAAGCTCGCCAGCCGGCTGGGCACGCTCCAGTCCTCGAGCAGCGGCATTGCCGCAATCACACCTTCGGGGACACCGGGCACCAGGATCGTGGAGGGCCGGGCGCGGAAGGGGAAGGGGATCTCGGAACCCATCAACACCAGGGGACGCCACCCTGCCTGCGAGGTCAGTGTCTCGGCCAGGAAGATCATGGGCGGAATACCGACTCCGCCGCCGACGAGCAATGCGCGCGGTCGCTCGCCGTGCGGGGTGAAGCCCTTGCCGATCGGCCCCAGCGTGCTCACGGTGTCGCCCTTGCGGCGCGTGGCCAGGTGCCGCAAGCCGACGCCCACCACCTTGTACAGCACCTCGACCCAGCCCTCGTGCGCGTTCGCGCGCATGATGGATAGCGGTCGGCGCATGGGCACCGACGGATCGCAGGTGAGATGCACGAAGCTGCCGGCGACGGCGCTCGCTGCGCACTTGGGCGCGGCGAGCCGGAGGATGAACTGCTCGCCGGGATGACTCGTTTGTTCGAGTACGACGGCCTCTTCGACGAAGAGGGTGCCGCGGGAAGCAGGGTGTGTCACGCCCGGTTCCAGTCGCGGCGCAAGCCTTCCGTGACCGCCTCGAGCACCGCCATGCGCACCGCCACGCCGTTGGTAACCTGCTGCTGGATCACAGACTGCGACCCATCGGCCACCTGCGGATCGATTTCGACACCGCGATTCATGGGCCCCGGGTGCATCACGATCGCATCCGCCTTCGCGAGGCGCAGGCGTTGCGGCGTGAGTCCGAACTCGCGAAAGTAGCTCGGCCCGTCAGGCACGGCGCCTTCGGTCATGCGTTCCCTCTGGATGCGCAACATCATGACGACATCCGCGCCGCGGATACCCTCCTCGAGAGACTGCACGCGCTGACAGCCCGGGAACTCGTGCGGGCCTGGCATCAGCTCCGCAGGAGCAACCAGCCTGAGTGAGCCGGCGCCGAGCGTCGTGAACGCCTGCGCCGCCGAACGTGCCACACGCGAGTGTGCGATGTCGCCCACGATGGCGATCGTGAGTTTTTCGAAGCGCCCCTTGCGCTGACGAATGGTGAGCGCGTCCAGCAGTCCCTGCGTCGGATGGGACAGGTGTGATTCCCCGGCGCTCAACACACTGACGTGCGGCGCTACGTGTCGGGCCACGTGTCCCGGCACTCCGGACTCGGCTTCACGCATCACCAGGACGTCGATCTGCATGGCCTGCAGCGTGAACACCGTGTCGAGGATCGTCTCTCCCTTGGAGCGCGAGGACAGGTGGACCTCGAGGTTGACCACATCGGCGCCCAGGCGATGGGCCGCCAGTTCGAACGAACCCCGCGTGCGCGTGCTCGGTTCGCCAAACAGGTTGGCCACAGTCACGCCCGCCAGGGTCGAGGAGCGCGCGGGCGGCGCCCCCAGCGGGCGGATGAAGTGCTGTGCGCGGGTGAGCAGGCGCTCGAGCAGGGGTCGGGGCAGGCCCTCGAGCGTGATCAGGTGACGCAGCCTCCCCTCGGCATCGAGTTGCCGGACGGGCTCGCTGGTGTTGTCGGCCGAAGTCATGTGGCTCTCACCGGGGGCGCTCGTTCGGCGGGAGAACGCTCGAACCAGCGTTCCAGGATCACGCAGGCGGCGGCGGCATCGACGTCCGTGCGCCGTACGCGCCGCTTGCGTTGGCCGCTCGCCCGGGCGGTCTTGAGGTGTTGCGCCGCTTCGAGCGACGAAAAGCGCTCATCGATCAGGTCGATGGCCACTCCGTACCGCTTGAGCCCGCGCGCGAAGCGCTGCGCGCTGCGCGCCAGTTCGCCCGGCGAGCCATCGGCATTGAGAGGAACGCCCACGATCAGCACAGCGGGCTGCCATTCGTTCACGACCTGTTCGATCGCGGACCAGTCGATGCCGGAGGAGCCAACCTTCAGGGTCGTGACCGGGGTCGCGCGCCGCGTGACGGAATCGCCCGCTGCCACGCCAATTCTCTTGTGGCCGTAGTCGAAGGCCAGCGCTGTCCAATGGGCGGCCGGGTCAGGCATGTCCGGCGACGGTGGAAATGCGCGTGAGCTCGATGCCCAGGAGCCTGCCCGCAGCTTGCCAGCGCTCCTCGTAGGGCAGGTCGAAGATCACCCGCTCGTCCGCCGGTGCGCTGAGCCAGGCGTTGGCGAGCATCTCCTGTTCGAGCTGGCCGGCATCCCAACCGGCATAGCCGAGCGCGATGAAGGCATCGGGCGGCCCCTCGCCGCGCGCCATCGCGGCCAGGATGTCGCGCGAGGTCGTGACCTGGATCTGCTCCGACACCTTGAGCGTCGAATCCCACTGTCCGCCGAGGCGGTGCACGACGAAGCCACGGTCGGTCTGCACGGGACCGCCGCGCAAGACCGGCTGCTCGCCGATGCGCGCGTCCGCGGCGTCGAGCGACAGCTGTTCGAACACGTCGCTCAGCTTCATCGGCAAGGGACGATTCAACACCAGCCCGAGCGCGCCCTTGGCGCTGTGCTCGCAGATGAGCGTCACCGTCTGCGAAAAGTTCGGATCCGTCATGGCGGGCATGGCGATGAGCAGCTGGTTGGTCAGGAACTCGGGCGTCGCCATGGCGCAAGTATCGGGCGTGCCGAGGTGAGGCTCAAGCCGTCGCGCGGCGACAGTTACGGTGTAGCGGTCGTCCGCACGGTCGATTGCACCAGCTCCCCGGCGATGAACTGCCACTCGTAGGCAAAGCGCAACACGTCGTGGCGCTCGTTGAGCTCGCGCGGGAACGGATCGAACGGGCTCGAGAGCTTCAGGATCGCGAGAGCCGCCTGGTCGAGCTCGGCGTGGCCGCTGCTGCGGCGGACCACGATGTCCTCCATGACCCCGTTCGCGCGCACGGCCACTTCGAGCACCGGGCTCCCGGAGAGCCCGCTGCGGCGGGCTTCCAGAGGGAAGTTGAGCGTGCCGACGCGCTCGACCTTGCGTTTCCAGGCATCGAGATACACGGCTACGTCCGACTCACGTGTGTTGGGCGTGACCACGAGCTCCCGCTCGCTCTGTCCCTTGAGAACGAGCTGCTCGCTGTCGTCGGTGGAGGGTACGGGCGAAACCGGGCCCGCGCGCATGAGGAGGGCGGTCTGCTGGGGACCGGTGTTCTCCTCCGTCGCATCGGCGAAATGCACGGCCAGCGGCGCCTGGCCGCTCGAGGCGAGGACCTCCGGGCTCGAGCGCTCGAGCCCGGCCTGCTGGCTGTTGAGCGCCTGGCCCTGCGGGATTCCGAGGTTGTCGATCGGGAAGAGTGACGATTGCGGGCTCTCGGCACGACGCGACTCGGCCGTGTTGCCGGCACCCAGCTGGGTGCGCTGGGCAAGATAGTCGGCGTCGGGGTTGGTGGGGGACTCGGGCATCCCGGTGCTGACCAGGAGCACTTCGAGCGTCGGCAACGAATCGGCGTTCGAAAGCGAGCGCACGCCGAAGGACACGCCCAGGATCACGATGCCGTGAAACAGGCCTGCCAAGAACAGCGTCGTCATGAGCCGGTCCTTGACCGGCGCGACTCCCTCCTTGCCCTGCACGAGTTCCATGTCCGTCTCAGGATCGCCTGTCACCGTGAGGCGCGCGCTGCAATCCGGCGAGCGATCGCATCGATGAGCAGGGCGCCGATGTCGAGCTTGAATTGCTTGTCGAGCTCGCGGATGCCGGTGGGGCTGGTCACGTTGATCTCGGTCACATAGTCGCCGATCACGTCGAGGCCCACGAACATCATGCCGCGCTCCCGCATCGCGGAGCCGATGCGGCCGGCGAGCCAGCGATCGCGCTCGCTCAGCGGTCGTCCCTCGCCGCGCGCCCCGGCCGCGAGATTGCCGCGATTGTCGGTGTCAGAAGGGATGCGTGCGAGCGCGTACGGCACGGGCTCGCCATCGATCAACAGCACGCGGGCGTCGCCGCGCGTCGCGATCTCGGGCAGGTAGCGCTGCGCGATCGCGTAGCGCTCGCCATGATCGGTCAGGGTTTCGAACACGACATTGGTGTTCTTGTCGCCGCGCTCGACCACGAAGATCGAGCGGCCGCCCATGCCGTGGAGCGGCTTCACCACGATCTTGCCGTGCTCGGCGAGGAAGGCGGCCATGTCCACCATGCTGCGCGTGATGAGGGTGGGCGCGCAGCACTCCGGGAACCACGCGGTGAACACCTTCTCGTTCATGTCGCGCAGGCCCTGCGGGCGGTTGACCACCAGCGCACCAGCGGACTCGGCGCGCTCCAATATATATGTGCTGTAGACGTACTCGGTGTCGAAGGGCGGGTCCTTGCGCATCAGGATGACGTCGAGGGCGCCCAGCCGCTCCAGGCGCGGCTCGCCGCGGCTGTACCAGTCCTTGAGGTCGTTGCGCACCTGCAGGGGCGCCGCCCGGCCCCAGGCTTCGCCGTCCCGCAGCCAGATGTCGGCGAGCTCGAGGTACAGCAGCTCCCAGCCGCGCGCCTGGGCGGCGAGCAGCATGGCCAAAGTGCTGTCCTTGGCGGGCTTGATGTGAGCGATCGGGTCCATCACCACCGCGAGGCGCACGCGTTCCGGCATCGAGCAGCTTCCCTTCGGCAATACCCTGAAGGCCGGGATACTACCCCGGCCGTGGTACTGCCACACTTCCGGGCGCAATCCCGGGCCAGTTCACGGCTCGGTCGCGCGGCTCCGCCCGCTGGGACTAGTTGTGAACCGCGTCACGCTGCGCGCATGCCGCTAAATTGTGAACTGTGCGCATTAGCGGAGGCGAAACCGATATGTTAAAAGGCGTGCTCGTTGCGTCCGCGCGCAGGGAGAAAGTGCTCGTGGTTGATGGCAAATCGAAGCTGACCGGGCTCAAGGTGCTGGTCATAGACGACAGCAAGACCATCCGTCGCACGGCCGAGACCCTTCTCAGCAAGGAAGGTTGCGAGGTGTTCACGGCGATCGACGGCTTCGATGCGCTGTCGAAGATCGCTGATCATCAGCCGGACATCGTGTTCGTCGACATCATGATGCCGCGACTCGATGGCTACCAGACCTGCTCGCTCATCAAGCACAACAAGGTTTTCAAATCGATTCCGGTGATCATGCTCTCGAGCAAGGACGGGCTGTTCGATCGCGCGCGCGGTCGCATCGTGGGCTCGGAGCATTACCTGACCAAGCCCTTCACCAAGGATGAGCTCTTGAACGCGATAGAGACTCACGTCGGCAAGTGACCGGGGGAACTGGAGACCAAGCGATGGCGCTGATCTTGATCGTGGATGACTCGCCCACCGAGGTTCACGTGATGCAGAAGGCCCTCGAACGTCACGGCTTTCAGACGGCGGCGGCCGAGAACGGTGCCGAGGGCATCCGCAAGGCAAAGGAGATGCACCCTGATCTCATCTTCATGGATGTCGTGATGCCGGGCGTCAACGGATTCCAGGCGACGCGCACGCTCGCCAACGATCCGGCGACGCGCGCCATACCGATCATCATGGTGACCACCAAGGGCCAGGAGACGGATCGCATCTGGGGCCTGCGCCAGGGCGCAGTCGACTACCTGGTGAAGCCGGTGACGCCGCAGCGACTGGTGGAGAAGGCGCAGGCAGTTCTTGCCGCTTGATATGGAGTCACCTCCCGCGCTCCGCTCCTTACGAGACCGACCGTTTGAGCTGCTGCTGGAGCTCGAGCGACGCAGCCGCGCCGGCGCCGCCGAGCAGGGCCGCGACACGGGCCCGGACCGCGAATGGGTGGGAGTCGCCTTCCGCATGTCGGGCGAAGTGTTCCTGGTGGCGCGCGAAGAGACGCGCGAAGTGCTGGGGCTCCCGAATGCGATCACGCGTATCCCGGGCGCGCGCAGTTGGGTCAAGGGACTGGCGAATGTGCGGGGGCAACTGCTGCCGATACTCGACCTGCGTCAGTACCTCGGCAGTGGCGCCACGTCGGCGGGCCGCAATGCGCGCGTGCTGGTGGTGAACCACCGCGAGGTGCCGGCGGGCCTGCTGGTGGACGAAGTGCTCGGTTTCAGGCGGTTCGCGGACCGGGAGTTCTCCGCGGAAGTTCCGCCCACGGTGGTGCGCGTGGATCGCTATCTCGCCGGAGCATTCCGGCGCGGGAGCGAAGTCTGGCCGGTGCTGAGCCTGCGCAACCTGGTCGAGAGTCCGAGTTTCTTGCAAGCCGCGTCCTAGGACGCGGCCGGGGGGTCCGAGCGAATCGGGGATGACTGCAATGGCCAACACTCCCATACCCAAGCTTCAGGGGCTGCGCGTGCTGCCGGTGCTGATGGTTGGCGCACTACTGTGCCTGCTGCTGGCGGCGGCGGGCGTTTTCTACGGCGATCGGTTCGCCGGCACCATCAGCGGCTCGCCGGCGGCGACCCGGCTCGCGGCACTGTCGCAGGGCCTGCCGCTCAAGGCGCAGCTCGCGCTCAGGGGCGACGCGGATGCGTTCGACGCCCTGGAAAAGGGCCGCAAGGATCTCGAATCCGCGTTGGCGGGGATCGCCACGACGGATGTCAACGTCGCTGCCGATCAGCGCTGGCAGCAGCTCGGCGATGCGACCGACGTGGTACTGGACAGTCGCGAGGCGACGCTCACCGTCGCCAAAGCGGCGGCCGAGGGTCGCGAGCTCGTGCCCAAGCTGCTCGCGGAATTCGGCAATCTCTCGGGCGCGCTCGGCAAGGAGCTCGAGGGTTTCGCGCGGCACCTCGAGCGCTTCGAGCTGAACGGTCAGCGGGTGCAGCAGGACCTCGAGGCGCTCGCCGGCGGCGTGGGCGATGCGCCCGCGACCGCGCAACGCGTGGCGGACAACACCGATTATCTGGGCCAGGTACTCAAGGGTCTTGCCGGTGAGGACAGCGGGCTCGGCGTTCCGCGCCTGACCGGCGCGGACGCCGAGCAACGCCTCAAGGCGGTGCAGGAGCTCTACGGGCAACTGAACGAGCGCGTGCGCGAGGCCGTGTCGGCCACGCAGACGCTGGTCGCCGCGCAGGGCGCGGCGCGCGAGATGTCGGCGAGCGCCGATGCGCTCGCGGCGCTGAGCGGCGACCTGCGACCGGTGGTGAGCGGGACTGCCCCGGACGTGATGACGCGCACGCTGCCACTCGCGCTGATCGGGGTCGCGGTGCTGCTGTTGCTCGCGACCGCGGCCATCTATTTCGCCTCGGCCAATATCCGCCGCGCGGCGGAAACGCACGCCACGCAGAATGAACGCAACCAGGAGGCGATCCTGCGGCTCCTCGATGAGCTGAGCAGCCTGGCGGACGGCGATCTCACCGTGCAGGCGACCGTGACCGAGGACATTACCGGCGCGATCGCCGATTCGATCAACTACGCGATCGAGGCGCTGCGCGAGCTCGTCACCACGATCAACGACTCGGCGATCCAGCTCGATGGCACAGCCAAGCAGACGCAGGCGCTCTCGGCGCATCTCGCCAAGGCGAGCGGTGCGCAGTCCAAGCAGATCGCCTCCGCCACCGAGTCGATCGGCGCCATGGCGGCGTCCACCGAAGAGGTCTCGGGCAATGCCGAACGCGCCTCGGACGTGGCCCGTCACTCGGTCGACGTCGCGCACAAGGGCGGCGACGCGGTGCGGCGCACGATCGACGGCATGAACGCGATCCGCGAGACCATCCAGGAGACCTCGAAGCGCATCAAGCGCCTCGGCGAGAGCTCGCAGGAGATCGGCAACATCGTCGAGCTCATCAACGACATCGCGGAGCAGACCAACATCCTGGCGCTCAACGCCTCCATCCAGGCCTCCATGGCGGGCGAGGCGGGGCGCGGCTTTGCGGTGGTGGCGGACGAAGTGCAGCGACTCGCGGAGCGCGCCGCGAATGCCACCAAGCAGATCGAAGTGCTGGTGCGGACGATTCAGACCGATACCAACGAGGCGGTGGTATCGATGGAGCGCAGCACCACGGACGTCGTGGGTGGAGCGCTCCTCGCCGAGAATGCCGGCGCGGCGCTGGAAGAGATCGAGCACGTGTCGAACCAGATCGCGAGCCTGGTGCAGAACATCTCGGCGAGCTCGCGCGGCCAGGTCTCGACGGCTGGCAATATCTCCCGCAACATGCAGGTGTTGCGCGAAATCAGCTCCCAGACCGCCGACAGCACCAGCGCCACGTCCCAGGCGATCGGCAAGCTGGCGGAGTTGTCCGCGCAGCTGCGCAAGTCGGTAGCCGGCTTCCGCCTGCCCAACTACACACCGCCCGTGACGTTGACCCATGCGGCGCCAGCCAAGCCCGCCACGCCCCCGACGACGCCGCCTCGTCCGCCGGTCGATGCCGCGAACTCGGGCAAAATGCGCAAAGTGAGTGCCAGCGCCTGACGGCGCAACCACAGCTTGCACGCCTTGAACGCCACCGCCAGGATCAGTAACGAGATGACCGAAGTCTCATCGCAAACGTTGCACGTCGTGAGCAAGGAGCTCGGCACCACGCTCAACGAAGCCCGGGTTGCGCTCGAGAACTTCGCCGAGCATCCCGAGACCACCAAACTCCTCGATCAGTGCGCCCAGCACCTGCACCAGGCGCACGGCGTGCTGCGGCTGGTCGAGGTGTACGGCGCGGCGTTGCTCGCCGAGGAGATGGAGCAGGTCACGCGCTATCTCTCCGCCTCCGTGAACGCGGACAAGAACCAGGCGGAAGGACTCGACGCCCTGATGCGCGCCATGGTGCAGCTGCCCGCGTACCTGGAGCGCGTGCTGAGCGGCGGACGCGACCTGGCGCTGGTGCTGCTGCCCCTCCTCAACGACCTGCGCGCGGTGCGCGGCAGCTCGCTCCTGTCCGAGGGGACGCTCCTGCTCCTCAATCTCAAGTCGGATCAGCAGGCCACGCCGCTACCGGCGCGGACGGGCGAAGCGCCGCTCACCGTCGTGCAATGGGCGCGCCGCCTGCGCGCGCGGTTCCAGGTGGGGCTGCTGGGCTGGATCCGTGGCGAGCGCGTCACGCAGAACCTGGAAATCCTGGGACGGGTCTCCGAGAAGCTCGAACAGGTCGCCACTACGCAGGCGGTATTCCAGCTCTGGTGGGCGGTGGGTGCCGTGCTCGAGGCGCTGCGCGAGCAGGGACTCCACGAGGGCGCAACGATCAAGCGGCTCATGGGTCTCGCCGATCGCGAGATCAAGCGGCTGTACGTGCAGGGTGAGGCGCACTACGCCAAGAACCCGCCGCTCGACCTGCTGAACAACCTCCTCTACTACGTGGCGCGCGCCAACAGCCGGGGCGCACGCGTCATGGCAGTGCGCGCCTCCTTCAAGCTGGGGGAGCTCCTGCCGGTCGACGATTCGGTCGAGCAGGAGCGCGAGGGCCTGTCAGCGCCCAGCGTCAAGCTGATGCGCACCGTCGGTGCCGCGATCAAGGAGGACCTCTCGAAGGTGAAGGACGTGCTCGACATCTTCGTGCGCAAGGGCGGCACGCAGGTGGACGAGCTCGCCCCGCAACTGGAGCTCCTGCGCAAGATCAGCGATACGCTGGGAGTGCTCGGCCTCGGCGGCTTGCGCACGCGCGTGCAGAACGAGATCCAGCAGCTGCAGGGCATGTTGTCCCAGGGCACGCCCACCAGCGATTCCGCGCTGGTGCAGATGGCGGCGACCCTCATCAGCGTCGAGGACAGTCTCGACGATCAGCTGGTGCGCCTCATCCTGCCGACGGCGCCGCCGTCCGCGACGTCCGAACCGGAGAGCGACGTCGAGACCGGGCCCGACACCGATTTTCGGCAGGTCACCGGCGCGGTCATGCGCGAGTGCATCGTCAACCTCGCGCGCATCAAGGATGCGATCACGCTCTCGGTGCAGAAGCCGACGGAGTCGCAGGGGCTCGACCAGATCCCGCAGCTGCTGCGCGGCATTACGGCGGGCCTGCTGATGCTCGGCAAGGCGCGTGCCGTGGAAATCGTCGAGAGCATCGCGCAGCTGATGCAGGACATGCTGCAACCGGGCATCCGGCCGCCACCGGATCGGCTCGACCGCTTCGCCGATGCCATCGTGAGCATCGAGTACTACATGGAGACGGTACAGAGCGGGCGCAGCGACCCCTGGTACATGCTGGACAACGCCGAGGGCTGTCTCAAGGCGCTGCAGGAGATGCACACCACGGTCGTGCCCGCGGGCCTGCCGCCGGACTCCGGTATTCACACGCGCACGATCGCGGTCGATACCGCACACCCGGCGTCGTCGGCAAAAGTCGATACAGTCGCCACGGATCCCGCGGCCTTGCGACAGGCAGCCGCTTCGCACCCGGTGCTCGCCACTTCCGAGACGCGCAAGCTCGACCCGGAATTCCTCGCGCTCTTCATCGAGGAAGCGCGGGAAGAGGTGGTCTCCATCAATCGCCAGTTCCAGCTCTGGGATCAGAACCCCGCCGACAACGAGGCGCTCGTCAGCGTCCGCCGCTCGTTCCACACACTCAAGGGCAGCGGCCGCATGGTCGGCGCCATGCTCCTGGGCCAGTTCTCCTGGTCGGTCGAGAATCTCCTGAACCGCATCATCGCGAAGACCCTGATTCGCACGCCGGGGATGATGGCCGTGTTGCGCGAGGCGGTGCGTGCACTGCCGCAGCTCGTGGAGCAGCTCGAGAACGGGCGGGCTTCCGAATTCGACGTCGCGGGCATCATGTCGCGCTCGCTCGCCTACGCGGAAGGTCGCGAGCCCGACCAGGGGGGTGCCACGGGGACTCTCGCACCCGAGGATCTCGCGCACGGCGCCGAGGCATTCTCAGATTCCGTGCCGCGGCAGGCCCCGGCGTCAACACCCAGGGAGGGCCCGCGCCCTACTACGCCGGCCCCGCCGGCGATGGACCCCGTACTACACGATATCTACAGCCGCGAGTCCGCGGGTCATCTCGCGACTCTTCGTGAGTTCCTGCGGAAAAACGCCGCGCTGCCTCCGCCCTGGAAGGTGTCGGAAGGCATCTACAGGGCCTGCCACACCCTGAGCGGCAGCTCGAAGATGGCGGATGCGCGCCATGGCATCCGCATCGCGGAACCGCTCAACCACTACATCCGGCGCGTGTTCGATAGCGGCGTCGGGCTCGACGCCGCCGGCATCGACGTGCTCAAGAAATCGATCGACGCGATCGACCAGGTGATCGGTCACATCAACGAGTCGAGCGGCTTCTTCGTGTCGCACGCTGTCCTCATCGAGCGCATCCGGGCACTCGATCACGACCTCGACGAGCGCTTCCTGGAGCGGGGTGGCGCCGAAACCGCGCCGCCACAGGCCGAGGCCGCGGCATCGCCGACCGCAACGATGGTCGACGAGATCGCCGAAGCCGAGGACAGCCAGGAGTTCGATGCCGAGGTCGCCGCGATCTTCAGCGAGGAAGCCACGGAGCTGCTGGAAAGCGCCGATCGCGCGCTGCAGGGCTGGCGAGTCGAGCGTGGCAACAAGGAGCTCGCGTTCGAGCTCAAGCGACAGCTGCACACGCTCAAGGGCGGTGCGCGCATGGCCGGCATCGGCGCCATGGGCCATCTCAGCCACGAGCTCGAGACGCTCGTGATCCAGATCGACGACGGCAAGATCGCGAACGACGATCGCGCCTTCGAGGTGCTGCAGGCAAGCCTCGACGAGCTGAGCCACATGCGCGATGCCGTGGGCGCCGGCCGGCGCGTGGCTTCCGCGCGCGAGGTCATCCGCCGCATCCGGGCCCTGGCCAGCCCCGCTCCCGCGAAGACACCGGCCGCGCCGCGGGCGCAGGCGCCTGCTCCCA
>DATFEQ010000006.1:0-8204 GCA_035250905.1 Steroidobacteraceae bacterium
GCTTGGCGGTGCTGTCGAGCGTGAGCGTGACGTCGCGTGGACGAACCGGCCGCGCCAACGCGTCCTTGCGCAGCAGCGCCAGCATTCCCGCGACATCGATCAGTTCCTCGCCCGCCTCCTTGTCCGCCGACTCGAGCTTCGAGAGCTCGAGCAGGTCGTGCACGATCGCATTCATACGCTCGGCCTGCCGGCGCATCTCCGTGACCGGGCCGGCCCATGCGGGGTCCACCGCCGCATCCTCGCCCATCGAGTCGAGATAGCCGCTGATCACGGTGAGCGGCGAGCGCAACTCGTGCGAGGCATTTGCCACGAAGTCTTTGCGCATCGCCTCGAGCTTCGCCTGGCGCGTGACGTCGCGGACCAGCATCATCTGCTGCCCGCCGCCGTAGGGGATCGTCTGGATCGCGAGATTGAGCTCGCTCCCCGCCGGCCACGTGACATAGACGGGCTCGCTGAAGTCGGCGCCCTGCAGGTAGTGCACGAAGTCGGGCGCGCGAATCAGGTTATCGATGCGCAGGCCCACGTCAGCCTTGCGCCGCAGGTCGAGCAGGCGGCTCGCCGTGCGGTTGAACCACAGGATTTCGTGGCTTGCGTTCAGCACGATGACGCCATCCGGCATGGCCGCGGTGGAGCGGCGCAGCTCGCGAAACAGCTGGATCAGGCGCTGCTTGTGGAAGCGCTTGCGCCGGTGCAGGCGCACGACTTGCGCCACGACGTCGGCCCAGGCGCCACCCATATCGGGCGGATCGATGAAGTTGCGCAGCCTCAGCCACCGCTCCAGGCGAAAGAGGTTGACGAGTTGCAGGCAGAGGTAGGCGGCCAGCGCGACGATGACCCACACCAGCGGCTGCCCGAAGACGAGTCCACCCGCCAGCGCCACGGCCAGCAATGCGAGCAGGCGAGCCAGCGCGAATGACCACCCGGTGGTCATGGGAAGGGGTCAAGCCTCGCGTTCGGAGAATCGGTAACCGGCGCCGCGCACGGTCTGGATGTACTTGTCGTATCCAAAAGCGCTGAGTGCCTTGCGCAACCGGCGGATGTGAACGTCAACCGTGCGTTCCTCGACATAGACGTTACCGCCCCACACGCGATCCAGCAACTGATTGCGGCTGTACACGCGCTCCGGATGCATCATGAAGAAGCTGAGCAGCCGATACTCCGTCGGGCCGAGACCCACCGTCTGCTCGCCGACCGTGACGCGATGACTGGCGCCGTCGAGCACCAGCCCGTCGATGGCGATGCGCTCTTCCGTCCCGTTCGGCAACGTCCGGCGCAACACCGCGTTGATGCGCGCGAGCAGCTCGCGCGGCGAGAAGGGCTTGGTGACATAGTCATCCGCGCCCCCCTCGAGACCGGAGACCTTGTCCTGCTCATCGGCGCGCGCCGTCAGCATGATCACCGGCACGTCGCGCGTTTCCTTGTCGCGCTTGAGCGAGCGCGTGAGCTCCAGGCCGCTCATGTCCGGCAGCATCCAGTCGACCAGGAGCAGGTCCGGGCGCTTGTCGGCCATGCTGGCGCGTGCTGCCTTGCAGTCCTCGGCCTCCAGCACTTCGAAGCCCGCGCGCCGCAAGCCGAAGGCGATCATCTCGCGGATCGGCTTTTCGTCCTCGACGATCAGGATCTGCTTGGTCTGCATCGTCCGCTGCGCCTTCCTTTAAGCCGCGCGTATTACAGGACAGAAATATGACATTTCTGTTACATGCACGCTCAAGTTTGTGATTTGCGTGAAGTCACGGCCACTGAATCGCGGACATAGATCGGTAACGCCTGCTCGGGTGGCACGGCGAGCCCGGCCTTGAAGTCGCGCGCGGCGAGTTGCGCGATCTCATGGGCGCGGGGCAGGAGCTTCCCGTCGATGCCGATCGGGGCGGCGCCGATGCGTGACAACTGTGCTGTGAGATCAGGGTATGCCGCCCATCCGGTGCCCACGGCGAACCAGTCGTTGCCCGCCGGCACCGTCACCGATGCCGGAGCTCCAACCCGTTCCTCGGTGATCGCGACCACGAGACCTTCAGGACGCTTCTCGAACGCTGCCCAGTACACCTCGCCCAATCGCGCGTCGAGACACGCGAGCACGCGCTGCGCGCCGTGCGTGTGCACCGCGCGTTGCGCGAGTGCCGCGAGATCCGAGACCGGCACGATCGGACGCTCGACGCCGAAAGCCAGTCCCTGCGCCACGCTGACCGCTATGCGCACACCCGTGAAAGCGCCCGGCCCGCGTCCCACGGCAAGACAATCGAGTGCGCGCAATTCAATTCCGCCCTCGGCAAGGACCGCGTCCACCATCGGCAGAATCAGCTCGGCGTGACCCCGTTTCGGTTCTTCGTAGCGTGCGAGGATGGTGTCGCCCAGGAGCAGGGCCACTGAGCAGGCTTCGGTCGCGGTGTCGAGCGCCAGGATCTTCATCGCTGTGATCCTATCCTCGCCCCAGGTGGTGCTCGAGAAACGCAATCGCCTCACGCAGGTTGGTGGTGGCCGGCATCGGCGGAAGACTGTCGATGAACACCCGCCCGTACGCGCGCGTCATCAGGCGGGGATCGCACAGCATGATGACGCCGGCATCGTTGGCGTCGCGGATCAGGCGGCCCACGCCCTGCTTGAGCGCCAGCACGGCCTGCGGCAACTGGTATTCGTAGAACGGGTTTCCGCCGCGGCGGCGGATCTCCTCGAGCCGCGCACTCAGGACCGGATCGTCGGGACTGGCGAAGGGGAGCTTGTCGATCACCACCAGCGATAGCGCATCGCCCTTCACGTCGACGCCTTCCCAGAAGCTGGACGTCCCGAGCAACACGGCGTTACCGAGCTCGCGGAACTGTCGCAGCAACACCTCGCGCGGCGCTTCGCCCTGCGTGAACACCGGAAAGGGCAATTGCTGCCCCAGCTTGTGTTGCAGCCACTCGCTCGCTTCGCCCAGCGCACGATGGCTGGTGAACAGCAGGAACGCGCGCCCGCCGCTCGTCTCGAGCAGCGGCAGCGCCGCCTCCACGGTGTGGCGGGCGTGATCGGGATCCGCGGGGTCGGAAATGGCCTCCGGCAGGTAGAGCAGCGCCTGGCGGCGGTAGTCGAACGGGCTCTCGATGCGCACGGCGCGCGCGTGCTGTGCGCCGATGCGTGCAACGAAGTGGCTGAAATCCTCGCCCACGGCGAGCGTGGCCGAAGTGAAGATCCAGGCGCACGGGGCAGCGGTGATGAACTGCTGCAGCCGATCGGCCACCTCGAAGGGGATGTAACGCAATGTCCAGCTCTGCGTGGCGACGTCGACCCAGCGTGCCCCGGTTTCCTCGTCGAGGCCGCGCAGCTGCGCGCAACTGCGCATCAGTTCCTCACTGCGGCGCGCGCAGTGGCTCAATCCGCTGGGCGCGTCGAGCTCGCGCAGCACGCTGTGCGCCCGTGCGAGCGTCGCTTCCAGCTCCGCCAGGCGCTCGGCCGCGATTGAAGACAACGCGCGCCAGTCGAGACGGCTCGAGCCCCTGGGAAACGTTGCGCGGATCTCCGTCACGAGCGCTTCCAGCGCGCGCAGCTCGGCCTGCAGCGCCTCAGTCCCTACGCCCGCTGACTTGAGCTCCGCCGCCGTGTCGCGCGCGAACGCGAG
This sequence comes from Steroidobacteraceae bacterium, assembly GCA_035250905.1. Classification (GTDB taxonomy): domain Bacteria; phylum Pseudomonadota; class Gammaproteobacteria; order Steroidobacterales; family Steroidobacteraceae; genus DATBVX01. Next base: position 3,593 of record DATFEQ010000006.1, read on the forward strand.
CACCTGGCGCGAGCTCAGGCTCGCGCCGAAGAACTGCGCGGCCGTCTCGGGCACCTGGTGCGCCTCATCGAGGATCACCGCCTCGGTTCCCGGCAGCAGGTCGCCGAAGCCGCTCTCCTTGAGCGCGAGGTCCGCGAGCAGCAGGTGATGGTTGACGATGACGATGTCGGCGGCCTGCGCCTCACGGCGTGCGGCGAACACGTGACATCCGGCGAACTCGGGGCAGTCCGAGCCGAGGCAGTTCTCGCGCGTCGAGGTCACGGCCGGCCAGATCGCGTGCCCCTCCGGCACCTGCGTGAGCTCGCTCACGTCGCCCGCGGCGGTGCGCATCGCCCAGCTCTCGATCCGCTCGAGCACGCTGCCGTCATCATCGCGCTTGCGGCGCTCGCCCCCACCCTCGCCCGCCAGCGGGAGAAGGAGCAGATCCGGTGCGGCACGCGCGAGCCTGAGGCGATGACGACACAGATAGTTCGCACGTCCCTTGAGGAGCGCGATTTTCACCGGGCGACCGAGCGCGGCGCTGACCGCGGGCAGGTCGCGGTGAAAGAGCTGGTCCTGGAGCGTGCGCGTGCCGGTCGAAATGATCACGTGTCGCCCGGACAGCAGCGCCGGCACCAGGTAGGCGAAGGTCTTGCCCGTTCCGGTGCCCGCTTCGATCACCAGCGGTTCGAGCTTGAGGAGCGCATCGGCGACGCAGCGGGCCATCTCGATCTGCTCCGCGCGTGGCGAGAAGCTGGCCAGGTTGCGGGCCAGTGGTCCGTCCGGGCCCAGGATGTCCTCGACTGCGTGCAAAGCCCCTGCCCCGCGAGGAGGGGTGCAATCCGACCCCTCTTGATGTGCTTAGAACCTCGCGGCCAGGTCCTTGAACGTGTCCTGGTCCGCCTTGATGCGCAGTTTAATGAATGGACCCTGATCCGTGTAACGATTGCGCGAGAAGTCCTCGTCGTGGAAGCCCACGAAGTTGTAGCCCACCGCGATCCACACGTTACGCGCGACGGTGACGCCGAAATCCACGCCGAGCGCGTATTCGTGCACGTCCGAACGCCAGGAGTTGAGCGCGTAGCTCTGCAGCCCGATGTCGTAGCGCGAGCCCACGTCGCGGCGTACGTCGAAGCCGTACAGGTCGCTGTAGCCCGTGTAGCGCTCGCCATCGAAGGTGGAGCGCGTGTAGCGGGCGCCAAACTGCAGGCCGAGCTGCGTGCGCTCATTGGGCTTGAAGTTCGCATTCAGCGAGTCGACCAGCCGCCACGACTGCGCGCCCACGCCGCTCGCCTGCTGGTCCTCGTAGATGAGCTCGAGGCGATCCAGCAGGATCCAGCGGCTCGCCGCCGGGCGATAAGCCCAGCCGAAGCCGAGATCGACCTGCGCGGTGTCGAGACCCGTGAGCATGTCGCTCTGGGTGGCGAGCAGCGACAGCGAGAAGGCGTGCCCGCCGGCCGCTTCGCGATAGAGACCGCTCGCGAGTGTCAGGCGCTCCTCGAGATCCGAGTTGCGCAGCTCCGCCCGCGAAGTGAACGTCCACAGGTCGTCCTGGTACAGCGCGCCGGCGAAGGCAGCCAGGTAGTCGTCGCTCATGCTGCCCGAGGCAAGCGGCACCTCGGGGTTGAGCGGCCGCGCATCCGCACCGCGGATGGTGTTGCTCTGGTCGACGCCCAGGTCGAGCGCCCAGCGGTCGCTCAGCTGGAAGCCCTGGGTGAGCCCGAGGTTCGCGAACGTGCGCGGCCCGTACTCCGTCTGCTCGGCGCTCAGGCTGCTCTCGATCTGCGCGCGGGCCCAGGGCGCCGCGCGCACGCCCGCGCGGGTCATGTCGCTCGTGATGTTCTCGCCTTCCGCATGCTCGTACTCGGCGAAGAGCGTCGTGTCGGGCGTGAGCCGCCAATCGGAGCCGACCACGGCGCGCGTCGGAAAATCGATGCTCGAATCGTCGCCCTGGAGCGTGAAGTCCGCGGCCGCCCGCAGGCGCACCCGGTCCTCGAGGACATCCATGCTGCTCGAGACATACGCCTGCTCCGAGCCGGTCCTGGCGCCGCTCACCACGTCATCGACGTGCCTGAGGCCCGCGGTCACGCCGCGGGTTTCGTCCTGGTAGCGCACCTCGGCGGCAGCCGCCTCGCGCTGCGAGCCCTCCGTCAGGTACTCCTGGCGATAGGCCTCGCCCTGGAGCGCGATCCGGTCGGTCAGCGCGAGCCGGCCCTCGGCTCCGAACTTGCGCGAGCCACTCTCGCTCGCCACCTGCTGGCCGACGCCGAAGGCCTCTTCCTGCTTGCGCAGGTAGACCTTGCCATCGAGCCGGTGGGTCGCGTGCGTGAGCTCCGCGAGCCAGGCGTTGGCGTTGGCGGGCGAGGGATCGACGTCGGCATGCGAGCGCGCGAACTCGGCGCGCAGTTCGGTACCTTCGCCGAGGCGCACCCTGAGGTCGGCGCCGGCCAGATCGTGGTCGCCGGTTTGCGCGCCCTGGTGAATCACGCTCAGACCCAGCTCAGCCGCATCGCCGAGCCTGCTCGCCACGCGGCCGCCCGCGGTGGCCTTGTCGGTGCTCGTCGCGCTCGTCTCGTAGTCCACCACGATGTAGACCGGGTTGAAATCGACGTCACGGCTCGGCACCGGCTGCTTGAAGAAGATTTCGCCCTTGTGGTAGTCGATGCTGTAGTCGAGGAAGCGCGCCAGCTCGCGCGTGCTCACGATACGCTCGCTGTGGAAGCGGTCGCGCGCCTCGATGCGCAGCTTTTCGCTGCCGATGATCAGGGGCCGGCGCGACAGCCGATAGAGACCCGAAGTGCCGTCGCCGCGCAGCTCGTCCTTCATGAAGCGCTGCTCGCTGTGCGCCGCAAAGGCGTTGACGCTCAGGCGCTCGCCCGCGTACTCGGTGCGCAGCCCGTTGATGGTGCGGCTGTAGCGGCTGAGCTCGGTGACCGTCAGGCCCGTCTCGAAGTCGCCGAACAACGCATAGAACTGCTCGCGCTCGAGCTTGAGGTAGAGCTTGCGCGTGCTCGCCGCCTCGTTGCGCTGCTCCGTGTTGTCGCCGTAGAGGGTGTAGTAGCGGTCGGGCTCGATCACGTCCTGCAGTCGTGCGGGATCGGTGCCGCGCTCGCGCGCCGAGTCGTACGCGATGGTCAGCAGGAAGTCGCCGCGGATGCGGCCCTTGGCGAAGAAGGCAACCCGGCCATCCTCGGTGAGACCCTCCTCCAGGCCCGCCTCGCTGGCCGCCTCGAGATTCTTGCGGATGGTGCGATACGCCGCCGTGCCCTCGGCGATGCCCACCATGACCCACTCGCGCGCCTCGGGCTTGAGCCATGCGCGCAATTCCTGTTCGCGCTCCTGGCCGAACTTGAGATGCAGCACCACCTGACCGGTCTGCGTGGTGGGCTCGAGCTCGATCAACGCCGAGCCATCCTCTTCGACCGTGTACGAGGGCTCGCGCTGGCCAGTGACCACGAGCTGCTGCTCGGTGAGCGACTCGACCTCGAACCAGGAGCGGTACGGCGGGTCGACCCGAAACACGCCGAGCGTTCCCGGCCGCGCGCGCTTGCCGTACGCATCGGTGAGCCGGACGCGCACCAGCGGATGCGTGCGACCGTCGGCGACGAGCTCGGAGCCCTGGAGGTCGAGCGCCGCACGGGCCGGCCCGCCCGCGAAATGGATCTGGCGCACCAGCCGATCGACCTCAACGCCCTCCGCATCGCGCACGATCGCCGCCAGTTCGCTCGGCCCCTCGGGGATGTCGACGCCGCGCCACAGGCTGAGCGCCACCGTGCGCGAGCGATTCTCACTGACGCCATAGAAGTTGAGCGGGCTGACCGGCGCCCCGTTGACCGCGAGCTCCACGCTCTGGCCCGGCTGGTGACGGATCGCGACCTTCAGGCTGGTGATGCGCGGCGCGAAGTCGGGGCGCGGCAGGACCCAGTCGATGCCCGGTGCCAGCGACTCGATGCTCGGCACTTCGTTCGTCAGCGCCTCCGGATCGATGAAGCGCGCCTGCGAAGCGCGCGGCCGCGCCGCCGAGAGCATGTTCATGACGCCGCGCGTGGTCGCCTCGCTCGCGCCGGCGTCGCCGTCTTCCGCTGAGAGATCCGTTTGCACCACGGGTGTCTTCTGCGCCGTTTGGGTGGGCGAGTCGAAGAGCACCAGCGTGCGCAGCGTGCCGTCGGCGACCGCGCTGGCCGGTTTGCGAATGGCAAACGCGATCTGTCGCTGCGCGGAGGCGCCCGACTCTCCGAGCGCCAGGCTCAACACACCTTCGGCGATGCCGGGCTCCGTGGCGGGCTTGCCGTCCACCAGTGCGCTCTCCGGAACGTAGCTGAAGCCCTGCGGCAGCATCGCGAGCAACTTCATCTTGCCGACCGCGACGCCCTCGACGGCCACCGTCGTATGCACGCTCATGATCTGCGGTGACTCGCCGGCCTGCGGATCGACGGACAGGCGCACCCGGCCCTCGGGCGGCTTGCGAGTGGTCAGCGAGAAGTCCGCCCGCCAGAGCGCGCCCCCGCGCACTTCGACGAACTGCGAGTAGGCGCGGCCGGCATGGCGTACGCGATCCGCGCACGCGAGCGGCGCATGCGTCTCGGGAAGCGTGACGGGGTCGAGCTGCGCGACGTGCGTCCCAGGCGTGACG
>DATFEQ010000029.1:0-37476 GCA_035250905.1 Steroidobacteraceae bacterium
CCTCGCGCATCGGCGCGACACGGCGCCCGCGGAGCTGCGTGCGCAGGTCGCGTCCAGGGGTGGCACGACCGAGGCCGCGCTGCGGGAGCTTGAGAGCGCGGACCTGCGTGGTATCGTGAGCCGCGCCGTGGCGGCCGCCGCGCGGCGCGCGCGGGAGCTCGCCGAGCAGTCGGAGCGCTGAAACACGTGGAAGCCATTCTCTACATCGTCAGGGCACTGCTGTGGCTGGCGGTATTCGCCTTCCTCCTGCGGGTCATCCTGCAGCTGGTGCGCGCCGACTTTCGCAACGCCATCGCCCAGGCGATCGTGCGCGTCACCAACCCGCTGGTGTTGCCGTTGCGCCGCGTCATCCCGCCGATCGGAAAGTTCGATGCGGCGTCCCTGGTGGCGCTGCTGCTGGTCGAGCTCGCGGCAGCGGCGATCCTGCTCGCCCTCGGGGGTTTTCCGCTCGATCCCGCCGGGCTGGTCCGCTTTGCCCTCATCGACCTCCTGCAGAACGTCCTGCAGTTCTTCCTGGTCGCCATCATCATCTACGTGCTCCTCAGCTGGATCGCGCCAGGCACCTACAGCCCCGCGGGCGCGCTGCTCGCCAGCATCTGCGAGCCCCTGCTGGCCCCGGTCCGCCGCGTCATCCCGCCCATCGGTGGTCTCGACCTGTCGGCGCTCTTCGTGCTGATTGGGCTGCAGGCGCTGCTCATCCTGCTGCGCTAGGGCAGCCGCCTCCCCGCCGCGTGCGGAAATCGCGGGCTTACGCCGATGTGTGAAGCAAGAGTCGAACTGGCGCAAGGCGCGTCCGTGTGCGCGTCCCGCCACCGGGATGGCGGCCCGTGTATGCACGCGAGCCTGCAAAACTAGGCATTTCAGCGTCGGTGGCACGAAAAATATTTTGCGCGAGCGCTTAACCGAGGGGTTTTCTTGTGCTATTTTGCCGCCCGCTTTTCCACAGGGGCACCCCGCCCCCATTCAAAGAAACCTAGAGGAGACTGCAACGATGGCGAAAAAGAATGCTGCACCGACCAAGTCCGAGGTTCTCGCTCACATTGCCAAGGAGACCGATCTCTCGAAGAAGCAAGTCGGTGCCGTGTTTGATTCGCTCGGCGGAGTGATCAAGAAGAGCCTGCGCGGCAACGGGCTGTTCACCATGCCGGGCCTGCTCAAGATGAAGGTCGTGAAGCGGCCGGCCACGAAGGCACGCGAAGGCGTCAACCCCTTCACCGGCGAGAAGATGATGTTCAAGGCGAAGCCCGCGAGCCGCAAGGTCCGCGTGATGGCCCTCAAGAACCTCAAGTCCTTCGTCAACTGATGAATTCACAAGCTGCCCGGAGCGGCACCCCGCTCCGGCGGCTGGTTTTCCCGCCGGACTTCATACACCTCGGGGGGTATCGCTCCCGACGTGCGCCAAGATCGCGTGCTTGAGATCCTGCAGCCGGCCATGAAAGAAATGCCCGGCTCCGGGCAGGATCGTCACTTGCGGCGCCGGTGACAACGCGCGCGCCCAGGCCACCACCGCCGCGCAATCGACGATCTCGTCCTGGTCGCCCTGCACGATGAGCCAGGGGTAGTCGGGCGCCCGCAAGCCGGTGAATTGAAAGCGCTGCACGGGTGGCGCGACGGTGATGAGGCGTTGCGCGCTACGTCGCTCGCTCGCCCTGAGCGCCACAAACGCGCCGAACGAAAATCCCGCGAGCCACCAGGCTGAGCCGGGCCAGCGCTCGCGACCCCAGTCGATCACGGCCAGCGCATCGTCCGTCTCGCCGACCCCATCGTCGAACTTGCCGGCACTCCCTCCGACGCCACGGAAATTGAACCGTAGCGTCGGGAGCCCGAGCTCCTGCATCACCCGCGCGACGCTGTGCACCACCTTGTTGTCGAGCGTCCCGCCGAACAGAGGGTGCGGATGACAAACCACGCCGAAGCGCGCCGCACTGGAGCTCGCGGGTTGCTCCAGCACCGCTTCGAGGTCACCCGCCGGGCCGCGGATGACGATTCTTTCAGGGTTCGGGGGCCGAAACGACAAGACTGTTCCCGGTGCGGCGGCTGGCGCCGGCGCGTGAGCTCTCAGCGTTGAGACTCCGGCCCGCGGTAGATCACGCCCTCCTTCATGACGAAGGACACGCGCTGCAGGGCGGTGATGTCGGCGAGCGGGTCGCCGGTCACGGCGATGACATCGGCGATCTTGCCGCTCTCGACGCTCCCCAGGCGATCGTCGATCCTGAGAAAGCGCGCGGGCACGATGGTAGCCGACTGGATGGCCTCCATCGCGGGCATGCCGCCTTCCACCATGTACTGGAATTCGCGTGCGTTCAGCCCGTGCGGAAAGACTCCGGCATCGGTCCCGAACATCACGCGCACGCCGGCGCGATACGCCTCGCCGAACGTCTTCTGGATCTGCGGACCGATGGCGAGCGCCTTGTCACGCACCACGTCGGGGTACATGCCGGGCTTCTGCGCCTGTTCGTACACCCATCGCCCCGCCGAAATGGTGGGCACGTAGTGCGTGCCCGACTTCTTCATCAGCTCCATCAGGTTGCGGTCCATGAAGGTGCCGTGCTCGATCGAATCGACGCCCGCCTGCACCGCGCGCGTCATGCCATCCAGGCCGTGCGCATGGGCGGCCACGGTCATGCCGTAGTCGTGCGCGGTCGTGATGACCGCGCGCAGCTCCTCGTCGCTGAATTGCGGAGCCAGGCCGCTCTTCGCAATGCTGAGAACACCGCCGGTCACCGTGATCTTGATGACGTCGGTGCCATCCTTGTAGTGCTGGCGCACCGCCCGCATCGCTTCGGCCGGCCCATCGATGATGCTGTCCTCGATGCCCGGGATCGCCAGCAGGTGGGGCCCCCAGCCGTTGGTGCTGTCGCCGTGGCCGCCGGTGGTGGCGACGATGCGCCCCGCGGCAAAGATGCGCGGACCCATCACCTTGCCCGCATTGATCGCGTTGCGCAGGCTGAGCGACACGTTGTAGATCACGTCGCCCGTGTCCCGCACCGTGGTGAATCCGGCCTCGAGCGTCCGCTGCGCGTAGGCGACGCCGTCGTACGCATAATCCGCGGCCGCCTTCTTGAAGCGCGCGAGCTCGTAACCCGGTGCGGCCTCCTCGGTGAGATGCACGTGCATGTCCATCAAGCCGGGAAGCACGGTGGCCCGCTCGAGATCGACGACGCGGTCCTGCGACGTTCCGGCGCGGAAGCCCGGTTCGACGGCGACGATGCGGTTGCCTTCGACGATCACCGTGACGCGTTCGCGGGGCTGCTTCGACACTCCGTCGATCAGTTTTCCGGCGTGCAACAACGTCGCGGCATCCGACGCCGCCACCGACAGGCACCCGCATAGCAGGATGAACAGTGCGTGACGCGACAAGATGCTCTCCCTACTGTGGCGCGGGCGTCGCAGGCTCGATGCCAAGGAGGTCGACGTCGAAGACCAGCGTCGCCCCTGCCGGAATCACGTCGCCGGCGCCACGCTCGCCATAGCCGAGGGCTGCGGGGATCACCAGCCGCCGCTTGCCGCCCACCTTCATGCCCTCGACGCCCTGATCCCAGCCCTGGATCACCTCGCCCTGTCCGAGCGTGAAGCGGAAGGGCTCGCCGCGATCGACCGAGCTGTCGAACTTGCTGCCCTTGTGGTCGGGCGCGCCGCTCTCGTACAGCCAGCCGGTGTAGTGCACCACCGCTACCGAGCCCGGCGCGATCGCCTCGCCTGCCCCGGGAGCGAGCTCGCTGATCGCGAGTCCTTCCGCGGTGGTGGTCGTGACCGGCGGGGGCGCTACGGCGGCAGGCTTTTCACCTGCATTGCACCCGGCACACAGCGTCAGCAGCAGCGGCAGCCACATGCGCCGCACGGCATTCATGTTCATGGGTATACCTGTGAGTGGAAGTTACTTGGTGGTCCTGGGAGCAAAATCGAGCGCAGCCGAGTTGATGCAGTAGCGCTGTCCGCTCGGCTGCGGACCGTCCCTCTTCACTGCGGCGTGATTGTGTCACAGCGCGGGGCGCGCGCGGAATTTGCCACTCGTCCTGATCAGGCCTTGGGCGCATCCCCAGAACGCGCGTCAGCGAAAGAGAGCAGCAGCCGGTTCAGGCGGCGCACGAACTCGGCAGGCTCGTCCAGGCGCGCGCCGTCAGCGAGCAAGGCCTGGTCGAACAACACCAGCGCGAGCTCGCGAAACTGTTCGGCGTCCTGCAACCCGTCGAGATGCCTGACGAGCGCATGCTGCACGTTGAGCTCGAACGCCGGCTTGCTCGGCGGTGGTTTCTGCCCGGTCGCTTCCAGCAGCTGCTGCATCTGGCGGCTGAGATCATGCTCGCCCAGCACCAGGCACGCGGGCGACTCGGTGAGCCTGCTGCTCACGCGCACTTCGCTCACGCGGTCTACAAGCGCCTCCTTCACGCGACGCAACAGGTTCTTGCTCTCCTTCAGGTCCGCCTCGCGCAGCTTCTGATCGGCGTCGGTCAGCAGGTTCCCGAGCGCGAGATCGCCCCGCGTGACGTCGTGCAGACGCTTGCCGTCGAACTCCGCCAGGTGACCCACGAGCCATTCGTCGAGTCGCTCGCCGAGCAGCAGCACTTCGATCCCCTTGCGCCGATAGATCTCGAGGTGCGGACTGGAGCGTGCCGAGCCGAAGTCCTCCCCGACGACGTAGAAGATGCGTTCCTGGCCGGCCAGCATGCGCTTGCGATAGTCCTCGAGCGATTGATCCTGCTGCTCGCGATCGGTGTGGGTCGTGGAGAAGCGCAGCAGCTTCGCGATGCGCTCCCGGTTGGCAGAATCCTCGGCCAGCCCTTCCTTCAGGACTCGACCGAACTCGTTCCAGAAAGTCTGATATTTGTCCGGCTCCTCGGTCGTCAGCTTCGCGAGCAGGTCCAGCACGCGCCGCGTGAGTGCGCCGCGCATGGTCTCGATCTCGGGCACCTGCTGGAGCAATTCGCGCGAGACGTTGAGCGGCAGGTCGCCGGAATCCACCACTCCCTTGACGAACCTGAGGTACAGGGGCAGGAGCTGCTCGGCATCGTCCATGATGAAGACGCGCCGCACGTACAGCTTCACGCCGCGCCGGCCCTCGCGCTGCCACAGGTCGAAGGGGGCGTGCCCGGGCACATAGAGCAGGCTCGTGTACTCGCGCTTGCCCTCGACCTTGTTGTGGCTCCACGCCAGCGGATCGGCGTGATCGTGCGACACGTGGCGGTAGAACTCGCGGTACTCCTCGTCGCTCACGTCACTGCGCGGGCGCGTCCAGAGCGCCTGGGCGTGGTTGACCGTCTCGTACTCGAGCGATGCGGCGCCCTCCTTCTGCATGCGCACCGGGATGGCGATGTGATCCGAATAGCGCCGCACCAGCGCCCGCAGGCGCAAGCCGTCGGCGAACTCCCGCGCGTCGGGCTTGAGATGCAGCGTCACGCTCGTGCCGCGCTGCTTGCGCGTGATGGTCTCGACGCTGAACTCGCCCTCGCCGCTCGACTCCCAGCGCACGCCTTCCCCGGCCGGCACGCCGGCCCTGCGCGAGGCGACTTCCACGCGCTCGGCGACGATGAACGCCGAATAGAAACCCACGCCGAACTGCCCGATCAGCCGCGAATCCTGTTGCTGCTCGCCGGTGAGACGGCTGAAGAATTCCGCGGTGCCCGACTTGGCGATCGTGCCGAGCTGCTCGACGATCTCGGCGCGCGACATCCCGATGCCGTTGTCGGTGATCGTGAGCGTGCCCTGCCCGGCGTCGTAGTCGACGCCGATCGCGAGCTCCGGGTCGTCGCTCAGCAGCTCGGGGCGCGCGAGCGCCTCGAAGCGCAACTTGTCCGCGGCGTCCGCCGCGTTCGAAATCAGCTCGCGCAGGAAGATCTCGCGGTGGCTGTAGAGCGAGTGAACCATCAGCTGGAGGAGCTGCTTGACCTCGGCCTGAAAGCCGCGGGTCTCACGATCGACGACGGTGCTCATATCGGTCTCACTGCGGGTCAATGCCCCGGAACAGGCCGGCTGGAGAACCGTCCGGGGACGGTCGCGAATTTTGCGGGCGTGCGCGCCGAAATCAAGCGCGAACGCGCCAGCGGGCGGATGGGCGGTTGACGGTGAGCAGGGGTCGCGCGCGGGCGCGAACGCGGGTCAGGGCTTGGAGGTGCGCCCGGCGGAAATGTCGATGCGCATGCCGAGCCACACCTTGCGAATGCAGCCGATCAGGTCGTCGATCTCATCCCAGGCGAGCAGCAGCACTTCCATCGTGGGTCTCGGGAGCGCAAACGGTGAACGACTATAGGCAGTCACTCGGTTGCGCGGGCGTGAGGACGATCACAGCCCCGATACACTGGCCGTCACGTGACCGCTGTCCGTGCTTGCGCCCCCCGGATGGCGTGCGTAGGCTTGAACACGCTCATTTGCGTGAGCCAGCGCGCACCAATCCATGTACCGAGTCGTCGTTCTCAACCCGAAAGGCGGATCTGGCAAGACCACCATCGCCATCAATCTAGCGAGCTACTACGCGGTTCGTGATCTGCGTCCCGTTCTCATGGATTATGACCCTCAGGGCTCGGGCACCCGCTGGCTCAAGAAGCGCACGCCGCAGCAGCCGCCGATTCACGGCATCGCCGCCTACGAACGCAACAATCGCACCACCCGCAGCTTCCACCTGCGCGTGCCGAGCGAGGCACAGCGCCTGGTCATCGACACGCCGGCCGCGCTGTCGGCGCACGACATGCCCGAGCTCACGCGCGGCGCGGACGCGGTGCTCGTCCCGGTGCTGCCATCCGACATCGACATCCATGCGTGCTCGAAGTGCATCGCGGACCTGCTGCTGGTCGCCAAGGTGCGCCGCAATGACAACCGCATCGGCGTCATCGCCAACCGCGTGCGCAAGCACACGCTCATCTATCAGTCGCTGATGCGCTTCCTCGCCACCCTGCAGATCCCGATCGTGGCGACGTTCCGCGACTCGCAGAACTACATCCGCGGCGCCGAGCTCGGCGTCGGCATCCACGAGATGAAGTCCTACCTGGTGCGCGAGGACATCGAGCAGTGGAACCCGCTGGTGGAATGGCTGGAATCGCGCTCGTCGCAGCCACAGGCTGCGGAGGTAGCGGCCCAGGGGGAAGCTGCGGTGGCTGAAGCGAGTGCTGTGGCGGCGACCGATGAGTTGGCGGCGAACGCTGAACCGCTGGCTGCCGAGCCCGTGCCCGGGAGCGGTAGCGTCTAGTTACTTCTCGTCGTCCCAGGAGCTGCGGATCTTGTCCGCCCAGGTCTTGTAGTTGCTCCAGCTGTTGAGGTTGCGCGTAATGGCCGAGTGGCGGCCGCCGCCCTTCTGCGAGCGGTTGAGCCAGGTCGAGTACGCTTCCCACGTCTCGGACTTGCCGCGCGACACGGAAGCATCTCCCGGCGCGCCACGCCGCGCGCTGGAAGCTTCGATCTTGTAAGTCTTGCTGTCGCTCATGCCATGGATCTCGCTGATTCGCCGGGACACTACTGCCCGCCCGTAGAGGGCGACAGGAACTGGTTCACAGGGACCCGGCGGCTGCCGATGGCCGAGACGCAGGCACTGTCCGAGTGCGACTGGTGTCGCGTGAACGCTCGCGTTATGCCCGTGTGAGATCGCGCACGGGCGCGCTCACTGCTTGTCGAGCAGCGCGCCGAAGAGTGGCCGCATGTCCGCGAGTGCCTGCTCGATCGCGCTCGGCAGCAGTGTCGTGTACGCATCGAGCAGCGCGACGGCGTTGCGCGCCGGATCGCCGCCGGTGGCTGCGCCGATGCGGCGGGAAAGGCCGCGATTCACGCGATGCAATTCTGCGTAGGCGCTCTTCAGTCCTTCCAGTCCGGTGTCCGGCGTCGCACCGTTGGCGGCCTTGATCAGCTCGGCGAGCGCATACATGGTGACCGAACGGTAAAGCGTTTCCGCCTCGCTCGCGAACGGCAGGTGAAAGCGCGCCATGGGCCGCAGGAACTCGGTGCGCGGGCACCCACTGGTGGCGATGATGAGCCCGAGGAGCGAGCTCAGGGCCTGCTGCGCCGTGGTCTCGTGCGTGACCGTGCGTTCCGCGGTGAGCACGTCGATGCGCACCTGGTCATACGACACCAGTTGCTCCAGCCGTTCGATGACCGCCACGAGATGCACCGCGACCGGGCAATGAGGATCGGTCTCGACCTTGAGCGGACAGTTTTCGCACTGCTTGCAGTCGAGCGCGGTCCAGAAGGGCAGCTCCGCCGGGCGCGGATCGAGCAGGTGAAAGTCCTGCGGATCGAACCGCAGGTCGAAGGTTTCACGCCGGCCGTCGGGCAGCACGAAGCGGTAACGGATGCGCACCGGCGTCATGGCGCGGATGATGAGGCCTGGCGGGTTGCGGGGCTACCGGCGCGCCGCGTGCGGCTTCAGGCCACCAGCCGGTAGCACGGGCGATAGTGATCGCCCGTGATCTGCATGCGCCGGTCCTCGACATAGGCGGTCAGCAACTTGTCGAGAGCGCTCACGATGGCACGGTCGCCATGCACCTCGAACGGCCCCAGGCGTTCGATGGCGCGAATGCCGTACTCCTTGACGTTGCCCGCGACGATTCCCGAGAACAGGCGCCGCAGGTTGGCGGCCAGCACGTGCACGGGCTGGCCGGTGTCGAGCGCGAGCGAGCGCATGCTCTCGTGGGTGACCTCGAAGGGCTTCTGCAGCTCGGGCGGCACGTGCAGCAGCCAGTTGAAGTTGTACGAATCGCTGGTGCGCTTGCGCCAGGCGCGCACCTGGTCGAGCGCACGCACCAGCTCCCGCGCCACCGCGGCAGGATCCGCGACGATGATGCGGAAGCGCTTCAGCGCGGTCGACCCGAGCGTGGCAGCGATGAATGCCTTGAGCTGCTCGAAGTAAGCGGCGCTCTCGACCGGCCCGGTGAGGATCAGTGGCAGCGGCTGTTCGGCATTGCGCGGATCGAGCAACAAGCCGAGCAGGTAGAGGATCTCCTCGGTGGTGCCCGCGCCGCCCGGAAACACGACGATGCCGTGGCCGAGGCGCACGAAGGCCTCGAGCCGCTTCTCGATGTCCGGCATGATCACCAGGTGGCTCACGATTGCGTTGGGAGGCTCGGCCGCGATGATGCCGGGCTCCGTGATGCCGAGATAACGTCCGTTCGCGAGGCGTTGCTTCTGGTGGCCGATGGTCGCACCCTTCATCGGACCCTTCATCGCACCCGGGCCGCAACCGGTGCAGACATCGAGACCGCGCAATCCCAGCTCGTAGCCGACCTTCTTGGTGTAGTCGTATTCCTCGCGACTGATCGCGTGCCCGCCCCAGCACACGATGAGATTGGGCCGTCCCTTGACGTCGAGCACGCGGGCGTTGCGCAGGATGTGAAACACCGCGTCGGTGATGCTGGAGGGGTTCTTGAGGTCGAAGTGACCGCTGTCGATCACCTCGTTGGCGGTGTACAGCACGTCGCGCAACACCGCGAACAGGTGCTCCTTGATGCCGCGGATCATCTCGCCGTCGACAAAGGCGCGGGCGGGCGCGTTGTGGATCTCGAGCTTGATGCCCCAGGCCTGGCGGATGATGCGGATGTCGAAGTCGCGGTAGCGCTCGAACACCGCCTTGGCGTTGTCGATGGCGCTGCCCGAGTTGAGGACGGCGAGCGCGCACTTGCGGAACAGCTCGAAGAGCGGTCCGCGGCTGTCGAGCAGCTTGGCCATTTCCGCCTGCGACAGGTTGTCGAGGCTGCCCTTGGGCGTGACGCGGGCGTCGACGACCTCGGGATTATCGATCTCGGGACTATCGATGACGGTTTCCACTGAAAGCGGTTGGTCTCGGGAGCAGGCGCGCGGCGCGTTCTATGGGTATATCTCGATCGGCGTGTCGTATCCGGTCAGCAGCCAGATCTCCACCATGTCGGAGTTCGAAACCGCGATGCAACCGTCGGTCCAGTCACGCTTCTCATAATACTCCGGCGGATGCTTCAGGCGATTCGGCATGCCGTGAATCATGATCTGTCCGCCCGCCGCCCAGCCTTCCCTGCGCGCGCGCGCGACGTCGCGCTCGTTCGGATAGGAGATTTGCAGCGACAGGAAGAAATCGCTCTGTGGATTGCGCCGGGTGATGCGGTACCGGCCCTCGGGCGTGCGGAAATCGCCTTCGCGCTCCTTCGGACCGTTGGGATCGAGACCCAGCGCTACGCGGTATTCGCGCACGATCGCCCCCTCGCGAAACAGCACGAGGCTGCGCTTCGACTTGTGTACCACGATCAGGTCGGCAGGCTCGAACGAGGCCGCCGGGACCGAATCCCCGGCCGGTACCGCGAGAACTGCCGCGAACATCAGCATCAGCAGCATGCGCATGCATGGTTTCCCAGTTCGACCAACGTCACCGCGGCGGATTATAGGGGTCGTCGCGGAGCGTCGGGACCGGGAGCACGTCACAACGACGAAGCACCGCATGCGTCACCGTCGCCAGTTGACGACGCGGGCCGCCGCATCAGCCGAGTTCGACGCGAATCAATTCGACGGCGCGGCGCAATGCTTGTTCCACGACCCGCGTTTCGGGATGTCGCACGATCAGGTATCCGGCGCCCTCGTAGCCTGCCGGCTGTACGTGTCCCAGCTGCGGCAGGCGCGCCTCGACCACCAGTCCGCCGAGCTCGCGCTGTGCCTGCGTGAGGCCGTGCACCGCCTTGATCCGTCCTTGTCCCAAGCCGCGCAGGTACGCAGCGCCCGCGGCGTAGTCGCGGCGCGGCGGCGTGAATTCGTCGTAGACCATGAGCTGCGGCCAGGCGCGATAGAAATCGCAGTCGCACGCGTAGGAGATCAGCGAGGTGAACTGCGCCCCCGGAGGACGCGCGGCCACTTCCGAGATGGCGAGGTCGCCATCCGGGCGCCGGAACCATTCCATGTGCGTCATGCCGGTTTCCATGCCGAGCGCGCGCAGCGCCGGATGCGCAACCTCTCGTATGTCGGCGTACTCAGGACCGTCGACCTCGCGCGGCAGCAGAACGCACCACTGGATCCAGGGATTCTCGAGCACCGCGAGTGGCGCCGGCAGATAGCGCGAGATCGAATACCACACCAGCCGACCGTCGATGCAGACGCTGTCGAAAGAGTGCTCTTCGCCTTGCAGGAATTCCTCGAACAGCGTCGGGCGGGCGGGATCCGGCGGATGGCGCACCAGGTATTCCCCGAGTTGCGCGGCGTTCTCGAGTCGAAACGTATTGATGGCCCCAGCCCCGGCCGGCGGCTTCACGACCACCGGGAATCCCACGTGGCGCACGAACTCGGCCGCCTCATTGCCCGCTGCTACCAACCGGTGACGGGCGCAGGGCACGCCCGCACCCTCGAACACGCGCTTCATCGTCGATTTGTCGCGGAAGTTCTCGGCCGCCCGCACCGACAGGCCGGGCAGGCCCAGGTGCTCGCGCACCTGCGCGAGCGGCACCTGCAACTGCTCGAGCGAGCCGATGATGCGGTCGGCGCGCCCGATTTGGCTCGCCAGCCCCGCCACCGCGTCGGCGACCTGCTGCGCATCGAGGGCGTTGCCCACGCGCCAGTGTGCTGCAATACGGGCGCGCAGATCCTCGGGCAGCCGCTCGAGCGGGTCCTGGCTCACCAGGGCCAGGCGAATGTCGGGCAGGCGTGCAGTCCCGGAGACGAAGCGCAGCGTCGCCTCCATGAAGAACGGCACGACGAAGACCACGGTGCGCACGATCCTGCAGCTCCGAAACCAGCTCTCCCGCGAGCGCGCACTTTGCCATTATGCTGCGCGCTGGAACAGTCGAGCCGGCCCGAAGCACCGGCCGTCGCAACACGCGGCATCGTGGGGGACGAGGCATGCGCAATCGTTCGTTGTTGGTGGCAACCCTGGGCCTGCTCGTCGCCGGCTGTGCGACCACGCCGCCCACCGAAGTGCGCGAGACGCTCGATGAGCGCACCGGCGTCACCGTGACCAGCATGCCGGTTGCGCTCGAGTTCTACTCTCCGCAACCGGAGCGAGGGCTGCAGGCCGCAAGCTTCGCGTACCTGGCGCCACTCGAGGTCAATCGCATGGGCAAGCGCGACACCTATCTCTGGTTGAGCGTGGTGCGCGGCGCGGACGAGGGCAGCGACTCCGCCGCAGGCAGGCTCGCGCCGCCGGATGTGAGTATTGCGATGGATGGTGAACGGCTCGAGCCGGCGTTCGTCAGCGCGGATGCGCGCGAGCTCGGCATGGGACAGCCGGTGTACGAGCGGCCGGCCGAATGGGTGGGCGAGGCGTACTACGCCATCACGCCGCAACAGGTCGCGCAGATGGCCGGCGCGAACGTGCTGGCATTGGAGCTGCGCACGGCGGGCGAAGAAGCACGCCGCTACGACCTGTCCACGGTGGAACTTGCCGGCCTGCGCAACTTCTCCGAGCGCATCGGCAACGAAGTCCCCTGACTCACTGCGGCTCGAGCGCCACGCTCTCGCAGGAACGGTTGCCCGGGCGCATCTGTGCGCTCAGCCGGTAGCGATCGCCCTCGCCCACCTCGACGTCCAGTACGTGCCGGCTGGCGGTGCCCGCCTCGGTGCCGAGCTGGCAGTCGACGATCAACCGATGCTGACCGGGCGTGAGGGCCACACTGTTGAAACGCACGTCCACGGTGCGGTCGTCTACCGAGCGGATGATGAGCGCGAGCGGTGTCGTCGCGCGGATCTTCGAAGAGCCGCTCACGATCGCGAGTTCGCTCGCCGGTCGCTGCGGGCCGTCATAGGCCTGGAAAGTCGCACAGCCAACCAGCAGCGCGAGCGTGAGGGGCGCGGCGAGGCGCACAGGGCTCATGGCCTCAGGATGCGCTGGCGCGTCCCGACTGGGCCGTCGCGGCCGATTCGATGCGCGGCATCACGAGCTCGGTGCGCGGGCGCACGTCGCCGAAGTCGACGTCCGGGTTGTACTGGCGCAGCAGCCAGATGGGCAGGTTCTGATACTTCTGCGCGATCGTCCAGAGCGATTCTCCACGCCTCACCACGTGCACCTCTGTGCCTGTGATGCGATTGGCCGCGAAGAATTCCTCCTGCAGCTTCTGGTGATAGTCGCGCCGGCGTTGCTCGAACGTCTCGCCGCTCGTCTGCGACAGGTCGAGCTTGAAGCGCCGCCCGATCACGACCGGGGTTCCGAAGCGCATGTTGTTGAGCTCGCGCAGCTGCGAGGCCCGCAAGCCCAGCCAGTCCGCATAGTGCCCCAGTGTTTCTGCCGCCTGCACCTCGATGGTGCCGTCGTCTGCGAGCGTGTAGTCGCTCGGATCTGCGGCCATGGCGACCGTCTGCGAGCCGGTGACGAGCGTCGGGCCCAGGGCCTCGGCCTGCGCGGCCGAGACCGGCTCGGCCGCCTGGGCCTGCGCGATCTCGCGATCGTTCACCCTCGATTCCTCGGGTTGCGCCTCGGCATCGACGATGATGTAGGACTCGGGCGCCACCTCGGCGATGGTCACTGTGCCGGCCGGAAGCTGCGCGACGTCGATCGGGCCCGCCGAGATCCTGAGCTCCTGTCCCTCGTAGATGAAATTGCGGTCGCTCAGCTTGTTGAGGCTGAGCAGCTCGCTCTCCGAGGTCCCGACCCGGCGCGCAATCTCCGAGAGCGAGTCGCCGCGTCTCACCACGTACACCGCCGTCGTTTGGCCGCTCGGCGGTAACTTGGGCGGCTCCGCCGGCTTCGGCTGCGCCGCCGCGACCGCCACGGGGCGCGGCTCGGACCCCGGCATATGCAGCAGTTGTCCGCGACGCAACTGATTGGCTCGACTCATGCCGTTGAGGCGCATCAGCGTCGCGACCGTGGTGCCATGCGCAGCTGCTATGCCCGAGAGCGTGTCGCCGCTGCGCACGCGGTACAGCTTGTCGGCCTTCTGTCCCTCGAGCCGCTCGCCGGCGTCGAGCGCGGCGAAGTGCGTCGCCGGATCGCTCGCGAGCGCGATCGACTCGGGCAACCGCAACATGAATCCCTTCGGCACGTAGCGATCACCTCCCCACACCGCGGCCGTGAGCGAGGGGTTGAGCGAGCGCAGCAGCTGGCGGTCGATGGTGAATACGCGCTCGAGCGCGCCCACGGGCACGAACGCCGGCACGGCCACGGCGCGCGCTTTGACCTCGACGTGGCGCGCCAGCGGCCCGAAGTACTTCTCGGCATCGCGATCCACGTCGAGGGCCGCCAGGAACGCCACGTAGTAGTTGCGCGAGGCGAAGCCGAAGGTGCGGCTCTTGTGCTTGCGGATGATGGTGACGATGTCATCGGTGCGCTGCTTCTCCTTGGCGCGGCGCATCCCCGATGCGCCGTGGTTGTAGGCCGTGAGCGCGAGCGGCCAGGTGCCGAGCAGCTTGTAGTTGAACTCGAGCAACTGCGCGGCCGCCTCGGTGGAACGATAGGGATCCATGCGCTCGTCGACGACGGAATCGATGCGCATGTAGCGCCGCCCGGTCGAGCGCATGAATTGCCACAGGCCCGCGGCACCGGCATGGGAATAGGCATCGGGATTGAACGAGGACTCGACGTGCGGCAAGGCCGCGAGCTCGGCGGGCAGGCCCAGGTTGGCGAAGGTTTCCGCGATGTGCGCTTCGTAGGCGCCGGCGCGGATCAGGCCCTCGCGGAAGCGATCCGCCTGCCCCAGCTGGAAGCGCACGCTCTCGACCGCCACTTCGAACGCGCGGGCGCTGGTGTTCTCGGGCCACAGCGCGCGCACGCGCCGGTCGAGCTCCGGATCGGGGCTCGCGCCGCCGTGCGCGAGTCGCCGCAGCACCGCACGGTACTTGTCCTTGGCGCGTTCCACGCGCTTGGCGCGTTCGCTCGGCGAGAGGTTCTCGGAGAACGTCACCACTTCGTACACCACGCCGAGATGCCGGTCGTCGTGCACGAATCCGCCGTTGGTGGTGACTTCGGTGTAGACGCGCGTCCAGAAATGCACGTCCGGCTCGATCTCCGTCGGCCGCACGAAGGCACTGGTCGCCCCCGCGGCCGCGGTGGTCCAGGTGATAAGCGCGACGGCCAGCCCTGTCTGGAAGGTATTCAGCGGAGGTTCCTCGGTACGGCTCCCATGTCCCGGCGGCGGATTCTACCGGCGGCGCGCGGCCCGCCAACGTGACGCGTGTCGCCCCAAAAGCAGCCGCTGCGAAAAACAAGGCAGCCCGAAGGCTGCCTTGAAGAAGGGCACATCACCTCCCTGGCGGGGGAGTTCACCGGGCGGGGAACCCGGGTCCGACGTGCCGGTAAACCGGCTGGTGATCAGCTTTACGGGGGAGTAGCCCACCTCAACCGCATTTGGAATCACCACATGCCAGACAGGTCATGCAACCGTCCATCATCACGACCGCCGCGGTGTTGCACTTGGCGCAGAGCTGCGCCCCTTCGGGGTAATGCGACTTGGCAAAGGCATCCTGCTGCTTGCGCCGCGACTCGAACTCCGCGCGCTTTTCGTCGATGAGCTTCTGGCGGTGCTCGTCGATCTGCGGCTTCGCCATCAGCCCGATCGACTGCAGGTGCCGTTCGATGACGTAGCCGAGCTCGGCGATGATCGAGGGCATGAACTTGCCGCCCGCCTGCCAATACCCGCCGCGCGGGTCGAATACCGCCTTGAGCTCATCCACCAGGAAGGTGGTGTCGCCGCCCTTGCGGAACACGGCCGAGATGATGCGCGTCAGCGCCACGATCCACTGGTAGTGATCGAGATTCTTCGAGTTGATGAAGATCTCGAAGGGACGGCGCTGCTGGTATTCGGTGCCCTCGTTCAGCACGATGTCGTTGATGGTCACGTACATGGCGTGATCGGAGACCGGGGTCTTGATCTTGTAGGTCGACCCCACCAGCATCTCGGGACGCTCGAGCTTCTCGTGCATCCGGATGACCTTGGCCTCGCGCCCATCGCGCGTGCGCACGACCTCGGGCTCGCGATCCTTGTCTTTCGGCTCGCGCGCCTTGTCCTCGGGCTTCTGCACCCGGTACTTGGTGATCTTCTTGTCGATGCGTATGGCGCTCATGCGCGGTACCTGCTGAAACGAACGGGTTAGAACTTGCCGTAATAGCCTTCTTTCAGGGCGTCGAAGAGATTCGCGGCGCTGTGTTTCTCGCCGTCGTACTCGATCTCCTCGTCGCCCTTCGCCTGGATCTCCGTGCCGTCCTCGAGCGTGAACACGTAGGTCGTGTTCTTCAGGTCCTCTTCCTTGACCAGCACGCCCTGGAAGGCTTCCGGGTTGAAGCGGAACGTGGTGCAGCCCTTGAGCCCCTGCTCGTGGGCATACCGGTAGATGTCCTTGAAATCCTCGTACTTGTAGTCGGTCGGCACGTTCGCGGTCTTCGAGATCGAGGAATCGACCCAGAGCTGCGCCGCCGCCTGGATGTCGACGTGCTCCCTGGGCGTGACGGTCTCGGCGGTGGTGAAGTAATCCGGCAGCTTCTCGCCGGGGTTGCTCGACCCGGGCATGGCGCGCGGATTCACGAGCTCCCGGTACGCGAGCAGCTCGAAGGAGAACACGTCCACCTTCTCCTTGGTCTTGCGGCCCTCGCGGATGAAGTTGCGGAAATAGTGATGCGCGAAGGACGGCTCGATGCCGTTGCTCGCATTGTTGGCGAGCGACAGCGAGATCGTGCCGGTGGGCGCAATCGAGCTGTGATGCGTGAAGCGCGCGCCCACTTCCGCCAGCTCGTCGACGAGCTCGGGGGCGACGCGCGCGACCCGCTGCATGTAGCGGCTGTAGCGCGCGTGCAGGATGCGGCCCGGGATCTTGGCCCCAACGCGCCAGCCATCGGCCACCATCTCCGGGCGCTTGCGCAACATCTCCGCGGTGACCGTGAACTCCTCGGTCATGATCGGTGCCGGCCCCTTTTCGCGCGCCAGGTCGAGCGCCGCTTCCCAGCCCGCGAGCGCGAGCTCGCGCGCCACCCGCTCGGTGAAGATCACCGAGGGCTTGGCGCCGTACTTCATCCCGAGCATCGTGATGGTGGATCCGAGGCCCAGGAAGCCCATGCCGTGGCGGCGCTTGCGGCGGATCTCCTCGCGCTGACGCTCGAGCGGCAGCCCGTTGACCTCGACCACGTTGTCGAGCATGCGCGTGAACACCTTCACGACGCGCCGGAACTCTTCCCAGTCGAAGTCCGCCTCCGCCGAGAACGGGTGGCGCACGAAGCGCGTGAGGTTGATCGAGCCCAGCAGGCATGAGCCGTAGGGCGGCAGCGGTTGCTCGCCGCAGGGATTGGTGGCGCGGATGTTCTCGCAGAACCAGTTGTTGTTCATCTCGTTGACGCGATCGATCAGCACGAATCCCGGTTCGGCGAAGTCGTAGGTCGAGGACATGATGACGTCCCACATGCGCCGCGCGGGGAGCGTCTTGTACACCTTGCAGGCGACCAGCCCCTGTTCGTTCACGATGTAGTCGTCGGTCACCGGCCACTCGCGCCAGACATAGCGGCTCGCGTCGTTGAGGTCGGGTTGCTCGGCCTCGTATGCCTTGCGCCCGAGCGGAAACGCGAGCTTCCACTCCGCGTCCGCCTTGACCGCGTGCATGAACTCATCCGTGATCAGGAGCGAGAGGTTGAACTGGCGCAGCCGCCCCGCTTCGCGCTTGACGCGGATGAACTCCATGGCATCCGGATGGCCGATGTCGAAAGTGCCCATCTGCGCGCCGCGCCGCCCGCCCGCCGAGGACACCGTGAAGCACATCTTGTCGTAGATATCCATGAACGACAGCGGGCCGGAAGTGTAGGAACCGGCTCCGCTCACGTACGCGCCGCGCGGCCTGAGCGTCGAGAATTCGTAGCCGATGCCGCAACCGGCCTTGAGCGTGAGCCCGGCCTCGTGCACGCGGCTCAGGATGTCATCCATCGAATCGCGCACGGTTCCCGACACGGTGCAGTTGATCGTGGAGGTGGCCGGCTTGTGATCGAGTGCGCCGGCATTCGACGTGACGCGGCCCGCGGCCACGGCGCCCTTGCGCAGCGCCCACAGGAAGCGCTCGTACCACTGTTCGCGGATCTCTTCGCGCTCGACTTCGGCCAGCGCGCGCGCGACGCGCTTATAGGTGTCGTCCATCGTCTTGTCGATGGCCGTGCCGTCCTTGGCGGTGAGGCGGTACTTCTTGTCCCAGATATCGAGTGAAGCCTCCTGAAAAGCGATGCTGTCGAGATCTTTCGGATCAATCTTCACAACGGTATTCATGGGTTCTGACTGGCGCTCCCCACGCTTCGTCAATGCGGGTGCTAGGCGAGTTTCTTCTGATCGAGCTGCGTGGCCACCTTTTTCGGCGGACACAACATCTTGTGTCAGGGGCGCAAGCCTATTCCTCAGGCAAAGGCTCCGTCAAGATTTTTTTCAGTCAAAAATAGCGCCACTAAATAAATATAAATCAATTGGTTACAAAATCAACCTCTGGAATGGCTTGACTGCACTGGCGCTCTGCCGGAGTTGAGTCAAAACCTATTAGTTGTGTCCACCGGAGAGTCACAGGGAACGCACAACTTATCCACTTGACGAGCGCTCCGCCGCGCTCGCGCTGCGTGCCGCGCGAGTTGAAATGCACGCGCACACCCCTACATCGCGGCAACGGGCACATGAGCCCAGTTGCAGTTGGAATGCAGGAGGAAGTCGAGATGAATATCGTGAGATACGAGCCGTGGGTGCTCATGAATCGTCTGAGCCGCGACCTGGAGCGCCTGTTCAACGCGCCGTACGAGTCCGGCGACGATTCACGCAATTCGGTGGTCGACTGGGTTCCCGCCGTCGACATCAAGGAAGAGGACAAGCAGTTCGTGCTGCACGCGGATCTCCCGGGCGTCGATGCGAAGGACATCGAGGTGACGCTCGAGAAGGGCGTGCTCACGCTGCGCGGTCGCCGCGTCGACGAGTCACGCGAAGAGAAGGACGGCTACCGTCGCGTCGAGCGCATCGCGGGTGAGTTCTACCGCCGCTTCAGCCTGCCCGACACCGCGGATTCGCAGGCGGTCAAGGCGAAGTACGCGAACGGCGTGCTGGAAGTCGTGATCCCGAAGCAGCCGAGCGTGCTGCCCCGGCGCATCAACGTCGACACGCACTAGGTCCGAGCGGGCTGGCCGGAAACGGGCGGAACTTTCCGCCCGTTTTTCCGGTCATGTAGGGCCTGTCGGGGGCGCAGCGGTAGAATCCGCCCCAGTGGTCTAGCCGAGGAATTTCCCTAACATGAAACGCTTTCAGCTGGTCGCGGCGACGGTGGCCTTGTCCTCGCTGTTCGTCGGCGGCTTCTCCGCGCTGTATCTGGGCAGCGCCGGGCCCGCTCAGTCCGCCCTGCCCGCCCAGGTCAACGACGCGCCGCTCCCCACGCTCGCACCGATGATCAAGAAGGTCTCGCCGAGCGTCGTGAGCATCGCCACACGTGGCAGCGTTCAGGATGCGCGCGGCAGCAATCCGCTGTTCGAAGACCCGCTTTTCCGGCGCTTCTTCGGCGATGAGTTCCCACAGGGCCCGAGCGAGCGCGACTTTCAGGCCGCCGGGTCGGGCGTGGTGGTCGATGAGAAGAACGGCTACATCATCACCAATGCCCACGTAGTCAAGGACGCCAAAGAGATCACGGTGACGACCGAGGACGGTTTCAACTACACCGCCAAAGTCGTGGGCTCGGATCCGGGCACCGATGTCGCGGTGCTGAAGCTCAATGAGCCGGACACGAAGCTCCCGGCCATCGAGCTGGGTGACTCGGGCAAGGCCGAAGTCGGCGACTTCGTGGTCGCGATCGGCAATCCTTTCGGTCTGGAACACACGGTCACCTCAGGCATCATCAGCGCCAAGGGACGCGCGCCCGGTTTCACGCGGGATGCCTACGAGGACTTCATCCAGACCGACGCCTCGATCAATCCCGGTAACTCGGGCGGTGCCCTCGTCAACCTGAGGGGCGAGCTGGTCGGCATCAATTCCGCGATCCTGTCGCGCAGCGGCGGCAACATCGGCATCGGCTTTGCCGTGCCGGTGAACCTGGTCAAGAACGTGATGGGCGAGCTCATCCAGTACGGCGAGGTGAAGCGCGGACTGCTGGGCGTCGTCACCCAGACGCTCGGTCCCGGGGACAACGAGGCCGTCGGCGTGCCGGCTAATACGCAGGGCGCGCTGGTCACCCAGGTGCAGAAAGGCTCGGCCGCCGAAAAGGCCGGCATCAAGATCAACGACGTGGTCACTTCGGTCAACGGCCGCGCGGTCAAGAGCGCCCCCGAGCTGCGCAATTCCATCGGCTTGCTGCGTGTGGGCGACAAGGTCGAGGTGGGGTTACTGCGTGACGGCAAGCCGCGGAAGGTGGCTGCCAGCATCGGTGCGCGCACCGATGTTATTCCCGTGGCGGCGGACTTCAGCCCCAATTTCGCGGGCGCGACCCTGGAAGACGCGGACGATGGCGGCGGTGTGGTGGTGCGCGGCGTTGAACCCGGCAGCCCCGCGGCCACTTACGGACTGCGGCCAAATGACGTGATCTATGGGGTGAATCGCGCGCCCGTGAGGAACCTCGAAGAGCTCAAGGAAGCCGCGGGCGGAGAGCGTTCACTGCTCCTGAATATCCGCCGCGGCAACATCACTCTCGGTTTGCTGATGCGGTAATCCGCATCCGAAGGACCGACAGCTGCAGGGCCCCGCGAGGGGCCCCGCTTTTTTCAGGGCGTGACGCTGGCTCTGAAATTGAACCGCAGCGACACGCCGTATGACGTCGTGTCGTCGCCGAATCTGAGGCCGGCACCGAGCGCGAGCGCATCCGTGAGCCAGTAGCGTCCCTCGAGCACGAGGGTGGTGTCCTCATCGCCGATATCGACGTAGTCGATGCCCCCCTCCGCTTCCACGCGCTCCATCACCTGGCCGCGCAGGTGAAACTGCAACCCGAGGCCGCTGTCGTCGCCCGAGACGTTGAAGAACGGCGAGTCCACCTCGACGTCCGAATCGACGTAGAGAATGCGACCGATGACGTCGGCGCGCTGATTGATGGGGCGGTTGTAGCCGAAGCCGACGGAGAGCGTGTCAATGTCCACGTCGATATCGAAGTTCTCGACCTCGAGCTCCGCGGTCGAGTACTCGGCGATGATGTGATAGGTCGGCCCGACCGCGAGCGATCCCGTCACCCGGTAACCCTCCCCGTCCATGTCGACGCCGTCCGCCTCGATCTCAGTTTCCGCGTACCCGCCTTCGACGTAGCTGTAACTGAGGCCTGCCGCGCGGCTCATGCCCGGCAAGGCGAGCGCGGCCGCGAGCATCCACGGCAGAATAGCTTTCATCATGTCCTCCTTAGTCAATCGGCCACACCCGAACCTGGCCGCCTGCTCCTATAATCCATTTTTCCCGTTCGATCCACTCTGCCTCCAAGAATGAACGCGCTATCGATTTGCGTGCTGGGCGGTACCGGCTTCGTCGGCAGCCGGCTGGTGACCCGGCTGGTCGCCGCCGGCCATCGGGTGAAGGTGCTCACGCGCAATCGCGAGCGCCACCGCCACCTGCTCGTGCTGCCCGAGCTCAACCTCGTGAACGCCAACGTGCACGACGCCGGCGAGCTGGCAGTGCAATTCAAGTCCGCCGAGGTCGTGATCAACCTCGTGGGCATCCTCAACGAGCGGGGCTTCGGCGGCTCGGGCTTTCGCGCCGTGCACACGGAACTGGCGCGCAAGGTGGCGACGACCTGCCGCTCGGCGGGCGTCACACGGTTGCTCCACATGAGCTCGCTGGGCGCGGACGCCCAGGGCGGGCCGAGTCACTACCTGCGCACCAAGGGCGAAGCCGAGCAGATCGTGCGCGCCGAGTGCGGCGGCGCCGTGGACTTCGCGATTTTCAGACCGTCGGTCATGTTCGGCCCGGGCGATTCGTTCATTACCCGCTTCGCGCACCTGCTGCGGCTCCTGCCCGTCGTCTTTCCGCTCGCGCGTGCCTCGGCGCGGTTCGCCCCGGTGTACGTCGGTGACGTGGTCGAAGCGATGATGCGCTGCCTGCGCGGCGGCGCTGCGAGCGAGCGCAGCCTCGAGCTCTGTGGCCCGGACGTCTTCACGCTGCGCGACATCGTCGCATTCACGGCGCTGACCTTGCGCCTGCGGCGCTGGATCTTCGGGTTACCCGATTTCCTGGCGCGCCTTCAGGGCGTGGTGCTCGGCCTGCTGCCGGGGAAGCCCTTCTCGCTGGACAACTTCCGCTCGCTCACGGTCGACAGCGTGTGCTCGGAGAACGGCTTCGCTCTGCTTGGCATCGAGCCGCAGTCGATGCCCGGAATCGTGCGGCAGTATCTCGGCGCGCAGTCGAGCGCCGGTTTGCTCGACGATTACCGCGAAAGCGCCCGCCGCATGTGACCCTGATCTACTCCGTGCGACCGCAGAGCTCGGCGCGGCGCGCCTCGCCCGGCCGGCCCGCGAGCTCGCGCGCCCGAGCGTAGAACGCCGGCAGGTCATCGCCCGATTCCGCCAGGAGCCGGCGCAGGCCCGGCACGCAATCCTGGTAGGTGGCCACGGACGCCAGGTGCGCATTGTTGATGCCCTGCTCGAACCACGCGTCGAAGTTCGAGCGGCCGCTGCCCGGCGTGCGCTGGCGTGCCGCATAGGCACGGCGCAGCTCCGCCAGCTCCGCCTGCTTCGCCGCGCGCATCTCCCCGGCCGGAAGCTCGCGTGCATACAACGCGCGCAAGCGTGCGCGCGTCGCCTCGAAAAGATGCGCGACCTGCAGGTAGTCCACGCGCTGCCGCCGAAAGGACTCGAGATCGGCCGTGCGCCCGGCAGCCTCGAGCCAGCGACGCACGCCTTCAGCTTCCACGACCGAAGCGAATCCCTCGTTGAATGACGAGTCGCCCTGCACGTAGACCACCTGGTGCGCGAGCTCGTGAAAAATGATCGCGGCGAGCTGCACCTCGCTCCAGTGCATCATCGTGTTGAGCACCGGGTCGGCGAAATGCCCGAGGGTGGAATACGCCGGGACGCCGCCCACCTGCACGTCATATCCACGCTTGGCGAGCCTGGCGGCGAAGTCGCGCGCCTTCTGCTCGCTGAAATAGCCGCGATAGGCCACGCAACCGGAGACCGGGAAGCACCACCGGCGTGGCTCCACGGAAAACTCCTCCGCCGCGAACACGTTCCAGACGACGTATTGCCGCCGCACGTCGGCATAGCTGCGGTAACTCTCGTTGTCGGGGAGCCCGAGCTCCTGCACCGAGAACTCGCGGATCGCGACCACGCTCTCGAGTCGCGACTTCAGGGTCGCCGGCGTCGCGGGATCGGCCACCACGGCGGCAATCGGCTCGCGACGCCCCATGACGTCCAATTGCCCGCGCGCGGCGTGCATGACATAGCAGCCCACGAGCAGCGCGCAGCACGGCACGGCGACGAGCAGCCGGACGTGGCGCGTCAGCTGCGGCTCAGTGCGAGCGTGATTCATCCGCAATGAGGCCACCTGTGCAGAGTTGCCCTAAACTCCCTGGATGCAAGTTTATCTGGTGGGCGGCGCCGTTCGGGACGAGTTGCTCGGACGCAAGGTGCAGGAACGCGACTGGGTCGTGGTGGGAGCCACGCCCGAGGAAATGGTGCGCCAGGGTTTTCGACAGGTGGGACGCGAGTTCCCGGTGTTCCTGCATCCGCAGACGCAGGAAGAGCACGCGCTCGCACGCCGGGAGCGCAAGTCGGGCGTCGGCTACCGCGGGTTCGTCACCGACGCCGCGCCGACGGTCACGCTCGACGACGACCTGAAGCGTCGCGACCTCACCGTAAACGCGATGGCACGCGCCGCGGACGGCACGTTGATCGATCCCTGCGGCGGCCAGCGCGACCTGGAGGCGCGGCTGCTGCGCCACGTCTCGGAGGCCTTCGTCGAGGACCCGGTGCGCATCCTGCGTGTAGCGCGGTTCGCGGCGCGCTTCGCGCCGCTCGGCTTTCGCGTGGCGGAGGAAACCCTCGAGCTGATGCGATCGATGGTACGCAGCGGCGAAGTCAAAGCCCTGGTCCCGGAGCGTGTGTGGCAGGAGACCGAGCGCGCGCTCGGCGAAGCGCGGCCGGTGGCGTTCTTCGAAGTGCTGCGCTCGTGCGACGCGCTCGCGGAGATTTTTCCGGAGGTCGCAGCGCTGTTCGGCGTCCCGCAACCCGAACAGTGGCATCCGGAGATCGACACTGGCGTGCACACGCTCATGGTGCTCGACATGAGTGCGCGGCTGTCACCGCTCACGAGCGTGCGGTTTGCGGCGCTCACGCACGATCTCGGCAAGGCGCTCACGCCGCGCGACAAGTGGCCACGGCATCCGGGCCACGAGGTGGCGAGCGTTCGCCTGGTGACGGAACTGTGCGACCGGCTGCGCATTCCCAACGAGTTTCGCGAGCTCGCGATCCTGGTGGCGCGCCATCATGGCGTGGTGCATCGCGCCTTCGAGCTGCGCCCCGGCACTGTGCTCGAGCTGCTCGAGAACACCGATGCGCTGCGCCGGCCGGAGCGCTTCGAATCGTTCCTCCTGGCCTGCGAGGCGGACGCCCGCGGACGCACCGGCCTCGAGGACCGGCCCTACGGCCAAGGCGATCACCTGCGCGCCGCCTTGGCGGCTGCACGCGGATGCACACCGACCGTTGAAGAAACGTCGACGCTGCCCGGACCGGAGATCGCGGCGCGCTTGCGCACCCGGCGGCTGGAAGCGCTCAAGGCGTTGCGACCTGCCCCGCAGGAGTAGGAAAGCGGCTCCTGTCGGGGGCGCCGTGTCCGGGAGGTCTTTTCAGGAACGCCGTAAATACATCCCTGTAGGCTCCGGCGAAAACATCCCTGTTTTCGACGGTCCTGAAAAGACCTCCCGGACACGACGCCCCAAGGTCAGCCGCCGCTTTACTTCCCCAGGAACGCGAACAGCGTGACGCCCGCGAACGCGATCGTGCCGGAGAGGTCGCTGTCGGTCGCGCCGACGCGCAACTCGAGATCGAGCCGATTGCTCACCGGGAACGTCACCGAGCCGATCAGCGTATCGGCGAGGAGCCCGTCGAACTCTTCCCGGTCATGAAAGTAATCGAGCGCGAACGACTTGAGGCCGGACCGATAGGCGAGCGAGCCCCACAGCGAGTAATCGAGGAAGCCGTTCTCGCGCGTGAGCGCGGAACCGAGCAGCTCGGCGCCGCGCGCCAATACCCGGTTGGCGATGCGTCGAAAGAACTCGCGCGTGATCGGCGGCAGATCGCCGACTTGTGGCGGCACGTTGAGCGCCGTGAGCGCGCAATCGGTGGAGGAGTAGTCATACTGAGTGCCCGCGACCAGCGCGCTCCAGGACTTGCCGGTGTGGCTGAGCGAGGCACCGTATCCCGAATTGTCGAGCCCGCACTCGGCGCTGCCCGACACGGGCACGAGCGTGCCGCGGATCGGAATCGTCACGTTGAAGTCGAACGGCTCGAAGTCCGATTCGCGCAGCTCGCCGCGGAGCGCGACGCGCCAGGCTTCCTGCTTGAAGTAGACCGCCCCCGCCACGGCGGTCGATTCGAACAGCTCCGAATCGCCCCACCAGCGCACGTCCACGGTGAATCCGACGTGCTCGAAGGCGTGATCGACTCCGACACTCGCCATGCGCGAAGTGAAATCATTGAAGTCCGTCGACGTGTCGGCCGTGCCCGCATACGCGTTCACCCACGTCGCCGCGCTCGGCGCCCACGCAAGACCCAGGTCCACCCGGTAGCCGTCCTCGTCGTCCAGCTCGGTGCCGACCGTCAGGAGCCACGCGTCGTCGGAGGAATCGGCACGCGCCGCGACGCTCGCGCCAGCAAGGACGAGAGCGGCGAGCGCGCAGGCGGTTTGCTCACGCAAACACATAGACGATGACCGCCGCGAGCAGCAGCCGATAGATCGTGAACGGCCACATCCCGATGCGCTGGATGAAGCGCAGCAGGAAATGGATGCAAAGGAAACCACTGGCGGCCGCCACTGCGATGCCGAGCATCACCGCCTGCCAATCGACCGCCTCGGCAACCTGCGACATCTTCCAGCACTCGAGCAGCGCCGCCAGCGCGGTCCCGGGAACGGCGAGCAGGAACGAATAACGCGCCGCCGCCTCGCGCGTGAAGCCGAGCGTAAGCCCGGCGGTCATCGTGACGCCCGAGCGCGAAGTGCCCGGCACCAGCGCGAGTGCCTGGGCGATGCCGATCACGACCGCATCACGCCAGTTGACGCTGTACTCGTCGCGCGTGCGCCGTCCCTGGCGGTCGGCGAGCCACAGCAGGATGCCGTACAAGCTGAGCGTGGTCGCCACCAGCAGCGGGCTGCGGAAGTTCTTCTCGATGTAATCGTTGAACAGCAGCCCCGCGAGGCCGACCGGTATCGTCCCCCACAACACCGCCCACGCGAGACGCGCATCCGGCGTGAGCTGCCGCGTACGCAGCGACCCGAACCATGCGCTCGCCATCTGCGTGAGCTGCACCCTGAAGTACAGGATGACGGCCGCGAGCGTGCCGATGTGAATCGCCGCATCGAAGGCCAGGCCCTGGTCGGGCCAATGCAGGAAGTGTGGCACCAGGATGAGGTGACCGGAGCTCGAGATCGGCAGGAACTCGGTGATGCCCTGGATGATCGCGAGAACGATGACGTGCAGTGCATCCATCAGGGCATGCTACAGGCTCGCCGCCAGATCGCGGACTGCAAAGCCGCTCAGGGGTCGCTCGTAGTCGCGAGTCAGTGCGATCACCTTGAAACGCTCACCCATCTCGGCCGGGAGCGTCAGCAGCATCGCCTGGCGCGCGATGCTCACGCGCTCCGCGACCTGTGCCTGCGTGATCGCGGCGAGATAGCGCTCGATACCGCTGCCCATCAGGAAGTGCGCCTGCGTCGTGTAACCGGCCAGCCCGAGGCCCGCGTCCGTGCCCGCCTCCGCAATCGCGGTGAAATCGACCCAGGCGCCGATGTCCTGGAGACCCACGTGCACGAAGGGATCGTTGTGAAAGCGATGCCGGAAATGACACAGGAGCGTGCCGTCATGCCGTTCGGGGCGGTAATACTGGCGGCGCGGCAGGCCATAATCGATGAACAGCATCACGCCGCGCTGCAAAGCGTCCGCGACGCTCCCGATCCAGGGCCCGTGGCGCAGGTTCATCTCCGAGGTGTAACCGTCCGGAAGCCTGGCGCCCACGTAGCGCTCGAGGGCGCGCACGCGCCTCAATAGCTCGCGCTGCGCGCGCACTTCCGACCAGTCGGGACCCTCGCCGTGCCACGTCACGCCGAGCGCATTGACCTGGTCGCCGCGCACGCGAAAGCGCTCCACCGGGATGGCATCGAGCACTTCGTTGGCCACGATCAGGCCGGTGAGCGCTTGCGGCAACGTCTCGAGCCAGACAATCCGGTCGAGATGACGCGCGACGCGATCCGCGAGCAAGGCAAGCTGGCGCTGGCGCAGGTCGGCGCTCAATTCGAGGATCAGGTAGCGCCGTGGCAATTGTCCGAGCGCTTCGAGCTCCTCCAGCATGTCGACCGCCATGACACCGGAGCCTGCGCCGAGCTCGAGGATGTCGCCGCCGCCGAGCGCGGCGAGCACCTCCGCGCATTGCGCGGCCAGGCAGCGGCTGAAGAGCGGCGAAATTTCCGGTGCGGTGACGAAGTCGCCCGCGCTGCCGAACTTGGCCGCGCCCGCGCTGTAATAGCCGAGCCCGGGCTCATAGAGCGCCATCTCCATGAAGCGCGCGAAGCCGATCCAGCCGTCGTGGCTTTCGATCTCGGCCCGGATGCGCGCCAGCAGCGCCTGGCTGTGCCCGCTCTCGGGTGTCGTGAGCGCTGGCAGCGACTCCCCGGTCACGCGCGACACTGGCGAATGACTCCGGTATGGTGAGCAGCCGGGTGCGCAGGCCTCGTTCCGATCATGAATGACCAATCACCACTCGCCGGCAAGTCGGCGCTGGTCACCGGCGCGGCGCGGCGCGTGGGCGCGGCGATCGCAAGCGAGCTGCACGCCCAGGGTGCCAATGTGCTGATTCACCATCGCGCCTCCGCGGCCGAGGCGCGCGCTCTGGCGGCGTCGCTCAACGCTGCGCGCGCCGGCTCGGCCGCGCTCGCACAGGTGGAGCTGCGCGACACCGCCGAGCTCGCCGGGCTGGTTGAGCGCACGGTGCAGGCGTTCGGGCGCCTCGACATCCTGGTGAACAACGCGTCTGCCTTTTATCCAACCCCGGTGGGCGAGATCACGGAAGCGCAATGGGCCGAGCTGGTCGGCAGCAATTTGCAGGCGCCGCTCTTTCTGTCGCAGGCCGCAGCTCCGCAGCTGCGTCGCGCCCACGGCCTGATCGTGAACATCGTCGACATCCACGCGTTGCGTCCGCTCAAGCGTCACACAGTGTACTCGATCACCAAGGCGGGACTCGCGATGCTGACGCGCGCCCTGGCGCGCGAACTGGGACCGGAGATCCGGGTCAACGGCGTCGCGCCCGGGCCGGTGTTGTGGCCGGAAGACGCGATCGAGCCTGAACTCAAGGAAGACATCATTGCGCGCACCGCCTTGAAGCGGGCGGGCTCGCCCGAGGACGTCGCGCGCGCGGTGGCTTTCTTCGCCAAGGACGCGCCTTACGTGACGGGCCAGATCCTCGCCGTCGATGGCGGACGCAGCATCGGCTGGTCAGCGTCGGGTGTGTGAGGCCTCGACCGGCAGATCGACTTTGTGCAGCGGATGCGCCTCGCGGTCGAACGCCGCCCATAGCTCGCCGATTGTTTTCCCCACCGTCGGATGCGGTAGCGCTGACGCGATCTCGGCCAGCGGCCCCAGCATGTAGGCGCGTCGCAAGAGGTCCGGCCGTGGAATCCGGTAGCTCGGCGCTGCGCAGACCCGATCGCCATAAAGAAGAATGTCGAGATCCATGGTGCGTGGCGCCCACTTCGCGGCGTCCGCGGGCCGGCCACAACGGCGCTCGATGTGGCGCAGTCTCTCGATCACCTGCTCGATACCCAGGTGGGTGCGGAATCCGACGACCAGGTTGACGAAGTCCGCGCCCTCGAAGCCCACCGCGACATTGCGGTACGCGGACGACACGGACAGGGTGCCGAATTCGCGCTCGAGCTCGCGCAGCGCAAATGCCAGGTGGCGCGTCGCTTCGACGTTGCTGCCCGCCGCAACGTAGACGGGCACTTCAACGTTCACTGCTGCAGGTCCCGCGCGCTGCGCTCGATCGTGACGCCCACGTCGCGCGAGCCGCGCACGGCGCCCGGCTTGCTGAGCGTGAGCTTCACCCATTCGAGCTTGAACTCCTCGAGCACCATGAGCGCGGTACGCTCGGCCAGCGTCTCGATCAGGTGGAAGGCCGAGCCACCGACGAATTCCAGGATGCGCTTGGCCACCTTTTTGTAGTTGAGCGTGGCCTCGATCGAATCCGCCGCCGCGGCCCGCCGCACGTCGCAGGGAAACTCGAGGTCGATCGCGATCGTCTGCTTGACGCGACGCTCCCAGTCGTAGATCCCATTGATGGCCTCGGTGGTCAGCTCGCGCAGGAACACGCGATCGGGGGTCACGGAATGCTCCCTGCGGACACCGGCGCTGCGCCGTCGATGGCATCGATCGGCCAGCGCGCGCGGGCACGGATCGCGAGCCCTTCCCGCTCCCCATTCTTCAGGCGCCACAAGCCGGCGAGCGCAATCATGGCCGCATTGTCGGTGCAAAACTCGATGCGGGGAAAGTAGAGCGCGACGCCCGCGCGCTCCCCGAGGACACGCAGGCGCTCGCGCAGGCGGCGGTTGGCACCGACGCCCCCCGCCACAACGAGCCGCTCACGCCCAGTCTCCTCGAGCGCCCGCTGTGTTTTAGCGAGCAGGGTGTCGACGATGGCGCTCTCGAACGCGAGCGCGAGATCCGCGCGGGCCTGCGCCCCGGGTGGCGCACCCCGCAGGGCGAGTTGTGCGGCGGTCTTGAGGCCGCTGAAGCTGAAATCGTGTCCGGCGCGCTCGAGCATCGGCCGCGGCAGCACGAAGGCGCCCGGCTTGCCGCGCTCGGCGAGTCGCGAGAGCTCCGCGCCGCCCGGGTACGGAAGTCCCAGCAGTTTCGCGGTCTTGTCGAAGGCTTCGCCGGCCGCGTCGTCGAGCGTTTCGCCGAGGATCCGGTAGCGACCGAGCGCCTCGACATCCACCAGCATCGTGTGGCCGCCGGATACCAGCAGGGCCAGGAACGGGAATTGCGGTGCCGGCGTTTCCAGGAGCGGCGCCAGGAGGTGTCCCTCCAGATGATGAACGGCGATCGCCGGCACCTGCCAGGCGTAGGCGAGGCTCCGGGCGAGCGCGGCACCCGTCAGCAGTGCACCGACCAGGCCCGGACCCGCGGTGTAGGCCACGCCGTCGATTTCGTCCGGCGTACTGGCGCTGGCCGCGAGGGTCTGCCTGACCAGCGGCAGGAGCCGCCGCACGTGGTCGCGCGAGGCGAGCTCGGGGACCACGCCGCCATACTGATCGTGGAGCGCGCTTTGGCTGTAGAGGCTGTGCGCGAGCAGCCCCGCGTCCTCGTCCAGGACCGCCACGGCGCTCTCATCGCAGGAGGATTCGAGGCTCAGGATGCGCATATTTGCCGGTTTTTGCCTTTTGAATCACACATCTTTAGAATCGCGCCCTCTTTCGCCCCGGCCCCCTGTCACCAGTAGCGCGAGTTGAGGTTTCGATGCCGAGCGTCCGTGTCAGAGAGAACGAGTATTTTGATGCCGCCCTGCGGCGCTTCAAGCGCGCCTGCGAGAAGGCCGGCATCCTGACGGAGCTCCGGAGGCGCGAATTCTACGAGAAGCCCACGCAGGAACGGAAACGCAAGAAAGCCGCGGCCATCAAGCGCCACATGAAGCGCTTGTCGCGCGACGGGATGCGGGCACCGCGCTGATCTTCGCTCCATGGCCCTCAAGGAGCGGATCCAGGAAGACATGAAAGCCGCCATGCGGGCGGGCGAGAAGGAGCGTCTCGCCACCATCCGCATGATCATGGCCGGCATCAAGCAACGCGAAGTCGACGAGCGCATCCAGCTGGACGATGCGCAGGTGACGAGCGTGCTCGAGAAAATGATCAAGAGCCGCAAGGAATCGGTGGTGCAGTTCGAAGCCGGCGGGCGCGTCGACCTCGTAGCGCGCGAGAACGCGGAGATCGCCCTCCTGCAGACCTACCTCCCGGCCCAGCTTTCCGAAGCGGAAATCGACCAGCTCATCGCGGAGGCGATCGCCGCCAGCGGCGCCAGCTCGGTCAAGGATATGGGCAAGGTCATGGCCGTGATCAAGTCGAAGGCGCAAGGCAAGGCCGACATGGCCGTGGTGGGCGCGAAGGTGAAAGCGAAGTTGAGTGGCTGACCGAGTGGCGGCCGGCGGTTTCCCTTGTCCCGCATCCCGCAGCACTTCATCGATGAGCTGATCGCCCGCGCCGACATCGTGGAAGTGATCGGCGCGCGCGTGCCGCTCAAGAAGGCCGGCCGCGAGTTCAAGGCGTGCTGTCCCTTTCACGGCGAGAAGACGCCCTCCTTCACCGTCAGCCAGGCCAAGCAGTTCTATCACTGCTTCGGTTGCGGCGCGCACGGCACCGCGCTCGGCTTCCTCATGGAGTTCGATCGCCTGAGCTTCCTCGAGGCGGTGGAAGAGCTCGCCGAGCGCCTCGGGCTCGAAGTGCCGCGCGAAGCGGGTGCGGGCGCGCGCGAGTCGAGCTCGGACGATCTGCACGATCTCATGGGTCGGGTCGCGCAGTTCTATCGCGACAATCTCCAGGACAACGCCCGCGCGGTCGACTACCTCAAGGGCCGCGGCCTGAGTGGCGAAACGGCCGCGCGCTTCGCCATCGGCTATGCGCCCGATTCGTGGAATGCGCTGCTCAAGCGCTTCGGCGAGGGCGAAACCGGCCGGCGGAAGCTCGCCGCCGCGGGGCTGATCATCGAGCGCAGTGGCCAGGGCCGTGACGCGGACGGCGGTTACTACGATCGCTTCCGCGACCGCATCATGTTCCCCATCCGCGATGCGCGCGGCCGCGTGATCGCCTTCGGCGGCCGGATCCTCGACCAGGGCGAGCCCAAGTACCTCAACTCGCCGGAGACCTCTCTCTTTCACAAGGGCCGTGAGCTCTATGGTCTCTACGAGGCGCGCCAGACCCGTCAGCCCCTGAACCGCCTGCTGATCGTTGAAGGCTACATGGACGTCGTGCGACTGCATCAGGCGGGCGTGACCTACGCGCTCGCCACGCTCGGCACCGCCACCACCGCGGAGCACCTCAACCGCGTGTTTCGCTTGAGCTCGGAAGTCGTGTTCTGCTTCGACGGCGATCGCGCCGGTCGCGCCGCCGCCTGGCGCGCGCTCGAAAATGCGCTGCCGCAGGCGCGCGAAGGCCGGCAGCTCAAGTTCATGTTCCTGCCGGAGGGTCAGGATCCGGATTCGCTGGTCGGCGCGGAAGGCAAGGAGGCGTTTGAAGCGCGCCTGGGCGGTGCGCTGCCGTTGTCGGAATACCTGGTCGAGCATCTCGCCTCGCAGGTCGACCTCGAGCATGTCGACGGTCGCGCACGGCTCGCGGAGCTCGCGAAACCGCTGCTGCAAAAAATCCCGGTGGGCGTGTATCGCGAGCTACTCCTCGATCGGCTCGCCGAAGCGGTGCGCATGCCGGCGCCGAAGCTCGCGGGCCTGTTGCTCGAGGCCTCCGAGGCACTCGCTGTCCCGGCTCGAAGCAAGGTATCGACCCGGGCGTCCGCCGGCATGAGCGCGGGCCGTGGCAGCGTGGTTCGGCAGGCCATCGTGTTGCTGCTCAATTTCCCCGAAGCGGCCCGCGAGATCAGCAAATCCGAGGCCCTCGCCGGTTTGAGTCAACCGGGCGTGTCGCTGCTCGCTGAGCTCATTGCCGACCTCAAGAGTCACCCGGCGCCGCATAAGGCGGCGGTGGTCGAGCGCTGGCGCGAGCGTCCAGAGGGCCTGCATCTCATGAAGCTCGCCGCGATCGAGAGCCTGGTGGGCGATGCCAAAGCCGCCGCCGGGGAGCTCCAGATGGCGGTGGAAAGGCTGCTCGAGGCCACCGGGCCCGAGGAGCGGACCGACGCCCTCCTGCGGAAAGCCGAGGCCACGGGCCTCACCGCGAAAGAAAAGCTTGAGCTTCAGGCGCTTCTGAGCGCCCGGAAAGGCCCCCCGCCGGGCCCGCGGGGCCCTTGAAACGTGCAGGTTCGGACTGAATCTAGCCGCCCTGAATCGGTCCAAGTATACTCGCGCGTTCTTTTGGGCCCACCCACCTGCCACCCTTCCGGAGGCCTGCGATCTTGAGCGACAAGAAGGCTACCCACATCGCCGACGAACGTCAGTCGCAGCTGAAGCTCCTGATCGCGCGCGGCAAGGAACAGGGATACCTGACGTACGCCGAGGTCAACGACCACCTGCCGAGCGAGATCGTCGATCCTGAGCAGATCGAAGACATCGTCAACATGATCAACGATATGGGCATCCCGGTGTACGAGAAGGCACCGGACGCCGAGTCGATGCTGTTGGCGGATACCGCGAGCACGCCGGACGAGGAAGCCGTCGAAGAGGCAGCGGCCGCGCTGGTAGCGGTCGACGCCGAGTTCGGTCGCACCACCGATCCGGTGCGCATGTACATGCGCGAGATGGGCACGGTCGAGCTGCTCACGCGCGAAGGCGAGATCCGCATCGCCAAGCGCATCGAGGAAGGTCTCGATGCCGTGCGCAGCGCACTCGCGATGTACCCCGCCACCTACGACCTGCTGCTCAGGCAGTACGAGCCGGTGAAGACCGGGCAGAACCGCCTCATCGACATCATCGTGGGCTTCGTCGATCCGAATGCGCCGGATGAGATCGCCCAGCCGCAGAACGCACGCCTCGAGCTGGTGCGCGAAGCCGCTGCGGCCACTGAAGCGGAGGAGACCGACGAGGAAGGCGAGGAGGAAGAGGCACTCGAAACCGGACCGGATCCGGAGGAAGCTGCACGCCGCTTCGCGACGCTCGCGCGCCTGTACAACCAGGTCCTCAACGCGCTCGCCGGCAAGGGCGTGAAGGACCCGAAGACGCAGAAGCTGCGCAAGAAGCTCGCGGCCGAGTTCATGGAGCTCAAGCTCGCGCCCAAGATGTTCGAGCTGCTGATCGACAACCTGCGCGATCACATCGCCGAGGTCCGGCTGCTCGAGAAAGAGATCATGATGATCTGCGTCAAGCAGGCGGGCATGCCGCGCAAGGACTTCATCTCGACCTTCCCCAAGAACGAGACCAACCTGCGCTGGCTGCACAAGCATCTCAAGGCGAAGAAGAAGCACTCCTCGGCGCTGGCGCGGCTCAAGGAAGAAATCGAGAAACGGCAGAAGAAGCTGCAGCAGCTCGAGGGCGTGCGGCACCTGTCGATCAACGACATCAAGGACATCAACCGCGAGGTGTCGATCGGCGAGGCGAAGGCGCGCCGCGCCAAGAAGGAAATGGTCGAGGCGAACCTGCGACTGGTGATCTCGATCGCCAAGAAGTACACCAACCGCGGCCTGCAGTTCCTGGATCTCATCCAGGAGGGCAACATCGGCCTGATGAAAGCGGTCGACAAGTTCGAATACCGCCGCGGCTACAAGTTTTCGACCTACGCCACGTGGTGGATCCGCCAGGCCATCACGCGCTCGATCGCCGACCAGGCGCGCACCATCCGCATCCCGGTGCACATGATCGAGACCATCAACAAGCTCAACCGCATCTCGCGCCAGATGCTGCAGGAAATGGGCCGCGAGCCGACGCCCGAAGAGCTCGCCGTGCGCATGGAAATGCCCGAGGACAAGGTGCGCAAGGTCCTGAAGATCGCCAAGGAGCCGATCTCGATGGAGACGCCGATCGGCGACGACGAGGATTCGCATCTGGGCGATTTCATCGAGGACACCTCGGTCGACTCCCCGATCGATGCGGCCACGATGGAAAGCCTGCGCGAGACCACGCACGCGGTGCTCGCCGGCCTCACGCCGCGCGAGGCCAAAGTGCTGCGCATGCGCTTTGGCATCGATATGAATACCGACCACACGCTGGAAGAGGTCGGCAAGCAGTTCGACGTGACCCGCGAGCGCATCCGCCAGATCGAGGCCAAGGCGCTCCGGAAGCTGCGGCATCCGAGCCGCAGCGAGCAGCTGCGCTCGTTCCTGATGGACGATTGAACGGCAAGACGAGCGCCGAGGTGACCAGCCTCGGCGCTCGGATCCGTCAGTGCTCCGCGCCGCGGTAGCTCTTCT
Organism: Steroidobacteraceae bacterium; assembly: GCA_035250905.1. Lineage (GTDB taxonomy): Bacteria > Pseudomonadota > Gammaproteobacteria > Steroidobacterales > Steroidobacteraceae > DATBVX01. The sequence continues at coordinate 35,026 of DATFEQ010000029.1, forward strand.
CGCCAGCCTCCACTCTCACCTTGAGCCTGTTCTGCCGCGGCGGCAGCGGGCAGGTTGCGAACTCGTTGAAGGCGCACGGCGGGTTGTAAGCCAGGTTGAAGTCCACGGGCACTGCGCCATTGGCCGGCAGCGGCACGTACATGAAGCGCCCGGCGCCGTAGGTCTCGCGCCCACTCGTGGCATCGGCGAACATCAGGAAGAGCTGTTGCGCGCCCTCGTCCTCGAGCAGCGCGTCGAGGCGCCACTCCTCGTCGCCCTTCGTGAACGTGAGATATCCCGGCGACACCATGTCCTCGACCATGCCGAGCACGTTCGCGATCGGGATGCGCTTCACGGGCTCGTAGGGGTGGAACTTCGCGCGCACCGCCCACTCGTCGTCGATCGGAAAATACTCCAGCCCGGCGAACTGGGTGCGCAGGGGATGCGCCACGTCGCGCACGCGCACGCCGAGGCGCCCACCCCGCTCGATGACATAGAAGCGCAGCGTCCCCGAAGCGAGAACGGTTGGTGCGCCGCTGGTGTCGGGGCTCAGGGCGAGTGACTCGACCGGCTTGCCGTCGAGCCTGACGTCGGCACCCGTCGCAGCATCGAAGCGCACCTCGCTTCCAATCAACGTGAACGCCCCGGCCTGGCGGGCGAGCTGCGGATGATCGAGAACGATCGTGTTGCGCTGGCCGCGTCCAAAGGTGTTTTCACCGGGCTTGAGCCAGAAGAGGCCCACCAGCGTGAGCCAGCCCTCCTCGCCCGTCAGTCGCTCGAGGCGCCGCTCGCGCCACTCCGTGACGGCCTGGTCGTGATCCAGGGCCGCAGTCTGGGAGACGGCTTGCGCCGGCCCGAGTGCCGCGGCGAGCACACACACAACCAGCAGGGCAGCCAGGCGCGCGTTCATCGCGCGACATCATACGCACGCGCACGCCAGCCGGCGCCGTTCATCGCGAACAGCGCCGGCAACGACCTCGCGCACGAGAGGCGCTGACTTCAGCCCGACGGTTGCTCGGGCGGCTGGGACTGCGTATCGCTCGGCGGCGTCGGCTCGCTGGGCTGATCGGACGGGCTCGGCATCGGCTCGGGTGTCATCGTGTCCGACGGCGCTTGGTAGGGAGGCGGCTCCGGCGCGGCGGAGGGCTCCGGATTCGCGTCGGGCGGCGCGGATTGGCCACAGCCCGCGAGTGCCAAGACGGTCAAGAGCGCAGCGCTGGTGATTGCGGGTAGTTTCACTGAATGGGCTCCTCGGTGGAGATGCGTAGTGGGAGACCAGGACCCTGGCCTCCACTGGGAAACACGCAATCCGCGTGCCAAGCGATGTCCGCGCACTTCGTCGCCGCACGGGCCGTGTTGCGTCCTGCTGCGCCGCGCCGCTGGTAATTACGCGTCGGTAATGATTGCCGACGCGGGTAAGACTTTCCGACCCCGCATCACTTGCGAATCGGCGCGCGCCCGGCCGCCTTGAACCCGTTCCTCTTGTGGCTGCCGTCGCAATAGGGCTTCTTCGCCGATCCGCCACAGCGACAGAACCAGGCCTCGATCACCCGGTTGACGGTGCGGCCGGTGGCGGACACGACTTCGAGACTGCCCTTGATGTGCAGCGGCCCGTCGAGCACGGGTATCACCTCGAGCATCCCGGCGCGCTGAGCGGGTTCCTGCGAATCCTGGGTCGCGGGCTCGCCGGTCGCGGTGAAGCCGAGCGACTTGTGGCTCCCATCGCAGAACGGCTTGTTGTTCGAGGCGCCACAGCGACACAACGTCGCGCGCAGCGAGTGGCCGCCGCCCTCGAAGCGCAGCTCGGCGCGAAACGCCAGCGGCCCGTTCTCGAGCACGCGTACGACATTCACCTGCGGCGGCTGTTCGCCGGGCGCGCTGCGATCCTCTTGCGTCTCGTCGCCCATCTCAGTCTCCGTGTCTCCGTTTCGACTTTCGCTCGTCAGTTTAGCGCTCGCGCAGGAGCTCGCGGCGCGCCTGTTCGAGCTCGCCCCGCTTGGACTCCGGGATCCGCGGGTAGTGCAGGTCGAGCGAAGCGAGCGCATCGATCACCGCCGCGGCCACCACGATCCGCGTGAACCACTTGTTGTCGGCCGGAACGACGTACCACGGCGCACTGGTGGTCGCGGTGCGGCGGATCGCGTCCTGGTAGGCGTCCATGTACTGCTTCCAGTACGCCCGCTCGCGCACGTCCGTAGCAGAGAACTTCCAGTTCTTCTCGGGGGTGTCGAGGCGCTCGAGGAAACGCTTCTTTTGCTCTTCCCGGGAAACGTGCAGGAAGAATTTCCGGATGACCACGCCGTTGTGGCACAGGTGGCGCTCGAAGTTGCGCATGTCCTTCAGGCGCTGCTTCCAGATCTTGCCGGTGACGAGCTCCGGCGGCAGCTTCTGCGCCTCCAGGATCCCGCGATGCACGCGCACGATCAGGACTTCCTCGTACCAGGAGCGGTTGAAGAGGCCGATGCGCCCGCG
>DATFEQ010000017.1:0-2015 GCA_035250905.1 Steroidobacteraceae bacterium
GACGACTACGCCGAAGGCTAGAACGGGCGCAACGCCGCGATGGTCCAATCGTGGAGCGCCCATCGTGGGCGCGTCAAGGAGGTTGCTATGGCGGCCAAATGGCAGGACTGGGTGAGCTTCGCGCTCGGCCTGTGGCTCGCCGTTTCCCCGTGGCTCGCGGGCTACGCCGAGCACCAGGCCGCCACCGCAAACGCGGTCACCATCGGCCTCGTCCTCGCCCTCGGCTCGCACTTCGAGTGCGTGGCATGCGATGACCTGCCGGCCGAATGGCTGAATCTCGCGGTGGGCGCATGGCTGATGGGCGCGCCGTTCATCCTGGATTTCACCGGCGCTCGCGTGGCGAGCGCGAACGCCATGATCGTGGGTGCCTTGGTCGCCGGGTTGGCGATCTCTGCGCTGTCGCTCGACAAGCATCTCGGCAAGCTCCTGCATAAGCGGGCGGTCAGGCTTTAGACACGCGGTTCGCGAGTCGTTGCGGTAGGCTGGCGCCATGTTCACCGGCATCGTGCAAGCGGTGGGCCGCATCGTGCGCCCGAATCCCCTCGAGATCGATGCGGGCCCCCTCGACCTCTCTCGCGTGGCGCTCGGCGACTCGATCTGCGTGCAGGGCGTCTGCCTCACGGTCAGCGCGATGCGTGGGCGCGGATTCACGGCAGACGTGTCGGCGGAAACCCTACGCGTCACCACCGGCCTCGACCGCCCCGGCGCGGTCAACCTGGAGAAGTCGCTCGCGCTCGGGGACAAGCTCGGCGGGCACCTGGTCACCGGCCACGTCGACGGCGTTGGCGAAGTCACCAGCCGCAACGGCAGCGTGTTTCGCTTCAGGCTGCCCGGGGCGATTACGAGATATGTAGCGATCAAGGGCTCGATCTGTGTGGACGGGGTGAGCCTGACGGTAAACCAGTTGGTGCGCGACGAGTTCGAGGTCAACCTCATTCCGCACACGCTAAAGGTCACGACCCTGGCGCGCCTCGAGCCCGGCTCGAAGGTCAATCTCGAGGTCGACCTGGTCGCGCGCTACGTTGCAAGGCTTCTTGAGGCATCCAACCACGTTCCAACAAATGGTGGATGAAGCTGGATCTCGAAGGGGGCTATACATCGACCTAGCGTCTCCGCGCGCATAACAATCTTTCACGCCGCAACAAGACGAACTCTGCTGCACTACATCCTTGGGGGGATCCCTGATGGACGGGATACAGGCGTCGGCAAAGAATGGTTGAAAGAACAGCCGCTCCGGATCACACGATCCATGGCCCGCAGCTCGGCCAGGCGGTGTGTATCCTGTTGCTCGAGGATGATCCGATCAGCGTCGAGATCGTTGGTGCGTATTTGCGCGCGATCAGCTTCGCGGATGTGAAGCTGCACAGCGCGGTCCAGCTGTCCGATGCGCTTGCGCTTCTCGCCCATGTCGACGTCGACCTGGTCGTCGCCGACCTGCACTTGCCTGACTCGCATGGCGCCGCCACGATCAGAAGCCTGGTCAGCGCAGTCGGGTGTCCTGTGATCGCGATCACGGCAGACCGCGATCCTGGGCTGCGCGACGCCACGCTCGCCTGCGGGGCGTTCGAGTTCCTTCAAAAAGACGATCTCACCGAGACGACGCTGATGCGGCTCGTGCGGCTTGCGACGATGCAGGCGCGCACCGACCGCTCGCTGCGCGAAAGCAGGCAAGCGGAAGCTGCGCTGCGAGAAAGCGAAGGACGGTTCCGCAACTTGGCCCTCTTCGGTCACTCCGCCCTCGCCAAGGCGGCGCCGGCGGAACTGTTGGAAAAAGCGGCGCGCGCGATGTTCGACGCCCTTGCCGCGGACGCCGTCGCGTACCTCGAGAGGGAGCCCGGTTCGACGGAGCTCCTTCTACGCGCGGTCGTCTCGCGCACCGATCTTGGCGTGGGCCCTGGGCGGATTCACCCCGGACCGGACGATCCGATCACTCGGGCCATAGCCACGGGCCAGCTTGTACTCGCGGAGGGCGTGCACTTGCCTTTCGCCTGGGCGCGCGAGTTGCGCAGCGCACT
>DATFEQ010000038.1:0-9707 GCA_035250905.1 Steroidobacteraceae bacterium
CCAACACGCTCACCAAGAAGGCCGACGAAGTGCAGATCCTGAAATACGGCCTGCACAACGTCGCGGCGGGCTACGGCAAGACGCTCACGTTCATGCCGAAGCCGATCGTGGGTGACAACGGCAACGGCATGCACGTGCACCAGTCGCTCGCGAAGGGCGGCAAGAACATCTTCGCCGGCGAGAAATATGGCGGCCTGTCGGATGTCGCGCTCTACTACATCGGCGGCATCATCAAGCACGCCAAGGCGCTCAATGCGTTCACCAACCCCGGCACCAACAGCTACAAGCGCCTGGTGCCGGGCTTCGAGGCGCCCGTGATGCTCGCGTATTCCGCGCGCAACCGCTCCGCATCGATCCGCATCCCGTGGGTGCCGAATCCGAAGGGCCGGCGCATCGAAGTGCGCTTCCCGGATTCGATCGCCAATCCGTATCTCGCCTTTGCCGCGATGCTGATGGCGGGACTCGACGGCATCCTCAACAAGATCCATCCGGGCGAGCCGCTCGACAAGGATCTCTACGATCTCGAGCCCGAGGAAGCGAAACACATTCCGGAGGTGTGCTACTCGCTCGAGCAGGCGCTCGAATGTCTCGACAAGGATCGCGCGTTCCTCAAGGCGGGCGGGGTATTCACCGACGACCTGATCGATGCGTACACCGGGCTCAAGATGCAGGAGGTCACGCGCGTGCGCATGACGACCCACCCGGTCGAGATGGAGCTCTACTACAGCGTGTGACGCGAGCGGGCTTTCGACACGGCGGTGGTGGCGGTGAATGTGATCACCGTCACCACCCTGCGCGGCACGCTTTTGTCTGCCAGGGAAGTTAGGGCTATGCTCTCGGCCCATGCGAATTGCCCTGATTCTGTCCGGTGTTTTGCTGGCCGCCGCGGCGTCCGCCACGACCTACAAGTGGGTGGACAGCAAGGGCGTCACGCACTACTCGGATCGGCCCGCGCCCGGCGCACAGGTGGTCGAGTTGCAGGAGGCGCAGACCTTCGATGCGCCCGCGCCGACGCCGGCGCAGCGTGCGTCGACACGCAACCAGCAGGCGAGCGAGGCGGTGAGCTACCAGCTCGATGTGTGGAAGCCGGAGAACGACGAGACCTTCCAGAACACCGGCAACGTGGTCCAGGTGCGGTTGCGGCTCGAGCCGGAGCTGCAGGATGGCCACGCGATCTGGGTCTATCTCGATGGCAAGCGGGTCGACGGGCTGCCCGCCAGTGGCTCGAGCTTCGACGTGCCCAGTGTGCCGCGCGGCACGCATACCCTCACGGTGGTGGTGGCCGACAGGGGCGGCAAGTCGATCGTGAGCAGTCCCTCGATCACGTTCCATCTGCATCAGCCGTCGCTACTCGCGCCCAACCGGGTGCGCCCGACACCGCGCTGATCTCCCTGCGGCCGCCCTCGGCGGCCCGCATTCACCGGTGACGGGCATGGCTACCGAGCCCACTCGCCATCCGCTCGCCGAGCGTCACCACGCCGAAGAAGTGCTCGATGCGCTCAACGCCGGCGTGCTGGTGCTCGATGACGAGCTGCGCGTCCTCGAAGCCAACTCAGCCGCACAGGATCTCCTCGGCGTCAGCGTGAACCAGGCGCGCGGCCGCCGCCTCGCCGAGCTCGTCGAGGCACCGCCCGAGTTCTGGAGCGTGCTGCAGCGGGCTTTGGACCACGCGGAGGCCTGCGCGCAGCGCGAAGTGATCCTGCAGCCATTGCTCGGCAACGGCGCGCGGGTGGCCGATGTGAGCGTGACGCCGTTCGATGCGGCACGACCCGCGCGGCGCCTGGTCGTCGAAGTGAGCGATGCCACGCAGCGACAGCGCATCAGCCGCGAAACGGCTCTGCTCGCGCAGCTCGGCGGGAGTCGGCTGATGGTTCGCCAGCTCGCGCACGAGATCAAGAATCCTCTCGGCGGCCTGCGCGGCGCGGCGCAACTGCTCGAGCGCCAGCTCAAGGGCGAGTCGATGCGCGAATACACCGAGGTCATCATCGGCGAGGCGGACCGGCTCGCGGCGCTGGTCGATTCGATGCTGGGCCCGGGACGCCCGCCGCAGCGCGAAGCGCTCAACGTGCACGAGCTGTGCGAGCACGTCTATCACTTGATGCGCAGCGAAGCGCCCGCGAGCGTGCTGATCGAGCGCGACTACGATCCGAGCCTGCCGGGAGCCGCGCTCGACCGCCACCAGATCATCCAGGCGATGCTCAATCTCGGCCGCAACTCCTTGCAGGCCGTGGGCGCGCGCGGCCACATCGTGCTGCGCACGCGCGCACTCACCAACCAGAGCATCGGTTCCGTGCGACACCGCCTGGTCGCGAACATTCAGTTCGAAGACGACGGTCCGGGCGTGCCCGCGGAGATCCGCGAAACGCTCTTCTACCCGCTGGTGACCGGACGGCCGGAGGGCACCGGCCTCGGTCTCGCCGTGGCGCAGGACCTGGTGATCCGCCACGGCGGGCTGATCGAATTCGAGAGCCAGCCCGGGCGCACGCAGTTCACGATCCTGCTGCCGATCGAGAACGGTCATGAGCGCTAAACCCCTGAGCGTCTGGCTCGTCGATGACGATGCCTCGATCCGCTGGGTGCTCGAGCGCGCGCTCAAGCAGAGCGGCATGTCCTCGCGCACGTTCGAGCAGGCGAACGTGGCCCTCGAGGCGTTGCGCGCCGAATCGCCCGACGTGTTGATCACCGACATCCGCATGCCGGGCCACAGCGGGATCGAGCTGCTCAAGCAGATTCACGAATCCCGGCCGCGCCTGCCCGTCATCGTCATGACGGCCTACTCGGATCTCGACAGCGCCGTGGCCGCGTATCGCGGCGGCGCGTTCGAATATCTGCCGAAGCCTTTCGACATCGACCACGCGCTCGACCTGGTGCGCCGCGCCGCCACGCAGTCGAGCGTGCGCAACGATGCCGAGGCGGAACCACGCGCGGTGCCGGAAATCCTCGGGCAGGCGCCGGCCATGCAGCAGGTATTTCGCGCCATCGGGCGCTTGTCGCGTTCCAGCATGACGGTGCTGATCACGGGTGAATCGGGCACGGGCAAGGAGCTCGTGGCGCGCGCCCTGCATCGGCACAGCCCGCGTGCCGCGGGTCCATTCATTGCGCTCAACACCTCGGCGATCGCCGCCGACCTGCTCGAATCCGAGCTCTTCGGCCACGAGAAGGGTGCGTTCACCGGTGCGGATGCGCTGCGTCGCGGCCGCTTCGAGCAGGCGGATGGCGGGACGCTTTTCCTGGACGAGATCGGCGACATGTCGGCCACGCTGCAGACGCGCTTGCTGCGCGTGCTCGCGGAGGGTGAGTTCTATCGGGTCGGCGGGCAGACGCCCATCAAGGTGGACGTGCGCGTGATCGCCGCGACCCACCAGGAACTCGAGGTGCGCGTGACGAGCGGCGCCTTCCGCGAAGACCTGTTGCATCGGCTGAACGTCATCCGCATCGAGATACCGCCGCTGCGTGCGAGGCGCGAGGACATTCCCGATCTGCTGCGCCACTACCTGAGCGTCGCGGCGCGCGAGCTGGGCGTCGAGCCGAAAACATTGACGCCCACCGCCGAACAACTGCTGGTCGCGAGCGACTGGCCCGGCAACGTCCGCCAGCTCGTGAATGCGTGCCGGCGGCTCACCGTGCTGGCGCCCGGGCGCGAGATCAAGGTCGCGGATGTGCCCGCGGACCTCGGCGGCACGCCAGCGCAGATCGCGGCGAGCAGCGACTGGACGCAAATGCTCGCCCATTGGGCCGAGCAGGCGCTGCAGGGTGGCTCGAACCGCCTGCTCGACGAGGCATTGCCCGCGTTCGAACGCACACTGATCCGCGCCGCGCTGGCGCGCGCGGACGGCCGTCGCCAGGACGCCGCGAAGTTGCTCGGCTGGGGACGCAATACGCTCACCCGCAAGATGCGCGAGCTGAACCTCGAACCGGGCGAGTAGCTCCTACTCCTGCGCATGGCACATCCACGCCGCAATCTCGTGGTGGAGCGGGCGTCGCCGCGACTGGCCGCGGCATGCGAGCTGCTCGCGGAGCTCGACGAATATCTCAATCGCCTGTATGCCGCCGATCGCAACTACCTGCTCGACGTCGAGGCCCTGTGCGCGCCGGAAGTCGCCTTCTTCATTGCGCACTGCGACGGCGAGACCGCCGCCTGCGGCGCGTTGCGCCGGATCGATGACGCATCCGCCGAGATCAAGCGCATGTACGTGCGGCCACGGTTTCGCGGCCAGGGCGTCGGTCGCGCGCTGCTGCTCGCGCTCGAGTCACACGCCCGCGCAACCGGAGTGAGGCGCCTGGTGCTCGAAACCGGTGTCGACCAGCCCGAGGCGCTCGCGCTGTACGAGCGACACCAGTTCGTGCGGCGCGCGTGCTACGGAGAGTATCGGGACGACCCGACCAGCGTGTTCTTCGAAAAACACCTGTCGCTATAATCCGCGCTCCGCCGACCCTCACCCAGGACACCTCCATGAACGAGCTCTCGGAGCTGCTCGCGCTCAAGGTTCTCGACAATTCGCTCCTGCAGTGGGCCATCGCGCTGCTCGCATTCCTGGTCACGTTCACCGTGCTGCCGCTCCTGCGCGGCTACATCGCGACGCTGCGCAAGCGTCATGCCGGCGGTCACCACGCTACGGCAGTGGAGCTCTCTTCGCTCCTCGCGAACCGCACGCACAAATGGTTCCTGTGGGCCGTGGCGTTCTGGTTTGCAGCCCGCACGCTCAACATCCCGAGCGAGGTCGACGTCACCATCAATCGCATCATGTTCGTGCTGTTGGCGCTCCAGGTGGGCATCTGGGCATCGGCGGCCATGTCATTCCGGCTGCATCATAGGCGTGGCGCCACGCTCGAAGCGGATCCCAGCGGTGCGCTCGCCATCGTCAACTTCGTCGCGGCGATCATCATCTGGTCGCTGGTCACGCTGGTGGCCCTCGACAATCTGGGCGTCAACATCACCGCCCTGGTGGCCGGGTTGGGCATCACCGGGATCGCGGTGGCGCTCGCGGTGCAAACGACGCTCTCGAACCTGCTGTCCTCGCTCGCCATCGCGCTCGACAAGCCGTTCGTCGTCGGCGACACCATCACGGTCGACCAGGACACCGGCAAGGTGGAAAGAATCGGCATCAGCAGCACGCGCCTGCGCAGCATCGACGGCGAGCAGATCGTCATCTCGAACAACGACCTGCTGAAGGCGCGCGTGCACAACTTTGGCCGCATGTACGAGCGGCGCGTGCTGTTCACGGTCGGCGTGGTCTACGCCACACCGCGCGAGACGCTGGAGCGCATCCCATCGATCATAGAGGCGGCTGTGCGCGCGCACGAGAAGGTGCGTTTCGAACGCAGCCACTTCGTCGCTTATGGCGACTCGGCGTTGCAGTTCGAAAGCGTGTACTTCGTGCTCGATGCGGATTACCTGCTGTACGCGAACATCGAGCAGGCGATCAACCTGCGCATCCTCCAGGAGTTCGAGCGCCAGGGCATCGAGCTCGCCTACCGGACGCGTATCACGGTCGCCACGGCGGCGACCGATGACGACGAGGAGGACAAGGACCAGTCGTCCTCCCGCTCGTAGCCCAGGCGACTACTTCACCAATCCTTCGGCCTTGAGCGCTTCCTGAACCTTGGGGCGGGCGGCCACGCGCTCGAGGAATTTGCCGATCACGGGCCATGGCGTCAGGTCGACGTCGGTGAACCGCGCCCAGTTGAGCACCACGAACAGATAGCTGTCGGCGATGGTGAACTGCTCGCCGGTGAGGAAGCTGCGCCCGTCGAGCTCCTTCGCGAGCCACTCCAGACGCTTGGCGATGTTGGCGCGCGAGTTCTTTTTCACCTCGTCGGCCACGTCGGGCCGGAAAAGCGGCGAGAACTGCTTGTGCAGCTCGGAAGTGATGAAGTTGAGCCACTCCTGCACCTTGTAGCGCTCGTAGGTGCCGTTGGGCGGCGCGAGCCCGGATTCGGGCTTGAGATCGGCGATGTACTGCGCGACGACCGGGCCTTCCGACAGGAAGCGTCCGTCATCGAGTTGCAGAAGCGGGACGTATCCCTTGGCATTGAGCTTGAGGTAATCCGCACCGCTCTCGGTGCGCTTGGTCTTGTTGTCGACCTTCTCCAGCTCGAACTTGAGGCCTGCCTCGCGCAGCACAATGTGGGGCGAGAGCGAGCAGGCGCCGGGTGAGTAGTACAGTTTCATGGTGGACTCCTTGGAAAGAACTCCGCTGTGGCGAGGGGCGCCACTGTGCATGCATCGAATGCGGTGATTAAGGGTCGACCGGGAATGGGACTCGTTCCACGCGGGAACAATTCCCAGGGCAACTCTGTGCAGAGTTGCCCTGCGTGCTCAGCCCGCTAGCGGGCTGTCCTGGGTTTCCAGGTCGATCTGGAGCGACCCGACGAGCGCGCGGACGCTCTTCAGGCCGTGCTCATGCAGGTAGCTGGCGATCCCGGCGTTGATCTTCGGGCACACCAGCGGATCGTAGAAGAGCGCCGTACCCACGCCGACCGCCGTGGCGCCGGCGATCATGAACTCGATGGCATCGGCCGCGGTGGTGATGCCGCCCTGGCCGATGATGGGCACACGCAGCGGCCCCGCGACCTCGTAGACCTGGTGCACCTTGAGCAGCGCGATCGGCTTGATGGCCGGACCCGACAGCCCGCCCTGGAGGTTGCCAATCACGGGCCGACGCGTGCGCGCATCGATCGCCATGCCCATGATCGTATTGATCACCGCGAGCGCATCGCTGCCCGCCTCGATGCAACGGCGGGCGTTCTCGCGGATATCGGTCTGGTTGGGCGAGAGCTTCGTGATCAGCGGCTTGCGGGTGACGGCGCGGCAGGCCGCCACCACGCGCGCGCTCATGTCGGGATAATTGCCGAACGCGACCCCGCCTTCCTTCACGTTGGGACAGGAGATGTTGATCTCGATGGCATCGATCGGCGAATCATCGAACTGCCGCGTGACTTCGACGTACTCCTCGATGGTGGAGCCTGAGACATTGGCGATGAAACGGGTCTCCGAGAAGTCGAGCGTCGGCAGAATGCGGCGTACCACGTGCGCCGCCCCCGGGTTCTGCAGGCCGATGGCGTTCAGCATTCCCATGGGCGTTTCACACAGCCGGTGCGGCGGATTGCCGAGCCGCGGCGCCAGGGTCGTCCCCTTGAGGACCACGGCGCCCACGTCGCGGTTGGAGAAACCCGCGACGCGCGTGTATTCCTCGCCGAAGCCGACGCAGCCCGACAGGAGCACGATCGGCGAATCGAACTTGAGCCCGAGGAAATCGAGTGCGAGCGGGTTGTGAGCCGGTGCAGGGTGCGCAGACATGGTCCACGTCATTCTATTCGAGCCCGAGATTCCGCCCAACACCGGCAACGTGATTCGGCTGTGCGCCAACAGCGGCGCGACGCTGCATCTCGTGAAGCCGCTCGGGTTCGCGCTCGATGCGCGTGCCCTGCGCCGCGCGGGACTCGACTATCACGCGCTCGCGAGCACGCACGTGCACGCGGATCTCGGCGCCTGTCTGGCCGCGCTCGCCGGGGCACGCGTGTTTGCCATCGAGACGCACGGCGAGCGCAGGTACAGCGACGTGCAGTACCGAGCCGGTGATGCGCTGCTGTTCGGCCCGGAAAGCCGCGGCTTGCCACCCGAGGTGCTCGACCGCGTGGGGAGCGAGCAGGTGCTCAGCATTCCCATGCTGAGCGGCAACCGCAGCCTCAACCTGTCGAACTCGGTAGCGCTGGTGTTGTACGAGGCGTGGCGGCAGCTGGGTTTCGCGGCCGCGCCCTAGTCGTTCTCGGCACGGAGCTCCCGTGCCATCAGTGCCTGCACGGCTTCCTTGATCGGCAGGCGCTCGTACAGCACGCGGTAGATGACTTCGCAGATCGGCATGTCGATCTGGAGCTGCCTGGCAAGCTGGTGCACGGCGCGCGCGCCATGCAGCCCTTCGACCACCTGCTGAATGCCCTGCTGCGCCTGCTCCACCGATTGGCCCGACGCGATCGCGAGGCCGAAACGGCGGTTGCGCGACTGGTTGTCGGTGCAGGTCAGCACGAGATCGCCGAGACCCGCGAGCCCCATGAAGGTCTCGCGCCGCGCGCCCAGCGCTTCACCCAACCGCGTCATCTCCGCGAGCCCGCGCGCGATGAGGGCGATGCGTGTGTTCGCGCCAAAGCCCATGCCGTCGGCGATGCCCACGCCGATCGCGAGCACGTTCTTGACGGCGCCGCCGACTTCGACACCGACGATGTCGGTCGAGGTGTAGGCGCGGAAGTTGGAGCCGGAAAGGCGCCGCGCGATCGCCTCCGCGAACTCTTCGTCCGGGGACGCCACCGTCATGGCCGTCGGCAAACCGGCGCCCACTTCCTTCGCGAAGGTCGGCCCCGAGAGCACGGCGATCGGCCAGCCCTTGCCGAGCACTTCCTGCACCACCTGGTGCGGCAGCCTGCCACTCTCCTGTTCGAGACCCTTGGTGGCCCAGGCGACGCCCATGTCCTTGCGCAGCAGCGGTCGAAGCTGCTCGAGCACCGCACGCAACGCCTGGCTCGGCACGGCGAGCAGGACGTCCGTGGAACCTGCGATCGCCGCGGCCAGGTCGGGTTCGGTGTGAAGCGATTCCGGAAAGCGCGCCTCCGGGAGATAGCGGCGGTTGCAGCGCTCGCGCTCGAGCGTGGCGAGGTGTGTCGCGTCGCGACCCCAGAGACGCACCGGTCTGCCGGAGCGCGCGAACTGGATCGCGAGCGCGGTGCCCCAGGAGCCCGCGCCGAGCACCGCCATGACGTCGGTGCGCCTCGCGCTTTCTTTCCCGGGATTCATCGCCGGTTCGATTGGGCGTCAGCCAAAGCTTTGCAGCGGGCCCGACGCTCAGTTCGTCGGCGTTTGTGGGTTCGGCACTGCCCGCTCGAACAGCGCCTCGAAGTTCACGGGCGGCAACAGGAACTGCGGGAAGCCGCCCTGCGTAATCAGCTCGGAACACGCGGCCCGCGCATACGGGAACAGCACGCCGGGGCAGACGCTGCCGATCACCTTCTTGAGGTCCTCCGGCGAGCAGTTGCGGATCACGAACAGACCCGCCTGCTTGAGCTCCACGATGTAGGCCACGTTGTCGCCCACCTTCGCCTCCACGGTCACGGTGAGCACCACTTCGCGCAGCTCCGGCGTCAACTCCGTACTGGTGGTGTTGAGGTTGAGCGCGAACTTGGGATTCCACTGCGCCGCCGGAATGCGTGGCCCGTTCGGTGCTTCGTACGAGCAGTCCTTGAGGTAGATCTGCTGCAGAATCAGTTCGGTCTGGGACGCCTGCGCCGGTGCAGCGGCGCCGTCTGGTGTGTTCTCGGTCATGAGGTCTCCTTCAACAACTGGTCGAGCTCGCCCGAGCGCTCGAGCGCGTAAAGCTCCTCGAATCCGCCCACGTGGCGCGCGCCGATGAAGATCTGCGGAACGCTGCGCTTGCCACTACGGGTCACCATCTCGGTGCGCGCGGCCGCATCGTCGACGTCGATCTCGCGAAAGGCGATGCCCTTGCGTTCGAGCAGGCCCCGGGCACGCTGGCAGTAGCCGCACCACCCGGTCGTGTACATCACCACCGCGCTCACTTCCTGGCCGCCGACTTGCCGGACTGGCCGCTGCGCGTCACGGGCAGGTTTTCCTGCAGCCAGGCGCTCAAGCCCCCGCGCAGGTTGAAGGCCTTGAGGAAACCGAGCTTGCGCAGCTCGCGCGCCGCAGCGCCGCCCTC
>DATFEQ010000101.1:0-28674 GCA_035250905.1 Steroidobacteraceae bacterium
CAGTGGCAGCGTGCGTTTCGGCGACGGACCGATGCGCCTCGATTTCAAAGGCGCCTGGCGCGATTTTGGTTGGCCACTCGATGCGAAGCCCGTGGCCCGCAGTACCCGCGGCGAATTCACATTTGCGGGACAGCTGCCCTATCGCTACACAGCAAGCGGCGACCTGCGGTTGCCCGAAGTGCCGCCGATCGACTTCACCGCTGCCGGTGAGCTGGATCGCGACGCGGTGCGGTTCGAACGGCTGATCGCGCAGACGTTCGGTGGTGAGATCGAGGCGAGCGGTCAGGTCGCTTTCGGTGCCGCCAATGCCTGGCAAGTGAGTGCAGCCGCTCGCGACATCGATCCCGCCTCGGTCGACGCGCGCTTTCCGGGCCGGCTGACTTTTCGTCTCGCGGCTGAGGGCGCGGGCTTCGACGCCAAGGGTCGCTGGTCGGCGAACCTGCGCGACCTCAAGGGGAAACTGCGCTCCTTGCCCGTGAGCGGTCACGCGCAGGCGAGTCACGCCAACGGGCGCTATCGCATTGCGGATGCTGATTTACGCCTAGGCGCGGCCCACCTGCAGGCCAACGGTCAATATGGCGGCCAGCACGACCTCAACTGGCAGATCGCGGTGCCGAATGCGTCGGAGCTGGCTCCCGATGCGAGCGGGTCGCTGACTTCAAAAGGCCGCTTGTCGGGCACCGGGCGCGAGCCGCAGGTTCATGGAACGCTCACGGCCCAGGACCTGCGCTATCTCGAGTATCGTCTCGGCCGGCTCGAAGCACAGGCCGACCTCGATCTCGCCGATGCACGCGCCTCGCATCTGCAGGTGAGCGGCGTCAAGCTCGAACTGGACGGCCGCGTCGTGCACTCGGCGGAGATCGTGCTCGACGGGCGCGCGAGCGCGCACCAGTTGAGCGTGCTCGCCGACGGCGACGCCATGAGTCTCGCCCTGCGCACCCAGTCGGGATACGACGACGGCACGTGGCGCGGCGAGATCGTCAAGCTCGATGCGGGCATCGGCAGCGCCGCTCTCAGGCTCGCCGGGCCGGCGCGCTACGCCGTCAGCCGGGACCTCATCGAGCTCGAGCAGCTGTGCCTCGCGGGCGCCACCACCGAACGGGCTTGCGCGCGCGGCAATTGGCGGCGCGCCGGTGCGTGGAACGTCGCGGTTGATGCCTCGGGTCTGCCGCTCAAGGTTCTGGCCGCCGGATCCGCGCGCCAGTCGGAATACAGTGGCGTGCTCGCGGTGCAGGCGACTGCGCAACAGGAGCCGGGGCAACCCTGGACCGGCAGCGGCAATGCGACGTTCGCCGACGGCCTGTTCCGTTACCGGCGCGCGACCGGGCAGCTGGAGAGTGTGCGCATCGGCTCGGGCCGCGCCTCGTTCGAGGCTACCCCGCAACGCCTGAGCGGTGAGGTCAAACTCGACGCGACCGAGGCGGCATCGCTCACCGCCACCGGCAGGTCCGATCGCACCGGCGTGGATTGGCGCGACTTTCCGCTCACCGGATCCCTGAATGTGCAGACACGCGAGCTCGGCTTCCTGCCCGTGCTCGTGCCGGAGGTGGATCGTGCCGCCGGCAAGCTTAATGCGGACCTCAAGTTTGCCGGCCGGCTGGGCGCTCCGGAGATCGAAGGCTCGTTGGTGCTCGAAGAGGGCGAGCTCGACCTCTACGCCGTCAACCTGCAGCTGCGCGAGATCGCGATGCGCGCCGATCTCAAGGGCACCGGGCTCAAGCTCGAAGCCAAGACGAGGGCCGGCAAGGGAGTAGCCGAAGTGGTGGGCGGCCTCGAGTGGCGCGATCGCCTGCCGTTCGGACAGATCAAGCTCAAGGGCGAGAACCTCGAGCTGGTCAACGTGCCCGAAGCGCAGGTTTCCGTGTCGCCCGATCTGCGTTTCCGCATCGACGGTCGCAAGATCGGGGTCGACGGCGCGGTGCGAGTCCCGCACGCCTTTCTCACGCCCGCCGACCTGAGCGGCGCGGTGCTCTCTTCCTCGGATGAAGTACTGGTCGGGCAGGAGCCCGAGAGCGACGAGAATCGGTTCGAAGTGACCGTGGGCGTGCAGCTCGTGCTGGGTAAGGACGTGCGCGTCGATTCATTCGGTCTCAAGGCGCGCGTCGAGGGCAACATCGCGACCTACGTGGCGCCCGACGAGGTGAGCACGGCGACCGGCGAGCTCAAAGTGGCGGAAGGAAAATATGCGGCCTACACGCGCGAGCTCGACATCGAGCGCGGGCGGCTGATTTTCACCGGTGGCCCGGTGTCCGATCCCGGCGTCGACTTGCGCGCGAGCAAGGAATTCCCGGAAGCCACTGTGGGCGTCAACGTGCGCGGCACGCTGCGCAATCCGCGGCTCTCGTTCTGGTCGGATCCGCTGTTGCCGCAGTCCCAGGTCGCCTCGCTCATTGTCACGGGCGGCAAGCTCGAGTCGTTTCAGGACGACAACCAGGCCGGCGCCAAGCCCGGTCGCGACGAGTTGCTGGCGCAGGGCAGCGCGGTACTCGCCAACCAGCTCGGTGAGCAGCTGGGTGTGGACGTGGGCGACGTTTATCTGGAATCGGACACCAACGACCAGACGCGCGTGGTGCTGGGCCGTTACCTCTCGCCACGCTTCTACGTGAGCTACGGCATCAGCCTCACCGAGGCCATCAATACGCTCAAGCTGCGCTACACCATCAACGACCGCTGGACGATCGAGAGCGAAGCGGGTGAACATCGCAGCGCCGACCTGGAGTACAAGATTGAGCGCTGACGCCCTCCCGGCCTTCGTCGTGCACGTGCCGCAGCCGCCGCTATCGCGCTACGTCGAGTGCCTGTGGCGCGCGCAGGGCATGACCGCTCACAAGCGCGAGCGCGTGCTGCCCAACGGCGTGGTCGAGGTCATCATCAACCTGGGGGATTTCCACAAGGTCCTGGCACGCGACGACTATTCACGCGAACAGCTCTACCGCGACAGCTGGGTGGCCGGTATCCAGAACCGGCACCTGGTCATCGAGTCGGTCCGTGAGACCGATCTGGTCGGCATCCGTTTTCGTCCCGGCGGCGCCTATGCGCTGTTCGGCTTCCCGATGAGCGAGCTCGCCGACGAGGTGATCGAGCTCGACCTGATCCGCCGCCAGCCGTTTGCCGACCTGCGCGAGCAGCTGCTGCAGGCGCAGTCGACCACGGAGCGATTCCGGGTGGTGGAGAAGGCGCTGCTCGAGTCGCTCGACTTCGATCACAGCGCTCATCCCGCGGTCGGTCACCTCGCCGAGCGCATCCGCTCATGGGACGGAGCAGTCCGAATCAGCGACATGGTCGAACAGGTCGCGGTGAGCCACAAGCGGCTCATGCTGCTCTTTCAGCGCGATGTCGGCATGACGCCCAAGGCGCTCGCGCAGATCTACCGCTTGCAGTCCGTGCTGCGTCGGATCGGCCGCGAGCGCGCGCCTGACTGGAGTCGCGTCGCCGCCGATTGCGGCTACTACGACCAGCCGCACCTGGTTCACGAGTTTCGCCGGCTGAGCGGCCTGACGCCGAGTGAATACCTGTCGAGCCGGCTCCCCAACCTCAACCACACTGTCGTCGAGTAGACCCGCTTGGCGCGCGTGGTCGTGCTGGGCGGTTACGGCGTTTTCGGCTCGCGCGTCGTGCGCTCGCTGGTCCGGCACGATGAGCTCGAGGTCGTGGTGGCCGGCCGGAACATGCGCAACGCGGAAGCGTTTTGCGCCGGTCTCACCGGCAGGAATGCGATCCCGGCTGCAGTGGATTGCGTGGCAGCGGACGCAGTCGCCCGTGTGCGCGCGCTTTCACCCAAAGTTGTCGTCGACGCGGTGGGCCCGTTCCAGGGGCGCAATCACGAGCTCGTGCGGGGCTGCGCGGCAGGCGGGATTCACTACGTCGATCTCGCGGACAGCCGCCCTCACGTCTGCAGCATCGCCGACCTGGAGTCGCTCGCACGACAAGCGGGCGTGCTGCTGATCAGCGGTGCGTCCACGGTCCCGGCGCTGAGCACCGCGGTGGCCGATGAGCTCGTCCGCGGGCTCTCGATCGTGGAATCGATCGACGTGGGCATCTCTCCGGGCCATCGGGGGCCGCGCGGTGTCGCCACGGTCGAGTCGATCCTCAGTTACTGCGGTCATCGAATACCGGCGCTCGTCGACGCAACGCCGTCAACGCAATTCGGCTGGGGCGATCTGCATCGACACCGCTACCCCGTGCCGATCGGCTCGCGCTGGCTCTCGAACGTCGACGTGCCGGAACGAGCCCTCTGGCCTTCACGATACGCGGGGCTGCGGTCGATCCGGCTTGCCGCGGGGCTCGAGGTGGGCGTCCTGCACCTCGCGCTCAGCGCGGCCTCGAGGCTCGTCCGACTCGGCTGGGTTCGTTCGCTCGTGCCACGCGCACGTTCAATGATTCGCATCGCCGCCGCGTTCGACGCCTGGGCATCGGATGCCGGCGCGATGCATGTGCAGGTTCGCGGCGCAGACGCCCGGGGTCGGGACGTCAAGCGCACTTGGACGCTCATCGCTGAGGGCGGTGACGGGCCACAGATTCCGGCCACACCGGCCGCGCTCCTGGTCAAGAAGCTGCTGAGTGTGGGTGGCTATGCGCCGCTCAGCGCGCGCGGCGCAGCCCCGTGCATCGGGCTGCTGCCACTCTCCGAGCTCATGGGCGAGCTCGCTGGACTCGCCATCCGCACCCAGCTAGACGAGGAAGAGATCGCGATCAGCCGCTGACGGGACGAAGCACTGCTCGCGGCGTCCGAACCAGCGATAACGGTTTCGCGCTAGCCACCGATAGAGAGCATCCCGCATCGCCTTGGGTAATGCATAGCCGAGCGCAGTCGCACGCCATGCGCCCCGCAACGCGCACAGCATGTGGATCACGGCATCCGATTCGGTGTAGCCCCGCCCGGCATCGAGCAGCAGGAAGGTACCCGGATTCTCGGGGTCGACGTGGTGAGCGTGGAGAAGTTTCTTGCCGGCGGGAGACTGCGTGGTGCTGAAGCGGAACCGCCCGCGCTCCGCACGACGCAACAGGAAGGCCACCCAGGAAGAGCACAGGACGCAGTTACCGTCGAAGATGATGACCGGCGACGAGCTCGACGTTTCCGGTGCGCCGGTCATGATTCCTCGCACCAGTCCCGGAAGAAAGCCACTTGCCGCAACGCTTCTCCAAACCACGGATGTGTGAGCGTCAGCGTGAAGCTGAAGAGCCCATCGCGCTCCTCGCGATGCACGACTTCCACGAGGCCGGGACTCAGGAACACTGGCAGGCGCACGGTCGTGCCGAACCCTCGCAGGAAGTACCAGGCGCTGCGAAAGACCAGCGCGCGATCCTCGATATGCACGGTGAGCGCCATGCCGACGCCACGCCCGACACACTCTTCGAGTCCCGTAGGCCCACAGAAGCGCTTCGCGGAGTGAATGACCTGGGGAAACTGTCCGGCACAGCCGTAGATGCGGGTCCAGAGTTGCCCACCGCACGCGGCATCCTCGGTCACCACGACGGTCGCGGGTACGCGCTCACTCGCGCGCAGCGGCAACGGCGCGCCCACGAACCGCAGGAGCTGGCTGACGAGGATCCCGAACGGTGAAAGCCGAGTGTGGGCGACCGCGCCCACGAAGACCGTGGTCTCGCCATCCGCGAGCGCGTGCGTGAAGCGACGCCGGACCGGACAGGGGAGCCGCTGCCACTCCTGTGGATCTACCAGGTTGCGGAATCGCGCGTCTTCAACGACGGCGTTTTCTGTCGCCTCGCGGGTTACTGTCCGCGTCGCTGACCCGCCTTCGACAAGGTCATGCGCGGTGTTCACGGCGCAGTCCTCGTACGTGCGGAGCCGGCTGGCCTATCCCCGGTTCAGTTCGTGCGAGAAGCCGTTGGGCTGGGCGGGGCCCGGAGCCGCCAGCGAGCGGGGACGCGCCTGCGAGATCTGCCAGGCGACCGGCAGCAGAGCCAGGAACGCACCGATGACCGCCGCGCTGAGCGAGGCGCGCACGACTTCGGCGAGCGGCGCGAACTCGAGATAGCTGCCGCCGCTGCGAACGACCGTAACCAGGAGCGGCGTGAGATAGAGCATCAGCGAGGTGAACGCGGCCCAGAACGACACCCCCTCATTGCGCTCGCAAAGCGACGTGAGCACGAGACGCAGGGGCCTGGTCAAGACCACCACCAGGATTGTGCTCAAGGTCAGGCTGACGGCCAGTGCGATACCAAGGACTGTCGAGGTCATGGCGTCACTCCTCTCCCAGGATGCCTGGGCTCATTCACCCACCGCCCGGCGCCGCAGTGAGCGGCGCTCGAGCAACCGCACGATGCCGGTCCCGAGCTTCATCAACGCAATCACCTGCGACTTGGGCAGGGACAGCATCTGCTCGTACCAGCGGCTCAACCGTTCGACGAAGGCCAGCATCTCCTCGAGCCGCGCAGTCGCCTGCGTGCCGACGGACGGGTCCTTGCGCGCGTCCGCGACGCACTCGCGCAGCGCGGCCGCGGCCGGATCCAGCTCGCGCGCCTTGCGGCCCGCGGCGATGCATTTCACCATCGTCCAGAGATCGGTTTCCGCCTGGAAATGATCGCGCCGGTCGCCGAGCACCGGCACGCGCCGGATCAGCTGCCACGAGGCCAGCTCGCGCAGCGAGGTCGACACGTTCGAGCGCGCCATCGAGAGCGCATCGGCGATCTCCTCCGCCGTCAGCGGCCGCTCGGACGCGTACAGCAGGGCGTGCACCTGGCTCACCGAGCGGTTCACGCCCCAGAGATCACCCATGTTCCCCCAGTGCAGCACGAAGCGCCGGATCGGCTCGGGCAGGTCGGCCAGTGTTTTGTTAGTTTCTGTCACGACAGAAATTACAGATCAATCTGCCGGAGTTGTCAAGCTTACATAATGTAGGCGGCCCGCCTGGGGCGCCCGGGCGCACTGGCGGCCGGTCAAATTTCTACAAGACGCGCTGCGGATGAGTTCACTAACCTCCCCTTCATCCAAATACACCAGGATTCAAGGGGAGGACGTATGGATTTCTCGGCGGTGATCGCGGCGATCAACTATTGGGCCGTGCTGGTCGCGGCCCTGGCGAGCTTCGTGATCGGCGGGCTGTGGTATTCGCCCGTGCTGTTCTACCGGCCCTGGCTGCGCGCGGCGGCGTTGAGCGAGGAGCAGTTGCAGCGCGGGAACATGGGGGCGATCTTTGGCGTCTCGCTCCTGTTACAACTGCTCGCCGCGTTCGTGCTCGGCATGTTTCTCGGCGCCGAGGTCGACATTGCATTTGGCGCCAGCGCGGGGTTCATGGTGGGTGCCGCCTGGGTGGCGACCGCGTTCGGGGTGGTATACCTGTTCGAGCGCCGGCCACTCGCTCTATTCTTCATCAATGGCGGCTACAACGTCGTGGCGTACACCGTCATGGGCGCAATCCTGGGCGCCTGGCATTGACTTGACCGCGGAGGGCAACGTGCGCGCGTGGCGCCGATTTCTCGTTGGCTTGTTCGTGGGACTCTCCGTGGGTGCAGTGCAGGCGCGTGCAGAGCCGCTGATCTCGGAGGCGATCATCAATGCGCCGGTGAGTGAAGTGTGGCGGCTGTTCACGACCGACGAAGGCATGGAGTCGTGGATGGTCGCGCACGCCGAAATCGAGCTCAGGATCGGGGGCCTGATGCGCACCCACTACGATCCCAAGGGTGTGCTGGGCGACGCCAACACGATCGTCAACCAGGTTCTGAGCTTCGAGCCCGAGCGCATGCTTTCGCTCAAGGTGGTGCAGCCACCCGCCAACTTTCAGCACCCCGAAGCCGTGCGCAACATGTGGACCGTGGTCTATTTTCAGCCGCTCGAGCCCGGCATGACCAATGTGCGCGTGGTGGGCCTGGGGTATGGCGATGACCCGGCCTCGCAGCAGCTGAAGGAACACTTCCGCAAGGGCAACGCCTGGACGCTCGAGCAGCTGCAGAAGAAGTTCTGGCCGAGCTGCGCGCTGTGCGAGAAGGACACGAGCAGCGCTACAGAGCCCGCTTCAACCACGAAGTGAGGTCGCCGATCTCCTCAGGGCAGACCGCGTGCGGCATCGGATAGGTGCGCCATTCGAGCGCGTAGCCGCGCGCTTCGAGCGCCTTGCGGGTTTCCTCCCCCAGGCGCACGTCGACCACGGGGTCGACCGAACCGTGTGCCATGAAGATCGCTGTCGACTGGTTGTCCGCAAGACGCTCGGCATCGAGCGTGGCCGCGAGCACGAGGTAACACGATAGACCGATGATTCCCGCCAGCTTCTCCGGATAGCGCAGGCCCGTGAACAGCGCCATCGCCCCGCCCTGGGAGAAGCCGGCCAGCACGATCCGGCCGGTGGCGATGCCCCGCTCGTTCTCGCGCCGGATGAGCGCGCGGATTGCGGCATCCGAGCCGCGGATACCCACCTCGTCCTGCAGCGCGCTGCGGTCGAAACCCGCGATGTCGTACCAGGCCCGCATGCGGTAACCGTTGTTGATGGTCACCGGCCGCACCGGCGCGTGTGGAAACACGAACCTGAGCGGCGTGGCGAGCGGCGCGGCCAACTGCGGGACGATGGGCTCGAAGTCGTGCCCATCGGCCCCCAGGCCGTGCAACCAGATGATGCTGGCCTGCGGCCGGGGTCCGGTTTCGACTTCCACCGTCTCGAGCAATGTCGGCATGCGCGGGCCTGTCCTGAGGTGGGGTTGGCACGAAAGGTTAACAGACAGGCGCCGCGCAGCCGCCGCGCGCCGCGCGTTGGCGACCTGCGCTTGACTACTCATGCATATTTATGCACGATACGCAGACTTTTATGCACGCGTCTGGCGCGGGGCGGATGCTTTGACCACTGAAGCGACACAGCAGCTCGAGCGACGGGCCACGATCGTCAAGATCCTGCGCGAGCAGGCGGTCGGGCGGCAGAGCGATCTGGTGCGCCTGCTGCACAAGCTGGGGCACGAGGCGACGCAGTCGAGCGTGAGCCGCGACCTGCGCGAGCTCGGCGTTCTCAAGGCGGGCGATCGCTACGTGCTGCTGCCCGAGCTGCAGGAGCGGGTCAACGGTAACTTCGATGCGCTCGCGGGCTTCGTGCGCGAGATTCACTCGGCGGGCACGACCCTCACCGTCGTCAAGACGACCGTGGGCGCGGCGCAGAGCGTCGCCGTGGCCGTCGACCGTGCCCAGTGGCCGGAGGTCGTCGGCACCATATCGGGCGATGACACCATCTTCATCGCTACGCAGGGAGCCGGCCAACAAAAGAAGGTGCTGCAGCGCCTGCACTCCATCTTCCGCGTCTGATTACATGAACTCTCCTTCTATCACGGGTGGCGAGCCCATCCTGTTGGCGTTCTCCGGCGGACTCGACACGTCGTTCCTGGTGCCGTGGCTCCGGGAGAACACCGGCCGTCCGGTCATCACGATCACCGTCAACACCGGCGGTATCGACGCCGAGGCCGCGCGTACCTTGGCCGAACGCGCCCGCGCGCTGGGCGCCGTCGATCACCAGCTGGTGGATGCGCGCGCCGCCTATTTCGAGCAGGTGCTCAGGTTCCTGGTCATGGGCAACGTCCGCCGGGGCGCGCTCTACCCTCTTTGCGTGGGCGCCGAGCGCGTCATGCAGGCGCAGACCATCGCACAGCTCGCGAGCCGCCTCGGCACGCGCGTGGTCGCCCACGGCTGCACGGCCGCCGGCAACGACCAGGTGCGCTTCGAGGTCGCCTTGCGCACGCTGGCATCCGGGCTCGAGATTCTCGCGCCGGTGCGCGACCGCGCCTTCAAGCGCCCGGAGCAGCTGCGCTTTCTCGAGGAGCGCAAGCTCCCGGTACCGGCCTATGGCGCCGCCTATTCCGTGAACCGCGGCTTGTGGGGCGTGACCATCGGCGGCAAGGAAACGCTGACCTCTCCGGACAGCATTCCCGACAGCGCCTGGGTGCTGACGCGCGACGCGTTCAGCCATCCGCGTGAGCCTGAGCGTCACGTGGTCGGCTTCCGCGCGGGCGTTCCCGTGAGTCTCGACGGCCGGCAGTTGTCGCCGGTCGAGCTGATCGAGACGCTCGAGTCGCTGGCGGCACCCTTTGGCATCGGCCGCGGGATTCACCTGGGCGACACGATCATCGGCACCAAGGGCCGCGTCGCTTTCGAGGCGCCGGCTGCGGAGGTCCTCCTCAACGCACATCGGGAGCTGGAAAAGCTCGTCCTCACGGGCCGGCAGGCGCGCATCAAGGAGCTCGTTGCGCAACCCTATGGCGACCTCGTGCATGAAGGTCAGCATCTCGATCCGGTGTGCCGCGACATCGAGGCGTTGCTGGTCTCGTCCCAGGCGCGCGTGACGGGCGAGGTGAAGATGTTGTTCCGGCCGGGCGTCGCCTTCGTCGAGGGCGTGAGCTCGCCGCATTCGCTCATGGCTGCCTCGAAAGGTGTGTACGGTGAGTCTGCCGGCGAATGGAGCGCGGCAGATGCGCTCGGGTTTTCGAAGATCCAGGCGCTCACCGGCATCTTTCATCGGCGCGCCGGCGCGGGAGACCGTTCGTGAACGCAGGTCAGTCAATGAAGAGCGTGGTGGTCGACAAGATCGCCTCCGTCACCCAGGCTTGCGGCCTCGGGCACGAGTTGCGCATCTCCACGGACATTCCCTGCGAGGAAGGCGTGGTGCTGGTCGCCGAAATCCTCAACAACAAGTCGACTTACAACACGCTCGAGCTCACCAGCGGGCGCATGGCGAAGCTCGCGCGCGGCGACGTGGTCGTGGGCGCGCTCGGCCATCGCAAGGCGCTGTTCGGCTACTCGGGCCACCTGCCGGAGTCGGTGAAGGCGGGCGACGTCATCCAGGTGCTCAACATCGGCGGCGTGCTCGGCATCTGCGACTCGGTGACGCCCGACAAGGGCAAGCCCTTCGATTGCCGCGTGCTCGGCGTGGTGCTGCAGTTCCCGTACCTCGGCGAGCGCATCGGCGTGCCCGCGCGCGTGGGCTACAAGCCGCTCGACTACGACGCGACACTCAACACGCGCGGGATACCGGTGGTCGCTCTCGCCGGCACCTGCATGGAAGCCGGCAAGACGGCGGCGGCCTGCGCGATCGTCGCGCGCATGCGTCATCGCGGCCTCGTTGTCGATGCTTTCAAGGCCACCGGCGTGTCCCTGCGACGTGACATCCTCGCGATGGAAGACGCTGGTGCCCGGCGCTCGATGATCTTCACGGATCTCGGCGTCGTCACCACGACGCCGAAAACCGGCCCGGCGCTCACGCGCAGCATGCTGACCGAGATGGCCTCGGGAAAGCCCCAGGTGATCGTCTTCGAGCTGGGCGACGGCATCCTCGGCACCTATGGCGTGGAAGCGATCCTCAAGTGCGAGGATATCCGCAGCGCGATCACGGGCCTGGTGCTGTCCGCCAACGACCCGGTCGCGGCCTGGGGTGGCGTCAAACTCCTGCGCGAGAAGTTCGGCATCGAGCCCTGCGTGGTGACGGGCCCGGCCACCGACAACCAGGTGGGCGTGCAGATCATCAACGAACAAATGAACGTGGCCGCGTTCAACGCGATCACCGATGGCGCGGCGCTGGGCGACAAGGTGATCGCCGCCGTCGGCGTGGACAAGGTGGCGGCGCCGCCCGTGGCCGCGGAATGAGCGCGAAGACACCGGCGTTCGTGCTGGGCGGCACGGGTTACGTGGCCGGTGAGCTGGTGCGCCTCATCGCCGCTCATCCGCATCTCGAGCTCAAGGCGCTGATGTCGGACAGCCAGCCGGGCGAGCCCGTGGCGAAAGCCTTTCCGCACCTGAATTCGAGCGTGCCCGAGCTCACTTTTGCCTCGCACGACGAGATCGCCGCGGCGATCACACGTGCGCCGTCGAGCGCGCTGTTCTCGGCCGCGCCCCACGGCGTGTCGGCAGGCCTGATCGATGGCCTGCTGACGCGTGCCGAGCAGGCCAAGGCGCGCGTGCGCACGGTCGACATCTCGGCGGATTTTCGCTACTCCAGCGCGCAAGCCTTCGAGCAGGTGTACAAGCACGCCCACGGCGCTCCCGAGCGCATTCGCCAGTTCACCTGCGCGGTGCCCGAGCATCTCGAGGAGCTCACGACCACGCACGTGGCGCATCCCGGCTGCTTTGCCACCGCGATCCTGCTCGCGAGCGTGCCGCTGCTGGCGCTCGACCTGGTCGAGCCGCGCCTCTATGTCGCAGGCGTCACCGGCAGTACGGGATCCGGCCGCAAGCCGATCGAGGGCACGCATCATCCGCAGCGCAACTCGGACCTGTATGTCTACAACCCGCTGGCGCATCGTCACACCTTCGAGGTGGCCGCCTGCGCGCAGGCCGCTTCCGGCGTCGCCGCGGAATTCGCGTTCGTGCCGCATTCGGGGTCGTTCGCGCGTGGCATCCACGTGACCGTCCAGGGTGCTCTCAAGAAGCCACTCGACGGCGCGCAGGTCGTCTCGGCGCTGCAGGACTTCTACCAGGGGCATTTCTTCGTGCGCGTCGGCGCAGAGGCGCCACGAATCAAGGACGTCGTAACCAGCAATTTCGCCAACCTGAGTGCTGCCGCCAATGGCAAGACGGTTGCCGTCATGTGCGCGATCGACAATCTGACCAAGGGTGCGGCGGGCGGCGCCGTGCAGTGGATGAACCGCATGCTGGGACTCGACGAGATCGCCGGCCTCACCGCGCCGGCACCCGGGTGGACCTGAACATGAACGCCGTTGCGACGACCGGTGTGCACGCGTCGCATCTCGCGCCCGTGTTCGCGCAATATCCGTTGCAGGTGCAAGGCGCCGCGGGTGTCTGGCTCACGACGAGCGACGGGCGACGCGTGCTCGATCTCTACGGCGGTCACGCCGTAGCCGCTCTCGGATACGGGCACCAGCGCTGGCTGGCCGCCCTCGAGCAGCAAGCGCGCACCGTGCTCTTTCAGACCAACGCGGTCGCCATGGAGGTGCGCGAGCGCGCCGCTGCGCGCCTGGCGCGCTTCGCCGGCCTCGGCCTCGACACGGTGTTCTTCGTCAACACGGGCGCGGAAGCCAACGAGAACGCGCTCAAACTGGCGTTGCGCCTCACGCAGCGCGCCCACATCGCAGCGATCGAGCACAGCTTTCACGGTCGCACCGCTGCGGCGGGCGCGGTCACGTACGGCGCCGCGAGCAAGTGGTACGGTTTTCCGCGCACGCCGTTCGACGTGAGCTTCATTCCGCGTGGCGATGAGGCCGCGGTCGAACAACACGTCACCGCGAGCACGGCCGCGGTGATCGTCGAGCCCATCCAGGGACTCGCGGGCGCATTCGACCTCGGCCAGTCGTTCCTGCGGGCGCTGCGGCGACGCTGCGACGCCGTGGGTGCGTTGCTGATCTTCGACGAGGTCCAGTGCGGCGTGGGGCGCTGCGGCGAACCTTTCGCGGCGAACCTGTACGGCGTCGTGCCCGACATGATCACGACCGCGAAGGCGCTCGGGAGCGGCTTCCCCTGCGCGGCGCTGCTCATGTCACCGTCAGTCGCAAGCCACCTCAAGATCGACATGCTCGGCACCACGTTCGGCGGCGGGCCGATGGCGTGCGCCGTTATGGAAGCGGTCATCGACGTCATCGAGACGGAAAATC
Organism: Steroidobacteraceae bacterium; assembly: GCA_035250905.1. Classification (GTDB taxonomy): domain Bacteria; phylum Pseudomonadota; class Gammaproteobacteria; order Steroidobacterales; family Steroidobacteraceae; genus DATBVX01. Next base: position 13,531 of record DATFEQ010000101.1, read on the forward strand.
TCCTCGCCAACGTCCGGCGCATCTCGGCGCTGATCCGCGAGACCTGCCAGGTGGGGCCGATCGTGGGCAGTCAGGGCGCGGGATTCCTGCTGGGGCTGCGAACCGAGCGGCCCGCCAAGGATGTGCAGCGCGCATTGCTCGAGCGCGACATCCTGGCGGGGACCAGCGCGGATCCCCAGGTCCTGCGCCTGTTGCCGCCGTTCATCCTGGAAGAATCACACGTGCACCTCCTGCGCGAGGCGTTGCAGCGGATCGGATAACCGGCATTGGCAAGTCGTACCCCATGCAGCGCTTCGTCGATCTGGCCGACTTCAACCGCGAGGAGATCCTCGACCTGCTCGCGCACGCGCGCACGTTGCACGAGCGCCCGCAACCGCGCGCGCTCCAAGGCCGCATCCTCGGGCTGGTGTTCTTCAATCCGTCACTGCGCACGCTCGCTTCGTTCCAGGCGGGGATGCAGCGCCTGGGCGGCAACACGATCGTGATCACTCCCGGCCAGGGCACCTGGCAGCTCGAGACACGCACCGGCGTCGCGATGAGCGGCGCAGCCGCCGAGCACGTGCGCGAAGGGATCCCGGTGCTCGCCTCCTACTGCGATGCGTTGGGCGTCCGGGCGTTCGCGGAGGGCAAGGACCTCGCCGCGGACCTGGCCGACACCCAGTTCGCCGCCATCGGCGCGGCGTGCACCAAACCCTTCATCAATCTCGAGTCGGCGATCAACCATCCGTGCCAGGCGCTGGCGGACTGGAAGACGCTGGACGATCTTGGCGTGCCGACGCGCGCGAAATTCGTGCTCTCCTGGGTGTACCATCCGCGCGCGCTGCCGCTGGCCGTGCCCTCGGCCGTGGTACACATGGCGGCGCTCCGCGGCATGGACGTCACGGTGTTGCGGCCGGAAGGCTTCGCCCTTCCGCCGCAAATCATGGACAAGGCGCGCGCCGCCGCGCGCAGTTCCGGCGGCTCGGTCGCGGAGACCAGCGATCGTGACGCTGCCTTGCGCGGCGCTCACGTGATCTACGCCAAGGAGTGGGGTTGCACGACGCGCTATGGAGACAGTGAAGCGGACGCCGAGTTGCGCGCGGGTTTGGGCGACTGGTGCGTACGCCCGGGCTGGTTCGAGCAGGCGGCTCCGGATTGTCGCTTCATGCACTGTCTGCCGGTGCGACGCAATGTCGCCGTGACGGACGAAGTGCTCGATGGGCCACGCAGCGTGGTGCAGCCGCAGGCTTTCAACCGGCTCACGACGCAGATGGCGGTGTTGCACAGGATGCTGGGACAAATATGAACTACCGGACCGATCAGACCGTTGCCGTGCGCGCGCTCAAGAACGCCGCGCCCTACATTCGCATGTTCAAGGGCAAGGTCTTTGTCATCAAGGCGAGCGGGGCCGTGTTCGGCGACGCCGAATCGACGCGTGATCTCATCGAGCAGGTCGCGATCCTGCACCAGGTGGGGATCAAGGTCGTGCTGGTCCACGGCGGCGGACCGCAGGTCACCGAGCTCTCGGATGCGCTCGGCATCCAGACACGCATGGTGCAGGGGCGTCGCGTGACTGACGAGAAGTCGATCGACGTCACCACCATGGTGCTCAACGGTCTCATCAATACGCGCATCCTCGCCATCTGCCGCGACCTCAACATCGAGGCGGTCGGCATCAGCGGGGTCGACGCTGGACTGATCCGTGCCCACAAGCGCCCGCCCGTAAGGGTCGAGGGTGGCGACGGGGAGCCCGTCGATTTCGGCTTCGTCGGCGACATCGACGCGGTCGACGCGGACGTCCTGCGCAAGCAGCTCGATAACGGCCTGATGCCGGTGGTGAGCCCGTTGTCCGCGGATTCGAATGGCGTGCTCCTCAACATCAACGCGGACACGGTAGCTGCCGCCATCGGCGCGGAGCTCGGCGCTGAAAAGCTCATCCTCTGTACCGGTGCGCCCGGCGTCCTGGAGCGGGTCAACGATCCGACATCCGTCATTTCCTATACGGATCTCAAGGGCCTCAAGCAGCTGCGGGAAAGCGGCAGCCTGAGCGGCGGAATGCTGCCCAAGGCGGCCGCGATCGAAACCGCCATTCGCGGCGGCGTGCGCCGCGTGCACGTGATCTCGTACGACATCCCCGACACGGTGCTGGCGGAAGTGTTCACCAACGAAGGCACTGGCACGCTCATCGTGGCCGACATCAACGCGCTGAGCGCGGCGGAACAACAGAGCGGGGGCCGCTGACTTGGCGCGCCTGTGGGACAAGGGCAAGCCGCTCGATCAGCGTGTCCTCGAGTACACGGCCGGCGAGGACCACGTGCTCGACGACCGCCTGGTGGCCTATGACGTGCACGCCTCGATCGCCCACGCCGAAATGCTGCATGCATGCCAGCTGCTCTCGGCGCAGGATCTCGCGCTGATCCGCGAGGGGCTACGCGAGCTCGCCGCCGCGCACGCGCGCGGCGAGTGGCGCGTGACGCTCGAACAGGAAGACGGGCAGACGGCGCTCGAAAACCTGCTCACGGCGCAGATCGGCGCTGCGGGCGGCCGGTTGCACCTGGGCCGCTCGCGCAACGACCAGGTGCTGGCCGCGATCCGCCTGTACCTGCGTGATGCCGTGGAGGAGCTTCGAACCGGGGCGGGCGCCGTTGCCGATGCGCTCGATGCGCTCGCCCGGCGCGAACGCGACACGCCCTTGCCCGGATACACACACATGCAACAGGCGATGCCGAGCTCGGTGCCACTGTGGGCCGCGGGCTTTGCTGCCGAGATCCGCGACGATCTGGAGGGCCTGCGCCTCACCCAACGCCGCATCGCGCGCAACCCGCTGGGATCCGCCGCCGGCTATGGAACGCCGAACCTGCCCGTGAGTCGCGAGGATACACGTGAGCGGCTCGGCTTCGCCGTCACGCACGAACCGGTGACGGCGGTGCAGCTGTCGCGCGGCAAGGCCGAAGCCCACGTGCTCTTTGAGATCTGCCTGCTGATGCAGGACCTGTCGCGGCTCGCCGCCGATCTCCTTCTCTTCTATACGCAGGAGTTTGCGCTGGTCGAGCTGCCCGAGGCCTTCACCACCGGTTCATCGATCATGCCGCAGAAGCGTAATCCGGACCTCTTCGAGCTGATCCGCGGACGGGTGGCGGTGGCACAGGCGTGCCTGCAGGAAGCGCTCGGGATTACCGCCAAGCTTCCGTCCGGCTATCAACGCGATCTGCAACTCCTCAAGGCGCCGCTGTTTCGTGGGATCGATCTCTGCCAGCAGACCGTGGACATCGTTCCGGCGGCGCTCGAGGGAGTGCGCTTCCGCCCCGAGAACATCCGGCTCGACCCCGCGATCCATGCGGCGGCCGAAGCCAATGCCATGGCCGTCAAGGAAGGAATCCCGTTCCGCGAGGCGTATCAGCGCGTCGCGCGCAAGCTGACCGGCAAGGGCTGATCAGCTCGCCGCGCGCAGCGCGGACTCGGACGCCGGCAATCCGAGCGCTTCCGCCAGCACGTCTTCGACGCGTTCGCAGAACACGAAGCGTAGCTCCTTGCGCACGCTCTCCGGCACGTCTTCCAGGTCGTTGCGGTTGCGTGCCGGCAGGAGCACGGTGCGGATGCCGGCCCGGTGCGCGGCTATCACCTTCTCCTTGATACCTCCGACCGGCAGCACCAGGCCACGCAGACTGATCTCGCCCGTCATGGCAACGCTGCTGTCGATCGTCTTCCCGGTGAAGAGCGACACCAGCGAGGTGAACATCGTCACGCCCGCGCTCGGGCCGTCCTTCGGGATAGCGCCCGCCGGAATGTGGATGTGCACGTCGCTCTTCTTGAATGCACCGATGTCGATGCCCAGGCGCTCGGCGCGCCCCTTCACCAGGGACATGGCGGCCTGCGCACTCTCGCGCATCACGTCGCCGAGCTGACCAGTGAGGATCAGCCGCCCGCCGCCCGGCACGCGCGTCGACTCGATGAAGAGGATGTCTCCACCCACCGGTGTCCAGGCGAGCCCGGTCGCCACGCCCGGCACGCTGGTGCGCATCGCGACGTCGCTCTCGAAGCGCGGCGGACCGAGGATCGTGCGCAGATCCTCCGGCACGATCGCCTGTTGCGTGATGACGCCTTCGGCGATGCGCACGGCGACGTTGCGCAGCACCGCGCCGATCGCGCGCTCGAGATTGCGCACACCCGCTTCGCGCGTGTATTCGTGCGCGAGCTGGCGCAGCGCATCCTCGGTGATCGAGGCCTGCTCGGGCTTCAGCCCGTTGGCCTCGAGCTGACGCCTGACGAGATAACGCCTGGCGATCTCGACCTTCTCCTGCTCCGTATAGCCCGTGAGCTCGATGATCTCCATGCGGTCGCGCAGCGGCCCCGGAATCGTGTCGAGTACGTTCGCGGTCGCAATGAAGAGCACCTTCGACAGGTCGAACGGCAGCCCGACATAGTTGTCGCGGAACGTGTTGTTCTGCTCCGGATCGAGCACCTCGAGCAGCGCCGATGACGGGTCGCCGTGGATGCCGGTGCCGAGCTTGTCGATCTCGTCGAGCATCAACACGGGATTGCGCGTGCCGGCCTTGCGCAGCGCCTGGATGATGTTGCCGGGCAGCGCGCCAATGTACGTGCGCCGATGCCCGCGGATCTCCGCCTCATCGTGCACGCCGCCCAGGCTCGTGCGCATGAACTTGAGTCCGAGCGCGCGCGCGATGCTCTGGCCGAGCGAAGTCTTGCCGACACCGGGCGGACCGACGAAGCACAGGATCGGACTGCGGCCCTGCGGATTGAGCTTGCGGACCGCCAGGTACTCCAGGATGCGCTTCTTGATCTTCTCCAGCCCGTAGTGATCCTCCTCGAGGACCCGGCGTGCCTTGGCGATGTCGATCGACTCGTCGTCGAGCTTCGACCATGGCAGCTGGATCATCCAGTCGATCCAGGTGCGCAGCATCGAGTACTCAGCGCCCGCATCGGACATGCGTTCCAGGCGCTTGAGCTCCTTCCTGGCCTGCTCGAGCGCTTCCGGCGGCATGCCGGCCTTGTCGATGGCCTCGCCCAGCTCGCGGATTTCCTGGCCCGTGCCGCCGTCCTCGCCGAGCTCCTTCTGGATCTGCTTCATCTGCTCGCGCAGCAGCACTTCGCGCTGGCGCTCGTCGATCGCTCCGCGTGTCTGCTGCTCGATCTGCCGCTGCAGGCGCAACACCTCGATGCGATGCGTCAGGTGTTCGGTGACGCGCTCGAGCCGGGTCTTGAGGTCGATCGTCTCCAGGATCTGCTGCCGCTCGGCCGGCTTCACGTCCATGAAGCTCGCCACCATGTCGGCGAGCGCGTTCGGCGACTCGATCGACTGCACGGCGTTCGCGAGTTCACCGGGCGCGCGCGGCAGCAGCGAAATGGCCTCGGCTGCGAGCCGCTTCAGGTTGAGTGCCAACGCCTCGACCTCGCTCGAGGAGGCCGCAGGCGCGTCCGCGATGTACTCGACCCGCGCCACCAGGAATGGCATGCCGGGCTGAAAGTCGAGCGCCCGAAAACGCCGCTCGCCCTGGACGACGAGGTGATGACCGCCATCAGGTGCGGTGACGTAGCGCAGGATCGAGGCCTCGGTACCGAAGCGATACAGATCGTCGCCGGTCACCTCGTCCCTGTCGGCGTCCCGTTGCAGCAGGAAGCCGACCTTGCGCTGCGAGCGCGTCGCTTCCTGTGCGCCTGCGATGGTCATCTCGCGGTTGATGGCGACCGGCAGCACGATGCCCGGGAACAGCACCAGGTTGCGCACGGGCAGGATGATGAGCATGTCATCCGAGATCTCGCGCGCGGGTGCCTCGACGTTGGTGTTTTCGGCTTCGCTCATGACAGTCCTCAGCTCCTGCGCAACTTCAGGTAAAGGCAGCCATTGACGGACGACTGCTCCGCAAGCTCATAGCGGCCGGATGGGAGCTCGATGCGCCGCTCGAAGCGCCCATAGGGAATCTCGATGCGACGAATGACCGTGGTATGCGAGCACATCGGCGGTGCCCGGACCGCGGCGATCGCCAGGACTTCGTTGTCGAGACGTAGCTCGACCCGCTCGGGCGCGACGCCGGGAAGCGCGACCGTCACGAGGACCTCGGTGGGGCCATCCACCACATCGACGGGTGGCTCCCAACGCACTTGCGCGCCGGCGGAGCCGGTCAACGCAAAGAACTGCCGGTGCAGTCGTTCGGCCTGCTCGAGCAGGTCAATGGCTTCGGCCCACATCCACGAATGCGGATCGCGGTTCATATTGGCGGCCTTTCCGAGGGTTTGAGCGCCTAGGTTGGGGACGGCGCCCCGCAAATCAAGCAGTTCGCGGGCTACGGAGGGGGTAGGCCTCGTCCGACAGGTACCAATGTGCCCAGGACCATATGAGTGTGCGCGCCATCACAAATGCGAGTGATAGGTCGGACATAAGCGACCTGCACTTCAGTTTCCGTTCACCTGCCGGGAGTAGATTGCGCCCCATCGTTCAGGCAGGGAGTACCGGGAATGCGATTCATACACATGCAGAGAGCGTTGCGCGGCGCGGGACTTGCGGCGTTGCTCATGGCGAGCATCGGAGTGGCGGTGCCTGCGCTCGCTGACCCGCCGTCCCACGCACCGGCGCATGGCTGGCGGAAAAAGCATGACCCCTACTATGTCGGCTACACCGGCCGCCAGTGGGAGCATGACTACGGAATCGGGGACGGCCGCTGCAATCGCGAAGCGATCGGCACGGTACTCGGCGGCGTCGTAGGCGGTGTGGTGGGATCCCAGGTCGCTGACGATTCCGATCGCGCCGTTGCGATCGTGCTCGGCACGGTCATCGGCGCGGTCATCGGTCGTGAGATCGGCCGCAACATGGACGAACGGGACCGCGCCTGTGTCGGTCACGCGCTCGAGCTCGCGAAGGCTGGCCAAAGCGTTCGCTGGCTGAATGAGTCGTCCGGCGTGACCTACGTGCTGACGCCAAGCGGCGGAGGCGCGAATGCAGGAACGTGTCGTGACTTCGAGTTGCAGGTCTCCCGGGCAGGCAAGACCGAGCTGCAACCGAGCCGCGCTTGCCGGACCGGCGACGGTACGTGGCAGATGAAGTGAATCAGCCGCCCGCCGGCGGCGCGACAAAATCCACGGTCGTGATCAAGCTGGACTGCACAGTCGCGTTCTGCGACCCGGAGAACGTCAGCGCGTCGTCGATGGTCGGATCGTCGTCACCGCAGGTGAACGCCACCGTGTAGTCGCCCGCCGGCACGAATGCCGCCCGATAGTCGAACTGCGTGGCGCCGTTCACGACGGTCACGCTCGCCACCAGCAGCGGATCGATATCGGGCGTGGTCGGAGTCGATTCCTCGATGTCGTCCGGCGTGACGGCGGTGCCGTCGAATACATACACCTTCGGCATGCAGTCGGTCGTCACAAGTGCGGCGTCGACGCTGCCCGCGATGGCCCCGACGTTCGCGTTGTCGACCAGCCGCAGCGTCGGGCGCATCAGAAACGCCTGCGTGCAATCGAGCCCTCCACCACGCTGACCGGGCGGGGCATGGATCGACTTGCGCAGATCGAAGTCCACGGTCAGCGCCACAGTCCCGTCCGCCGGCAGGGTGAATCCGCGGTTGAGCTTGAGCCCTGATTCGGCACCGCTCGGCACACGCAGCTCGCACTCCGCACCGGACTCGAGTGTTAGGAAGGAGTCGCGCACGTTCGGTTCGTTGTCCACGATCAAGCGCACCCATTCATAGCGGCCGGCCGCCAGCTCGACGTTGTCGAGCAGTATCGCCGCGCGCCCGTTCTGGAATTGCAGCAGGTCGACTTGTCGCGGTGAAGGATCCAGGTTGGTAACCGTTTCAGGGTCCATGCCTTCGCGCTTGAAGGCGACGCCGCTGAACTGCACCACTACGCCGCGCGCCTCATCGAGCGGAGCGTCCGTGACCGCCAGGCTGAGTCTGCCGGTAGCGTCGTCGCCGCCACCACCTCCGCCGCAGGCCGCAACCGCGGCGCACGCAATCACGGCGAAGCCGGCGCACAGAACCCGAGAACAATCTTGACTGCCTCTCATGTCACCTTCCTCCGCGTCATTCCCCATGGCCACCGGCTGAACGCGCGATGGGCCTGAAGGTTGACTCACAGCCCCCGGTAAGAGCTGCCTAGGCGACGAACGGCAGTTTCCCGTCGCCATTCCACGACATCCCATGCTGGCGCTCGCCGATTCTAAGTCGCGTCTGGTTGTGCTTCGGGACGCGCCGCGTCAAATGCCGGCAGCTGCTCGAGGTGAGCGCTGATGCTCACCAGCGTGGGATAGGGCGTGACATCGCACTTGAAGCGGCGCGCGTTGTACATCTGCGGGACGAGGCAGACGTCGGCCAGCGTGACCGAGCTTCCGAAACAAAACTTGCCGTCCGCGGTCGAGCGCCTCGCCAATTCTTCGAGACCGCGAAACCCTGCGGCGATCCAGTGCGCATACCAGCGATTGACGCCTTCCTCGCTCTGCTCGAGCTCGTCGCGCAGATAGTTGAGGACGCGCAGGTTGTTGAGAGGGTGCATGTCGCAGGCGATGCCGAGCGCCATCGCGCGCACCTGGGCCCGCTCCGCGGGAGCCGCTGGCAGTAATGGCGGCGACGGAAATTTCTCTTCGAGATATTCGATGATCGCAATCGACTGGCCGAGCACCCGGCCCTCGTCCTCGAGCGCCGGCACCAGCCCCTGCGGATTGAGTGCCAGGTAATCCGAGCGCCGCTGCTCGCCCGCCTGGTTGCGCAGGTCCTTGCTGATCGATTCGTAGGCGACGCCCTTCACGTTGAGAGCGATGCGCACACGAAACGCGGCTGAGCTTCTGAAATAGGTGTAGAGCTTCATGATGGGTAGTATGGCGCCTGTGAACCAGCCTGTAACGCTCACGCGCCGCGGCCCGATCGGGCTGATCCTCATCAACAATCCTCCGGTCAATGCCCTGTCGCAGGGGATACGCGCCGGCCTGATCGAAGCGGTGGATGCCCTGAATACGGATGCCACGCTCGAAGCCGGCGTGCTCCTCTGCGCCGGCCGCACGTTTATTGCAGGCGCCGACATCAGCGAATTCGGCAAGCCGCCGCAACCGCCCCACCTCCCCGACGTGGTGAACCACATCGAAGCGAGCGCGAAGCTCCTGGTGGCCGCCATCCATGGCACCGCGCTTGGCGGTGGGTTCGAGGTCGCACTCGGTTGCCACTATCGGTGTGCGCTCGCGGACGCGCGCATCGGGTTGCCGGAGGTCAAGCTCGGCATCCTGCCCGGCGCCGGCGGCACCCAACGCACGCCGCGGCTCGCGGGAGTCGAACGCGCGCTCGACCTCATCCTCAGCGGTGAGCCCATCGGCGCGGCCCAGGCGCACGAGTGGCGCCTCATCGATGAAGTGATGGGCGGGGACCTCGAGAACGGCGCCCTCGGCTACGCGAACAGGCTGCTCGCACAACGAGCGCGGCTGCGCCGCGTGCGCGATCTCCCGATACCGCACTCCGACATCGCACGCATCGCCATCGAGAGCGCCCGCGCGCGCGTCAGCAAACAGGCGCGCGGGCAAATGGCACCGGAACGTGCGATTCAGGCGGTGGAAGCGGCACTGACCTTGCCGTTCGACCAGGGGCTCAAACTCGAGCGTCAGCTGTTCGAGGAATGCCGCCAGTCGAATCAGTCGGCGGCATTGCGGCACCTGTTCTTCGCGGAGCGCGAAGCGGCGCGCGTACCTGGCTTGCCCGCGAACACGGAGCCGCGGCCCGTAGCGACGGTCGGCGTCGTCGGCGCAGGCACGATGGGTGCGGGCATCGCGCTCAGCTGCCTGAATGCAGGCCTGGCAGTAACGCTGATCGAGCAGAACGCCGGCGCACTGGAAAAGGGCCGGGCCCAGGTCGCCTCGCTCCTCGAGGCGAGCGTGCAGAAGGGACGCCTGACTGCAGAGGAGCGCGAGCGACGGCTCGCGCGCTTGAAGTCCGCGCTCGCTCTCGAGCCACTCGCCGATGCCGACCTCATCATTGAAGCGGTGTTCGAGAGCATGGCCGTGAAGCGCGAAGTGTTCGGCCGGCTCGCTCGCATCGCGCGCCCGGGCGCAATCCTCGCCACCAACACCTCGACGCTCGACGTCGACGCGATCGCCACTGCCACGGGCCGTCCGCAGGACGTCGTGGGCTTGCACTTCTTCAGTCCGGCGAACGTGATGCGCCTCATCGAGATCGTCCGCGCACGTGACACGGAAGCCGCGGTCCTCGCGACAGGGCTCGCGTTCGCGCGACGGCTCGGCAAGGTCGGCGTGGTGGTCGGCAATGCCTTTGGCTTCGTCGGCAATCGCATGCTCTACGCGTACGGTCGCGAGAACCAGCTGCTGATGCTCGAAGGCGCCGAGCCGCAGCAGGTGGACCGCGCGCTGCACGAGTTCGGCATGGCGATGGGACCCAACGCGGTCGGCGACCTCGCCGGGTTGGATATCGGCTACAAGGCACGTCGCGAGCTCGCCACACACCCCACCGATCCCCGCTGGTTTCGCGTGTCGGATGCGCTCGTTGAGCAGGGACGCCTGGGGCAGAAGAGCGGCCGCGGTTTCTACCGCTACGAGAGCGGCTCGCGCACGCCGGTTCCGGATCCTGAAATCATCGCAATCATACGCGCCGAAGCGGCCAGGCTCGGCGTGGCGCAGCGGCGCATTACCGATGAAGAAATTGTCGAGCGCTGCGTGCTCGCACTCGTGAACGAGGGCGCGCGGATACTGGGCGAGGGCCTGGCGCTGCGTTCCTCCGACATCGACGTGATCTGGGCGCTGGGCTACGGCTTTCCGCGCCACCGCGGCGGACCGATGTTCTACGCCGATTCCCAGGGCCTCAGCGCTGTTCGCGAATCGATCCGAGGTCTCGCCGACAAGCATGGCACGGAGTACTGGCAAGTGGCGCCGTTGCTCGAGCAACTCGCCAATGCCGGCGGCTCATTCGGCGCCTGGCGCCGCAACTGAGTGGATCGCGTGCTGGCAGAACCCACGATGCGCGTGGCGCGCGCCTGCGTCTCCGTCGCAGTGCTCGCCGTGTCGGCGGCGTGTGGCGGGTCCGATCGTTCGCCGACCGGGTCCGCGGCGGAGGCGCCGACACTCTATTTCTCGAACTGGGACGGCGAGATCGGTCCCAATACGTTGGCTGAGTTCAAGCGACGCACCGGCATTGCCGTGGTCGTCGATGAGATCGCCGACAACGTATCGCTGCAGACGAGGCTGCTGACGGGCCATTCCGGCAGCGATGTCGTGGTGCCGGGTTCGAATTTCCTGCAACCGCTGATCGCCGCGGGCGCGCTGCAGAAGCTCGACCGGGCGAAGCTGGCCAACTGGCGGCACCTCGACCCCGTCCTGCTCGAGGCGCTCGACCGCATCGATCCGGGCAATCAGTACGGTGTGCCCTATGTCTGGGGCACGCAGGGCTTTGCCTACGACGCGCGCGCGGTCGGGCGCGCGCTCGGACGCGAACCGGAAGCGAGCTGGCGATTGCTGTTCGACCCGGCGGTGGCCGGACAGCTCGCGCCTTGCGGCATCGCCTGGCAGGACAGTGCGGGCTCCATCATGGTCGATCTCGTCCTGCTCGCGATCGGGCGCGATCCCGCCGCGGAAAGCGTCGAGGACCTGCAGGCTGCGGAGGCGACACTGCTGCGCGTGCGCCCATACGTGCGGTACATCGACAGCAGCGGGAAGTACCGCTCCGACCTCGCGAGCGGCGATATCTGCGTGTCGACTGGCTCCAGCGGAGAGCTGCTGCAGGCTCGCGACATCGCGGTGGAGAACCGCACCGGTGTCGATGTGCGTTACGTGCTGCCGAGCGAGGGCGCCCTGCTCTGGATCGACCTGCTGGTCATTCCTGCCGACGCTCCGCACGTCGAAGCGGCGCATCGCTTCATCGACTATCTCATGGAACCCGCAGTCATCGCCGAAGTCACGAACGCCTCCAAGTTCGCGAACGCCAATCGCAATGCGGACGCGCTGGTGGATGCGGCGGTGCGCAACGATCCGGCAATTTACCCGCCCACGCACGATCGAACGCGCCTGCACCTCGTGCCCGCGGAGTCGCAGGAGTACTCGCGATTGCGTTCGCGCATGTGGTTGCGCGTGCTGACGCACGAGGGCCAGGACCCTGCCGCAACGCGCGATCGCTGAACTCGCCGCGGCAGCGTCGGACGCGCCATTCCGATATGCTGCCCGCGCGTGACTGCCACCGCGTCAGCAGCATTCGTCGCACCGGTCAGCGTCGGCGAGCGCGTCGAGGAGCTCGACGTGCTGCGTGGCGTGGCGCTCTACGGCGTGTTCCTGATGAACATGGTTGTCTTCGGCGAGGCGATGGCGACCAGGCAGCAATTGCTGTCGTTGCCCGGCGCCGCCCTCGACCACACACTCGCCGAGATCGCTACCTGGCTGGTGGCCGACAAGGCCAATACGCTCTTCGCGTTTCTCTTCGGGCTGGGCTTCTACGTCCAGATGCAGCGCCTGCAGGCCCGCGGTGCGGATTTCGAGCGCCTCTATCTGCGCCGCCTGACCTTCCTGCTGGTCATCGGCCTCATGCATCTCAATTTCATCTGGACGTGGGACATCCTGCATCTTTACGCGCTCTGCGGCTTCGTTCTGTTCGCGATGCGCAATGTCAGCAACCGCACGTTGCTGATCGGCGGTGTGTTGCTCGCGTTGTTCGGCCGGACGGCGAAGGAGGCGGTGTCCGAGTTTGCCGGCCTCGGCGACTGGCACGGCTGGCCGAATCCGTACTCTGACGAGGTCAGGCTGGCGCGGCAGCAAGTAATGGTCGATGGCGACTACCCGGGCCTGGTACGCGCTTTCGCCGAGTACACATGGGTCGACTACATCCTGAGCGGGATCATGGTTGGGTGGTTCCTGTACGCGCTCGGGCGCTTCTTCCTGGGCGCGTGGGTCGGACGCCACGGCTGGCTGCAGAATGCGGCCGCGCACCTTCCCGGGTTTCGGCGGGTCCTGCGTGTCGCGCTGCCGGCGGGTCTGATCGCCGCTGGGATCGCACGCATCATCGACATCTACGGCAGAAGCGAGCGCTTGCCCCCGTGGGATCACTGGGGGTTCGTCGCTTCGAGCCTGCACCTGGTTTCGGTCCCCGTCCTTGCAACCGGGTACCTGTGCGCGATCGTGGTGTACCTGCACACGCCGCTCGGCGCGCAGCTGCTGGCGCCGTTCTCGTACAGCGGGCGCATGGCGCTCACCAACTACGTCAGCCAGAGCGCCGTCATCGCATTCGTGTTCTTCGGCCTCGGCCCGGGGTTGGGCCTGGTCGGGCATATCGGCACCGGCGCTCTGATCGTCATCGTGACGGTGACATACGCCGCTCAAGTGGCGGCAAGCCGCTGGTGGCTCGCGCGCTTTCGTTTCGGGCCGCTCGAATGGCTGTGGCGGGCGTACACCTACGGGCGCTTGCCGGAGCTCAAGATCGCGACACTGCCGAGTCGCTGACCGACTAGAAGTCCTCTTCGTCCAACGCCATCACGCTGGCGCTACCCGCCGCGACCGCCGACGCATACGTCTGTGCGCGCGGCAGGATCTGGTCCGCGTAGAACCGCGCGGTCGCGAGTTTCGCCTCGAGGAACCGCGCCTCGCTTCTCGTGGAGCGGCCCTTGGCCGCGACCAGCGCGGCGCGCGCCATCTGCCAGGCGCCGGCGACGGTTCCGAACAGCATCAGGAAATTGAACGCCGCGGCGCCGGCGAGGTTCTCGTCCTTCGCGCTACCCTCGAGGATGACGCGTGCACTGTCGCGCAGCGCACGCACGCCCGTCTGCAACGCCGCCCGCATTGTCGTCAATGGCGCGCCCGCGGCCGCCAGCTTGTCGTCGAGCGCTTCCATCTCGCGCAGCACTTCACCCAACGCCTGGCCACCATCGCGCAGCATCTTGCGGCCCACGAGATCCAGGGCCTGGATGCCGTTGGTGCCCTCGTAGATCGTCGTGATGCGTGCGTCACGCAGGATCTGCGCCGCACCGGTCTCCTCGATGAAGCCCATGCCGCCGTGCACCTGCACGCCGAGCGCCGCCACCTCCTGCGCGATCTCGGTGCTCCAGCCCTTCACCACCGGTGTCAGCAAATCCGCGCGCGCCTGATGCCACCGCCGCTGCGCTTCGTCCTGCGCGTGGTGCGCAAGATCGATATGGGTTGCGGTGACGTACGCGACCGCACGCGCAGCTTCCGTGAGCGAGCGCATCGTGAGCAGCATGCGGCGCACGTCCGGATAGCGAATGATTGGCAGGCGCTCCTTGCCGTCGCGCGAGCTCCCCTGGCGCCGCTCGCGTGCATACGCGACCGCCTGCTGATACGCGCGATCGGCGAGCCCGATGCCCTGGAGGCCGACACCGAGGCGCATGTAGTTCATCATCGTGAACATGCACGCGACGCCCTCGTGCAGACGACCGACCAGGAATCCTTCGGCGCCGTCACGGTCGCCAAGTGCCATCACGCAGGTCGGGCTCGCGTGCAGGCCGAGCTTGTGCTCGATAGAGACCGGACGGATGTCGTTGCGCTCACCGAGGCTGCCATCGGGCTTGACGCGATACTTGGGTACCACGAAGAGCGAGACGCCCTTCACGCCGGGCGGGGCATCGGTCGCGCGCGCCAACACCAGGTGCACGATGTTGTCGGCCATGTCGTGATCGCCCCAGGTAATGAAGATCTTGCGACCGAACAAGCGGTAGCGATCACCGTCCTTCTCCGCGCGCGTCTGCACCGCCGCGAGATCGGTGCCGGCCTGCGGCTCGGTCAGGCACATGGTCGCCGACCATTCTCCGGACACCAGCCGCGGCAGGAATCGGGCGCGCAGCTCCGGTGCGGCGTGGGCTTCCAGCGCGGTGATCGCGCCGCCTGCGAGCTCCGGGCAATTGGAGAACGCGGCATTGGCCGCTGCCCACATCTCGCTTGCCGCGCCCGAGACCACGTGCGGCAAACCTTGCCCGCCGTATTGCGCGTCGCTGCTCAGCCCCACCCATCCGCTCGAGGCAAAGGTGCGATAGGCCTCGCCAAAACCCGTCGCAGCTTTCACGTCGTCACCGACGATCCGCACACCCTCGCGGTCGCCCGGCCGGTTGATCGGGCTCAGCACCTCGCCCGCAAAACGCGCTGCCTCGTTGAGTACCGCATCGACCACGTCGCCGCTCGCGCTCTCGAAGGCCGGGATCGCAGCCACGAGCTCCGGCAGCCCGGCG
>DATFEQ010000102.1:0-2890 GCA_035250905.1 Steroidobacteraceae bacterium
GCCGCGCGCGGCCATCCGTTTGCTGGGGGTCGGTGTCGCGCGCCTGAGCCCGGCGTTCCAGCTCGACCTGTTCGCCCCGACCGCCGCACCCGCCGATGCGCTGGGCGCAACCGTCGATCGCATTCACGAGAAGTTCGGCGAGCAGTCCCTCACGCGTGCGCACAACCTGCGCTAGGTAGTCTCCGCGCCGAAGTTCGCGGCGCATGCTTTCTTGCGAGCGATACGGATGCGCGCCTCTTAGCAGCCGGCAGTTCGCGGTCGCGCACTCCCAAGATTCCCGAGCCGCCGTCGAGTTTTTGGGACTCATGAGCCCGCAAATCGGGGGGTTGGCACTCGTATAACCCTTTGCATTTATTAAGGAATCCAGTAGGATACTGGATATATACACAGGCCCCTGGAGCACGCCATGGCCCGCCTCATTTCGGGTGCACTCCCCGCTCTCTCGAAGACCGATCTCACCTCCCAGATTACCGAGCTCGCCGGTCATCTGAATGCCGGGACGTATCGGTTTCTCCTGCTGCTCGCCGAGTTCGATCGCCGCGAGGCGTGGTCGGACGGCGCGACGCCCTCGTGCGCCCATTGGCTCAACTGGCAATGCGGGATTGATCTCGGGGCCGCGCGTGAGAAGGTGCGAGTCGCCCATGCGCTCGAGAAGCTGCCCCGGATTGCGCAGGCGATGGCGGGTGGGACGCTGAGCTATTCCAAGGTGCGGGCGATCACGCGCGTGGCGTGCGAGGCGACCGAGGAGGTGTTTCTCACCACCGCGCTTCACGGCACGGCGAGCCATGTCGAGCGTCTCGTGCGCCATTACCGCCGAGCGAAGGATGCCGAAGAGCTGTCGCGCGAGGCCCGTCAACAGGCGAGCCGTGGCCTCACGTACTTCCACGATGACGATGGCTCGCTCGTGCTGAAGGTCCGGCTCGCGGCGGAGGCTGGCGCCGTGGTGCTCAAAGCGGTTGAAGCAGCCATGCGTGAATTGCCCCATGACGTTTCCGCGGAAACGTCCGAGCCGGCACCGACACCGTCAGCACGGCGTGCCGATGCCCTGGCGGCCGTCGCTGAGAGCTTTCTCAAACATGGAGCCGCGTCCCTGAGCGGCGGCGATCGCCACCAGATTGTCGTGCATGTGGATGCGGAAACGCTGCGCGACGGTGCAGCCGGGCGCTGCGAGCTCGAGGAAGGCCCGTCAATGGCAGCGGAAACCGCCCGGCGTCTCGCCTGCGATGCGAGCATCGTGACGATCGTGGAGGATCAGAACGGCACTCCGCTCGATGTCGGCCGCAAGACCCGCAGCATCCCGCCCGCACTACGCCGCGCGTTGCAGTCGCGGGATCGCGGTTGCCGCTTCCCGGGATGCTCAAACACCCGCTATGTCGACGGCCATCACATCCACCATTGGGCGCAGGGCGGAGCGACCAGGCTTTCCAATCTCGTCTCACTCTGCCGTTTTCACCACCGCCAAGTGCACGAGGGCCGCGTGCTCGTGCAGATCCTCGATGACGGCGCGCTGCGATTCCTGAACCCCGATGGCCGCAGCTTCGACAGCGTCCTGCCCGGGCGCACCGCGCCACTCGCAGACTGGACGCAGCTCCTCGCTGCCCATCGACGGCACGGCGCTCGCATCGACAAGGACACCGCCGCCTCGCGTTGGCGCGGCGAAACCATGGACTACGACCTCGCACTCGCGGCGCTCTTCAGTCGCCTGCAACGCGCGCAACACGTTTCCGCGGAAACGTGTTCTCGCCAAGTCGCGCCTCAACCGACAGCGATGTGATCCGGGATCCCGAAGCCTCAACGATCGAGCCTCAATCGATGCACCAGCGCAGCTGGCGAGCGGCCTCGCCGATTCGCACGACCGGTAACCACAAGCTGTATATTGGAGGCAGGCGGCGATGGCTTCATCGAGAGGCGGTCTTACCGGTTCTGCGCCGACACCCCGACACGACCCTGGCAGCCATCGCGACTCGGTGTGTCTGACCTGCGATCTTGCAAACCTGACACCAAACGAAGATGAAAATCGCCATCGGCGGCGTACAACACGAAACGAACACGTTCGCTGACTCGCGCGCCACCTTCGAAGAGTTCGTGCACGCCGACGCGTGGCCGGGCATGGCGCGCGGCCGCGCACTCCTCGACTCGGTGGCGGGCATCAACCTGCCGATCGCCGGGTTCGTCGCGCAGGCGCAAGCCGAGCGTCACGAGCTCAAGCCGCTCGTGTGGTGCTCGGCCCAGCCCTCGGGTCCAGTGACGCGCGATGCGTTCGAGCGCATCGCGTTCATCCTGCTCGAAGACCTCTCCGCCGCGCTGCCCGTCGATGCGATCTATCTCGACCTGCATGGCGCCATGGTGGCAGAGCACATTGACGACGCGGACGGCGAGCTGCTGCGCCGCGTGCGCGAGCGCGTCGGCGAGCGCACACCGATCGTCGCGAGCCTCGATCTGCACGCGAACGTCTCGCAGACCATGCTCGAGCAGGCCTCGGTCCTGCTCGCCTATCGCGCCTATCCGCACGTCGACATGGCGGAAACCGGCGCGCGTGCCGCGCGCCTGCTGCCGCGGCTCATCGGCAAGGCACCGCTGCGGCGAGCGCTGCGGCATCTCGATTTCCTCATTCCCCTGACCTCGCAGTGCACGCTGATCGATCCGATGCGGACGGTGATGGCGCACGCGACGGAGCGCGAACGTGATTCTGTGGTCAGCCTGCACTTCACGCCCGGCTTTCCGCTCACGGACGTGCCCGAGTGCGGACCCTGCGTGTTCGGTTACGGCGAGGACGAATCGATCGCGCGGGTGGTGAATGAGCTGGCAGACGAAGTTGCCGGCGCCGAGTCGGCGGTCAGTGGGCGATTCTGGAGCGTGGCAGATGCCGTTAACCGCTCGCTCGAAGTCG
>DATFEQ010000042.1:0-5124 GCA_035250905.1 Steroidobacteraceae bacterium
AGCTCCATCACGCGTTGCCCGGCGCGTGGACTGCGTGCGTACACGTTACAGTCGTCGGCGTATCGGACGAACGCGTGACCGCGCTTCTCCAGCTCCTTGTCCACTTCGTCGAGTAGCACGTTGGCGAGCAGCGGCGAGAGCACGCCCCGAACGCAAAAGGTAACTTTCAGTTTGAGCGCCTGACGAAGGGGTGGCGTTTGCAAAGCGTACTTGATTTGCGTCGTAAACGGTAATATGCTTATGTCACATGAGTCGAGCCACCAAGGCAGACCAAGCGCGGCTTCTGAACGCAGCCTACCGACTACTCCAGCGGCAGATGGAGGTTGCCGGCGCCGCACAGCATCTTGCGCGCGAGTTTGCGCTGTCACGACGGCAGGCCTACCGCTACCTGGAGCAAGCCACTGCATTGAACGCACCTGTTGCGGCTGTGGAGCCGACGGTAGCCGTCACGTTCAAGCTACCGGTAAACACCGTGCGCACCCTGCGCACGCACGCACGGCGCAGCGGGCTCACCCTCGGGGAGATTGTCACGCAGGCGCTCTCCTCGTTTCTCGGCGCTTTCCGCCGACGTGGCTGAAAGGCGAGCCCTTCGCAACACGCTGCGCGTTGAGCTTGACCGTGCGTTCGATCGCCTGCAGGCCGGCAAGCTCGCGCAAGCGTACGAGATTCTGGTGCCGGCCCGAGCGCGGCCGCTCGAGCCACATGTGAGGGGGCGTGCAGATGAAGATGGCGGCGATCTACGCCCGCGTCTCGTCGGAGCAGCAGCGCGAGGAGCATACGATTGCGAGCCAGACGGCAGCGTTGATCGAGTTTGCGAAAACGCGCGAGCTCGAGGTGCCGAAGGCCTGGATCTTCGAAGACGAAGGATTTAGCGGAGCAACGCTCGAGCGGCCTGGCCTCGAACGGGTGCGCGACCTCGCGGCCGAGGGACAGCTCGAAGCTGTGCTTGTCTATGCCCCTGATCGCTTGAGTCGCAAGTATGCCTATCAGGTGCTGCTGATCGAAGAGTTCGCACGCCAAGGCGTGGAAACGGTCTTTCTCAACGCGCCGCAGAGTGCAACCGCCGAGGATCAGCTGCTCGTGCAGTTTCAGGGGATGATCGCGGAATACGAGCGGGCGCAGATTCTCGAACGCTCGCGCCGCGGTAAGCGTCATCGCGCACGGGCGGGCGAGATCAGCGTGCTGAGCGGCGCGCCCTACGGTTATCGCTATATTCGAAAGGGCGATGAGGTGCCGGCGTCGTATGTGCCGATCGAGGCCGAGGCGCGCGTCGTGCGGCATGTCTATGAGCTCTACACGGTGAAGGGCTTCAGCATCGGGGCCATTACGCGCGCGCTCAACGACCAAGGCGTTGCCACGCGCAGGCCCGGTGCCCGCTGGGAGCGCTCCATGGTGTGGGCGATGCTGCGCAACCCGGCCTATCGAGGCACGGCCTGCTTCGGCAAGACGCGCGCGGCGACGCGACAGCGCACGACGCGGGCGCTGCGGTTGCGTGGTGGTGTCCCGAGTCGTAACAGCGCCAACCAGGAGCGGCCGCGCGAGGAGTGGATCGAGATCCCGGTGCCCGCGCTCGTCAGCGAGGAGACCTTTGCCCGCGCGCAAGAACTGCTTCAGCAGAACAAGGTTCTGGCGCGACGACGCACGATCGAACCGAGCATCGTGCAGGGCCTGGTCAGCTGCCGCAAGTGCGGCTATGCACTCTCGCGCACCTCGACTCGTACGAGCGCTCGGAAGATTCACTACTATCGCTGCATCGGCTCCGATGCGTGGCGGCACCTCGGCGGGCCACGCTGCAACAACAAACCCGTGCGGCAGGACCTGCTGGATCAGATCATCTGGACCCAGGTCACTCGGTTGCTCGAGGATCCAACGTTGATCCAGCAGGAGCTCGACCGCCGACTGGCTGCCGCGCGCGCGGCTGACCCGACGAAACAACGTGAGCAAACGCTGGAGCGCGAGCTCGTACGCGTTGGCAAAGGCATCGAGCGGCTGCTCACGGCCTACCAGGAAGAACTCTTGTCCCTTGAGCAGCTGCGGGAGCGGATGCCACCGCTGCGCCAGCGCGAGCAGGCGCTGCGCGCCGAGCAGCAGTCGATCGCTGATCAGACGCGGGAGCGCGCCACGTACCTGCGTCTTGCGGAGACACTCACTGCGTTCCTCGCGCGGCTGCGCGTGGCCGCCGACACGCTTGACATAGTCGAACGGCAGCGTATCGTCCGCCTGGTCGTCAAGGAGGTCATTGTCGGCGATGATGCGATCGTTATCCGTCACTGCATCCCTGCGCCGTTGAAGCCAACGCACGGAGGCGGCCCAGCGCCCTCTGGACACCCTGATGAACGTGGAGACGGCCCAAATTACCTTTTGCGTTCGGGGCGTGAGCGGTCCACCCTGCGGTGTTCCTTCCAGCCGCTCCATCACTACCCCTTCCGCCATCACGCCGGCTTCGAGGTAGCGACGGACCAGCCCCAGCACGCGACGGTCCTGAATCCGCTTGGCAAGCTTGCCCATCAGCCCGTCGTGGTTGACCCGGTCGAAAGACCACTCGACACACTACCCACCACCACCTCTCTCCCGAACTCCCCTCGCGAACCGTAGTCGTTAGGCCCCGTCATCCGTTCGAGGGCCACGCGCTCGAGGTCTTCGGACACACGCATCGTCACGGCCAGCCCTGTCTTGTCGTCGTGCTACCCGACGGCACGCGCTCGCTGCTTCCGGCGGCCTGGACCGACCTGCACCAGCCGGCGCCGACTGGTAGCCACCGGCCCGCCGCGGCCCTCGCGTCGCTCACGGAGATGCTGCACGCTCGCACCGTCGTCGACGCCCTGATGCGTCGAGCCGGGGCTTTGAATGCTCCACGACAGGAGAGGAGCGAACGTGACAGAGCAACTGAGCCTGCTCGAGACGCGCCCGCCGGTCGGCACCGCTGCGGTGTGGAGCGTTCTGGATGCCGAGCAGCGAGCCCTCGTGGTGTCGGTGCTCGTTCGCCTGATGGCAAAGGCGGTCGCCCTCGACGGCGAGCCCAAAGCCGCTGACCCGGAGGTGAGCCTTGACTGAGGTCACGAAGATCACTGCCGATCACCTGCGCCGCGCCGCTTTCGTCTACGTACGCCAGTCCTCCGCATCGCAAGTGACCCACAATCGCGAGTCCACCGTTCGTCAGTACCAGCTGGTGGACCGCGCCCACACGCTGGGCTGGAAGCCAGACCAGGTGAGCGTCGTGGACGAAGATCTCGGTGTCTCGGGATCGGGCTTCGTCGAGCGCTCCGGCTTCGATCAGATGACCGCACAAGTGGCACTCGGACACGTGGGCGTCGTTCTGGCGCTGGAGGTCTCTCGCCTCGCTCGAAACAACGCCGACTGGTACCGCCTGCTCGATCTGTGCGGCGTCACCGATACGCTCATCGGTGACGCCGACGGCATGTATCACCCGGGGCTCTTCAACGATCGTCTCGTCCTCGGCCTCAAGGGCACCATGTCCGAAGCCGAGCTGCACGTCCTGCGCGCGCGCCTGAACGGAGGCATTCGCAACAAGGCCGCTCGCGGCGAGCTTCGTCGCGGGCTGCCTGTCGGCTTCGTCTGGGGCGATGCAAGCGGCGAGGTCCGTTTCCACCCCGACCAGTCGGTCACCGATGCGATCCGATGCATCTTCGATCGCTTCACCGAGCTGGGATCCGCACGCAGGGTCTGGCTCTACTTCTGCTCGGAGGGCCTGCGCTTCCCCTCGCAGAGCTTCCCCGCCCTGTCCTCCGCGAACGCGCTCGATGGCATCCGATGGGGCACGCCCACCTACACCAAGATCCACCAGGTCCTGACCAGCCCCGTGTATGCTGGCGCCTACGTCTACGGCAAGTCGCGACACGAGCGCTACGTCGATGGCGACGGCAAGCTCCGCCAACGCGTGCGCAGACTGCCTCGCTCCGAGTGGAGCGTACTCATTCGTGAGCACCACCCGGGCTTTATCGATTGGGACGAATTCGAGGCCAATCAGGTGCGTCTCAGCTCCAACACTCGCCCTCGCCCTCATGAGCCCACCGGCGCGGTGAGAGAGGGTACGGCGTTGCTGCAGGGCATCGCCACATGCGGGCGCTGTGGCCGTGGTCTGCGCGTCTGCTACACCGGCCGCAGCGCGAGCCCTGGCTACTTCTGTCCAGGCAAGGACATCGTCAACGGCCGCGGCGAATTCTGCTTGCGAGTCGGTGGCCGCCAGATCGACATCGCCGTGGTGCCGGCGTTCCTCGCCGCGCTCGCTCCCGCAGGCATCGAGGCCTCGCTGCAGGTGGCAGGCCATCTCGCCGCTGACCACGACGCGCTCCTCGCGCAATGGAAACAGCAGGTCGAACGGGCTCGCTACGAGGCCCAACGCGCCGAGCGCCGCTACCGCGCCGTCGATCCCGATAATCGACTCGTCGCTCGCGGGCTGGAAGCGGAGTGGGAGGAGTCCTTGCGGGCGGTCGTCACGGCCCAAGCAGAGCTCGATCGCCATGAGCGAGACCGGCCGGGAACCATCACAGACGACCAGCGCAAGGCAGTCCTCTCGCTGGGATCCGACGTCGAGCGTGTCTGGTCGGCTTCCACGACGACAGACCGCGATCGCAAGGAGCTGCTGCGGACGCTGCTCGAGGAAGTCATCATCGCTGTCGACCGCGAGGGGCAGCAGGCGCATCTCGCACTCCGCTGGCGAGGCGGCCTCATCACCGATATCGATCTTCGCCTGCTGCGCTCTCGACCATCGCCCGTTCGCACCGAGGAAGAAACGGTCGATCTCCTGCGCCGCCTGGCCGCCCACTATCCGGACGCCGTGATCGCCGGCATCCTGAACCGGCAAGGGCGCAGGACGGCCACTGGCCTGCGCTTCACCGCAAACAGGGTGGGCAGCTTGCGCACTCACTGGGACATCCCTCGCTGCGACCGGGCCTCCCAGAAAGGCTCTGGCGAGCTGGTCACCGTGCACGAGGCGGCGAAGGCCCTCGACCTCGCGCCGTCGACGCTCCACCGCTGGCTCAACGACGGCTTCATCGCCGGCGAGCAGCTCACGCCCGGCGCGCCGTGGCGCCTCCGCATGACTGACGATCTCCGAACCCGCTTCGTGGAAGAGGCGCCGCCAGGCTTCGTGCCGATGGTCGA